>JBKJNH010000238.1:0-9027 GCA_046596055.1 Candidatus Eiseniibacteriota bacterium
CGCGCACGCGGTCGCCAACGGCTACTACGTCGGCGCCAGCAACCGAGTCGGCACCGAGGGGCCCTGGAACATCGGGAAGTTCTAGGGCAGCTCGTACTTCGTCGACCCCCGGGGCGCGTTCCTCGCGCAGGCGGGGGAGGACAACGACGAGCTCGTCGTCGCGACGATGGACCTCGACGTGATCGAGGACGTGCGCCGCATCTGGCAGTTCTACCGCGACCGCCGGCCCGAGACGTACGCCGGCCTCACCGCGATCTAGCCGTCGTCATCGGACCCGGGAGAGAGTCGCCATGGGCGTGTTGATCAAGAACGGGACGGTCGTCAACGCGGCCGGCCGTACGCAGTCCGACGTGCTGTGCCAGGACGGGAAGATCGTCGCCCTGGGAATGAACCTCGAGAAGGCGTCGGCGCAGGACGAGGTGATCGACGCGAGCGGGCAGTTCGTGCTGCCGGGCGGCGTCGACCCACACGTGCACCTGGCGCTGCCGTTCATGGGAACGGTCTCGTCCGACGACTTCGAGTACGGCACCGCCGCCGCGATGGCCGGCGGCACGACCACACTTATCGACCTGGTGATCCCGGGGCGCGAGCGCTCACTGCTGGTGGGCCTCGCCGAGTGGCACGAGAAGTCGAAGCGCGCCGTCGCCGACTATACGTTCCACATGAGCGTCAACGGCTGGAACGACAAGACCGCCGAGGAAATGCGCATCGTCGTCGAGGACGAGGGAATCACCTCGTTCAAGCTGTTCATGGCGTACAAGGGCGCAATCATGGTCGACGACGACGAGCTCTACCGCATGATGAAGCGCGCGGGCGAACTGGGTGCGGTCGTCACGGTGCACGCCGAGCACGGCGACTCGATCGCCCACCGCCAGCGCGAGCTGATCGCCGCCGGGAAGACCACGCCGAAGTACCACGCGATCTCGCGGCCGTCGTCGGTCGAGGGCGAGGCCACCGGCCGCGCACTCATGATCGGACGGCTCACCGGCGCGACGGTGTACATCGTCCACATGTCGGCGCGCGAGGCGGTCGAGGCGCTGGCGCGCGCCAAGGCCGACGGCCAGCACTGCCACGGCGAAACCTGCCCGCAGTACCTGCTGCTCGACGACTCGGTCTACGAGAAGCCCGACTTCGAGGGCTCGACCTGCGTCATGTCGCCGCCGATCCGGCCGCGCGAGGGCGGGCACCAGGACGCGCTGTGGGCGCACGTGCAGGACGGGCTCCTGTCGACGATGGGCACCGATCACTGCCCGTTCACGATGGAGCAGAAACGCATGGGCATCGACGACTTCACGAAGATCCCCAATGGCGCGGCGGGTGTGGAGGAGCGCCTCGCGCTCATGTACACGTTCGGCGTCAAGACCGGGCGCATCTCGCTCGAGCGCATGGTCGAGCTGTGCTCGGCCGCCCCGGCGCGCATCTTCGGCCTGATGGGCCGCAAGGGCCTGGTCGCCGCGGGCGCCGACGCCGACCTCGTGGTGTGGAACCCGGAGGGCGAGCGGACGATCTCGGCGAAGACGCACCACTCGAAGTCGGATCGCAACATGTTCGAGGGCGTGAAGGTGACCGGCGGCCCGTCGTACGTCGTGGCGGCCGGGCGCGTGCAGTACGCCGACGGGAAGCTGAAGGTCGAGCGCGGGGCCGGCCGCTTCCTGCGGCGCGAGCCGGGGGCGCGCGCCGATGCCGCCGCCCTGATGGGTGCGGGCAACGCAGGGAGACGGGCATGAGCGGGAAGACCGAGACGAAGCGCAGCGCCGCCGACATCCGCGCCGCGCACAAGAAGCACCTGTTCCCGGCGTGCACCAACTACTACGCGGAATCGGTCGTCCTCGACTCGGGCAAGGGCATGCGCGTGACCGACGTCGACGGGAAGTCCTACCTCGACTTCTTCGGCGGCATCCTCACGGTGTCCGTCGGTCACTGCAACGACGACGTGAACACCGCGGTCAAGGCGCAGATCGACCGATTGGGCCACGTCTCGACGCTGTACCCGACGCTGCCCATCGTCGAGCTGGCCGAGAAGCTGGCGGCGATCACGCCGGGCAAGCTCGAGAAGTGCTACTTCACCGCGTCGGGCACCGAGGCCGACGAGACCGCGGTGATGATGGCGCAGCTCCACACCGGGCGCACCGAGATCGTAGCACTCCGAAACGGCTACCACGGCCGCTCGATGCTGGCGCAGTCGCTCACCGCGCACTCGAACTGGCGGGCGCTGCCGACGCAGGTCGCGGGCATCAAGCACGCGCTCGCGCCGTACTGCTACCGCTGTCCGTACGGCCTGACCTATCCGTCCTGCGGCGTGCGCTGCGCGCAGGACGTCGAGGAGGTCATCCGCACGACGACGACCGGCAAGATCGCCGGCTTCATCGCCGAGCCGATCCAGGGCGTCGGCGGCTTCGTCACCCCGCCGAAGGAATACTTCGAGATCGCCGTCGGCATCGTGAGGAAGTACGGCGGCGTGTTCATCTGCGACGAGGTGCAGACCGGCTTCGGCCGCACCGGCGACAAGTGGTGGGGCATCGAGCACTGGAACGTCGAGCCCGAGATCATGACCATGGCCAAGGGCATCGCCAACGGGATGCCGCTGTCGGCCACGATCTGCACGACCGAGATCGCCGACGCGCTCCAGTCCCTCACGATCTCGACGTTCGGCGGCAACCCGATCTCGGCCACGGCGGGCAACGCGACGATCGGCGTGATCGAGCGGCGCGACCTGCGCTCGAATGCCACGCAGGTTGGCGGCCTTTTGCGCGAGGGCCTGCTCGGGCTCCAGCGGAAGTACCCGCGGATCATCGGCGACGTGCGCGGCAAGGGCCTCATGGTCGGCGTCGAGTTCGTCGTCGACGAGACGAAGCAGGACCGCACGCCCAACCCGCAGGCGCTGGCGAAGCTGTTCGAGGAAACGAAGCAGCGCGGCCTGCTGATCGGCAAGGGCGGCTTCTACGGCAACGTGGCCCGCATCTCGCCGCCGATGATCGCCAGCGGGGCCGACGTGGCCGAGGCGGTGAAGATCCTGGACGATGGGCTTGCTGCGATCGAGGCGGCATGAGCGAACGCCTCGAATCCGCACTCCCCGACCTCAAGCCCACGCTCACTCCGGGCCAGGCGGTGACGGAGGCGAATCGCTGCCTCTACTGTCACGACGCGCCCTGCGTGACGGCGTGCCCCACGGGAATCGACATTCCGGGCTTCATCCGGAAGATCGCGACCGACAACCTGAAGGGCTCGGCGCGGACCATTCTCTCCGCGAACATCCTCGGCTACTCGTGCGCGCGGGTCTGCCCGGTCGAGGTGCTCTGCGCGGGCGCCTGCGTCCACCAGCACCAGGGCCACGAGACGATCGCCATCGGCCGGCTGCAGCGCTACGCGGTCGAGAAGGCGTTCGAGCGCGGCGACGCGGCGCAGCTGCTGCGCAAACTGCCCGCGAACGGGAAGAAGGTCGCCTGCGTCGGCTCAGGGCCGGCGTCGCTCGCGTGCGCGGGCTACCTGGCACTCGAGGGCTTCGCGGTCACCGTGTTCGAGAAGCGCGCGCTTCCCGGCGGGCTCAACACGACCGGCGTGGCACCGTACAAGATGCACGTCGACGGTGCGCTGCGCGAGGTCGACCTGGTCCGCGAGCTGGGCGTCACGATTCGTACCGGTGTCGAAGTGGGACGGGACGTGACGGCAGCGCAGATCCTGGCCGAATTCGACGCCGTGTTCCTGGGCGTGGGCCTGGGCGCGGACTCGAGGCTCGGCATCCCGGGAGAGGACGGCCCGGGGGTGAGCGGTGCGACCGCGTGGATCGAGCGCTTGAAGAACGAGCCGGGGTTCGCGCTGGGCGCCGTCAAGCGGGCGGTCGTGGTCGGGGGCGGCAACACCGCGATCGACGCCGTGCGCGAGCTGGCGCACCTGGGCGTGCCCGACGTGGCGCTCGTCTACCGCCGCACCGAGGCCGACATGTCCGGCTACTCGCACGAACTGCTGCACGCGCGCGAGGAGGGCGTCCGGCTGGTCGAGCGGGCTGTCCCCGAGATGTTCGTGCGCGACGCCGGTGGCGCGCTCACGGCCCTGGTGCTGGCCGACGGCCGGAAGCTCGAGGCCGATCTCGTGCTCGTCGCGATCGGGCAGGCGAAGCCTGATCCTGCGGCCGTGGTTGGATTCGACGGCGTGGTGTGCGAACCGAAGGGCGGGATCGTCGCCGATCCACTCACCGGCCGCACGGGGAACCCGAAGGTCTACGCC
Source organism: Candidatus Eiseniibacteriota bacterium (assembly GCA_046596055.1). Lineage (GTDB taxonomy): Bacteria > Eisenbacteria > RBG-16-71-46 > RBG-16-71-46 > DASYSL01 > JANPEF01. Next base: position 4,225 of record JBKJNH010000238.1, read on the forward strand.
GGCGGCGACGGTACCGGTGTCGGCGAGCTGGTCGTCACCGCCGTGCAGGATGGCAAGCGGGCGGCGCGAGCGATCGCCGCGGCGTGCGGGTTGGCCGTGGAGGCGGGCGCGCCGATGAGCGCAGGGCACGTGTAAGTTCACTGTCCCCGGGGACAGTCAATCTGCACATGCCGACAGAAGTCGTTGTGCAACTGGCGGTTACAGTCCGCCGCGATCTTGGCGCTCCGGGCGGCGGGCTTGAGAGCAGCGAAAGGAGTACGCAGCGTGGCGGATCTATCGATCGACTTCGCAGGGATCAAGTCCCCGAACCCGTTCTGGCTCGCCTCGGCGCCGCCGACGAACACGGGCGAGCAGGTGATGCGCGCGTTCGACGCCGGTTGGGGCGGCGCCGTGTGGAAGACGCTGGGCGAGCCCATCGTCGACACCTCCAGCCGTTTCGGTGCCGTGGCGCTGGGTGGCATGAAGATGGCGGGGTTCAACAACATCGAGCTCATCACCGACCGGCCGCTCGAGACGAACCTGCGCGAGATCAAGGAGGTGAAGCGGCGCTATCCCGACCGCGCGCTCATCGCCTCGCTCATGGTCGAGTCGAAGGACGACTGGAAGGAGATCATCAAACGCACGATCGACACCGGCTGCGACGGGCTCGAGCTCAACTTCGGCTGCCCGCACGGCATGTGCGAGCGCGGGATGGGCTCGGCGGTGGGGCAGGAGCCCGAGGTGCTCAAGGTCGTCGCCGGGTGGGCCGTCGAGTTCTCGAGCATCCCCGTGCTGATCAAGCTGACGCCGAACATCGGTGACGTCACCGAGCCCGGCGCCGCTGCAGTCGAGGCCGGCGCGCACGGCCTGTCGCTCATCAACACGATCAAGAGCATCGTCGGCGTGGACCTCGACAAGCTCGTGCCCTACCCGGTCGTCGGGCAGCGCTCGACGAACGGCGGCTACTGCGGCCCGGCGGTCAAGCCGATCGCCTTGCACATGGTGGCGGCCCTGGGGCGCGATCCGCGCATCACGATCCCGATCTCGGGCATCGGCGGGATCGCGACGTGGCGCGACGCGGCCGAGTTCATCGCCCTGGGCTCCACGTCGGTGCAGGTGTGCACCGCGGCGATGCATTACGGCTTCCGCATCGTCGAGGACATGATCGACGGCCTGTCGTCCTACCTCGACGGCAAGGGCATGAAGTCGGTGAACGAGCTGCGCGGCAAGGCGCTGCCCGCGTATGTCGAGTGGGGTGACCTCGACCTCAACTACAAGGTCGTCGCCCACGTCGACGCCGACAAGTGCGTGGGTTGCAACCTGTGCTACGTCGCCTGCCGCGACACCGCCGTCCATTGCATTCACAACGCGGGCGACGCGCTCGCGCCCGGTCATCTCGCGCCCACGCGGGACGCCGCGATCGCGGTGAGCTCGGAGCGGAAGACGCACGTCGTGTGGGTCGACGAGACCGAGTGCATCGGCTGCAACCTGTGCTCGCATGTCTGTCCGGTCGAGGGGTGCATCACGATGAAGGACGTCACCGACAAGCCGTTCGAGTCGTGGAACGACCGCATCGCAAAGGGCACCGCGCACGTGCCCGGGGGGCTGCACGACCGATGAGCGCGAACCCGATGAGTGGCCCGACGAGCGATCCGACGCTGATTAACGCCGACATCGCGCCCGTCCCCGCCTCCGCACGCACCTGGAACTGGTGGCACTACTGCGCCCTGTGGATCGGGATGTCGGTGTGCATCACGACCTACACGCTGGCGTCGGGCCTGATCGACTCGGGAATGTCGTGGAAGCAGGCGATGTTCACGATCTTCCTCGGCAACTCGATCGTGCTCTTGCCCATGCTGCTCAACGCGCACGCCGGGGCCAAGTACGGCATCCCGTTCCCGGTGTTCGCCCGCGCCTCGTTCGGCGTGTTGGGCGCGAACGTCCCCGCGCTCCTGCGCGCACTCGTGGCCTGCGGGTGGTTCGGGATCCAGGCGTGGATCGGCGGCGCGGCGATCTTTCAGCTGACGAAGGCGCTGTGGCCGGGTGTTGCGGCGCTGCCGGCGATCCTGCCCGGCTGGGTCGGTCTCGGAACGGGCGAGTTCCTCGCGTTCCTTCTCTTCTGGCTCATGAACCTGCACTTCATCTGGCACGGAACCGAGTCGATCAAGGGACTCGAGTCGATCGCCGCACCGTTCCTCATCGCGATGGGGCTCGTGCTGCTGGGCTGGGCGTACGTGCGGGCGGGCGGCTTCGGGCCGATGCTGTCGCAGCCGTCGAAGTTTCCCGACACGCAATCGTTCCTGCCCATCTTCTTTCCCGCGCTGACCGCGATGATCGGTTACTGGGCGACTCTGTCGCTCAACATTCCCGACTTCACGCGCTACGCGAAGAGTCAGCGGGACCAGATCGTCGGGCAGGCCGCGGGGCTCCCGACGACGATGACGCTCTACGCGTTCATCGGCGTTGCGGTGACCTCGGCGACCGCGGTCATCTTCCCCGGCGAGGGCGTGATCTGGGACCCGGTCGCGCTCCTGGCACGGATCGGCGGACCTGCCGCGGTGATCGTGTCGATGCTCGCGCTCACGGTGGCGACGCTGACGACGAACCTGGCGGCGAACGTGGTCTCGCCGGCGAACGACTTCTCGAACCTGGCGCCGCGGCGCATCTCGTATCGGACAGGCGGCATCATCACCGCGCTGATCGGCGTGCTGATCATGCCGTGGAACCTGCTCAAGAGTTCGCAGGGTTACATTTTCACCTGGCTCGTCGGCTACTCGGCGCTGCTCGGACCGATCGGCGGCATCCTCATCGCCGACTACTTCGTGCTGCGGCGAAAGACGCTCGACCTCGACGACCTGTACCGCCGCGGCGGACGCTACGAGTACGCGAACGGCTTCAATCCGGCGGCGCTGATCGCGCTCGTCGCCGGCATCGCCCCCAACGTTCCCGGCTTCCTCGCGCAGGCCTTCCCGGCGCAGTTCCCGGGCGTCGGCGCGGTGTGGACGTCGATCTACGCCTACGCGTGGTTCGTCGGATTCGGCCTCGCCGGTGGCGTCTACCTCGCGCTGATGCGCGGGAAGCGGTGAGCGATCCCGCCGACATCCAGGCGATCCGCGAGGCGATCGAGACGCTCGACACGGGCCTGATCGAGTTGCTTTCAAAACGCATGGATCTGGTCGAGAAGGTCTCGCAGTGGAAGCTCGACGCCGCCGCACCGTTCCGCGATCCCGTGCGCGAGGAGCAGGTCATCCGCCGCGTGCGCGCGCTCGCGACCGAGCGCGGCATGGACGCCCACGCCGTCGAGGACCTCTACCGCCGCATCATGGCCATGTCGATCGCCCACCAGCAGGCGTGGGTCACCACGCGCGCGACCGCGCCTCTGCGCATCGCCTACCAGGGCGTCGAGGGTTCGTACAGCCATCTCGCCGCGCAGGCCCGCTACGGCGGGCGCGAGGGTGGAGCACTCCTTGCGGGCCACGAGTCATTTGCCGCCGCCGCGCATGCCGTCGTGTCGGGCACGGCGGATCGCGCGCTCCTGCCGATCGAGAACACGACCGCCGGCAGCGTGCACGAGGTCTACGACCTGCTCGCCGACGGTGGCCTCGCGATCACCGCCGAGGTGGTGAGCCACGTCGAGCACTGCCTTCTCGCGCTCGAGGGCGTGCGGCTCGACGAGCTGCGCGTGGTGCGCTCGCATCCGCAGGCGCTCGCGCAATGTTCGCCGTTCCTGCGCGGATTGCCCGGCGTGCGCCCCGAGGCCGACTTCGACACGGCCGGCGCGGCACGCAAGGTGAAGGAGGGCGGCGACCGCACGATTGCCGCAATCGCCTCCGAGGCGGCCGCGCGCGCCTACGGGCTCGACGTGCTGGCGCGCGGCATCCAGTCGCAGGAGGGGAACTTCACGCGCTTCCTCGAGCTCGCGCGCGACCCCTTGCCGTGCGCGGCGGACGCGGCGTGCAAGACCTCGCTGCTGGTGACGCTCGACCATCGCCCCGGTGCGCTGGGCGAGGCGCTCACCACGTTCGCTGCGCACGGCGTGAACCTGACGAAGCTCGAGTCGCGCCCCGTGCCGGGCGAGCCGTTCCGTTACCGCTTCCACCTCGATCTCGAGGGTCACGCCGCCTCGGCGCCCGTCGCGGCCGCACTCGCCGAGCTCGCGCCGCGCGTGCGCGCGGTGCGCGTGCTCGGCACCTATCCACAGGCCGCGGAGCACGCGGGGTAGGCCGATTCGGGGGCGAGGTGGACGCCCGCCCCGCTGCATGGCATCATGGCGCGTCGGCCGCTGATGGTGCGGCTCCGCACGATCCCTTCCCGTACCAGGAGTCGAATCCACGATGGGTCGCATCTTCGAAACTCGCAAGGCGACGATGTTCGCGCGCTGGGACAAGATGTCGAAGGCGTTCGCGCGCATCGGCAAGCAGGTCACGATCGCGGTCAAGGCCGCCGGTCCGCTTCCCGAGACCAACGTCGCGCTGCGTCGCGCCTTCCAGAACGCGCGCGCGATCAACATGCCCAAGGAGAAGCTCGAGACGGCGATCAAGCGGGCCATGGACCATACAACCGCCGATTACGCCGAGATCATCTACGAGGGCTACGGGCCGCATGGCGTGGCCGTGCTCGTCGAGGCCGCGACCGACAACCCCACGCGGACCGTGGCGAACGTGCGTAACGCGTTCCTCAAGGGCGGCGGGAACATGGGGGCCGCCGGCAGCGTCGGCTTCATGTTCAGGCGGATGGGCGTGTTCCGCCTCAAGCCCGACGGCATCGACCAGGACGCGTTCGAGCTCGACCTCATCGACCATGGGCTCGATGAGATGGGGGAGG
>JBKJNH010000280.1:0-4409 GCA_046596055.1 Candidatus Eiseniibacteriota bacterium
CCGACTTCCTGTACGCGCCCACCGGCACGCGCGGCTGGTCGGTGCTGGGCCTCAAGCCAGGGGCCGGCAATCCGCCGCCGGACGCCGACATCAAGATCTACACCCGGCCGGACTACATCACGCAGCTCGAGCGCTCGAGCGCCGAATCCGGCATCGTCGACTTCATCGTCGCCAACTACGCGAACGTGCCCGAGGACACCGCTGCCGTGCTGATGATCTCGCTGGGCCCGATCGGCGGCTACAAGATCGAGTGGACCTACGGCATGCCCGTGCTGAGCGTTGGCACCGACACGCCGCTGGCGATGGGCTCGCACGTCGGCGTCGCGTGGACGATGTGGATGGTCGCCGGGGTCGAGTACTTCTGGCGGTTCACGCCGAACCCGGGCACGAAGGGCGACGCCTCGATGTCGGTCTACGGGCCGCGTACGAACGAGCCGCTGTTCACCTACGGGACGCGTGCCGACTCGCTCGCGGGCTCCGACATCTGGGGCGAGAGCGCGACGGGCTGGGCCGGAGAGAACGGCGTCGAGGAGTTCTCGATGATCCCGCAGCTCACCGGCGAGCACCTGCTGTACGTCTACCAGAAGGGGACGTCGAGCGTGACCGGCACGCTGCGCGTCGATGCGCCATCGCTCGTCGGCGTGGGCGAAGGCGGGGGACGCCTCGCGTTCGCGACGCCGCGTCCGTCGCCCTCGGGCGCCGGCCAGAGCGTGCGCTTCAGCTTCGACCTTCCGGCCGGCGGAAGCGCCACGCGCCTCGTGATCTACAACGCCGCCGGCCGCGCCGTCCGCACGCTGGTCGAAGGCACGCTCCCGGCCGGGCCCGCAAGCGTTACCTGGGACGGCCGCGGCACGACCGGCGCAGCCGCCGCCCCGGGGATGTACTTCGCGCGCCTCGAACGCGCGGGCGTCATGACCGAAGTGCGGCGGTTCGTGCGGCTGGATTGACCGGAGCAGGGTCCGAACGGTCAAACCCTCGTCAAGCCCACCACCCCCCGAAAAACTTCGGAACCCTCCCACGGGAACCGCGGTAGTACACGGCAGGGAGCAGAACCAGGAGCAGAAGCAGGCAGCAAACCTCCAGAACCTCCATTCGGGCAACGCACAGCAGGGGGGCCTTCGCGGGCCCCCTTCGTTGTTTCGGTGGTCCCCGGGGTACCGAACGTGGCAAACTGCGCCCCATGTCGTTGACCCCTCGTCGTTTCGCCGCTCCAGCCCTCGTATTCCTGACCGTCTGCGCTCTCCTTGCCCCGGGGGGCAGCGCCGAAGCCGGTGTTCTGGGTCTGGCCGTCGACAACCCCACGTTTTCCCCCAATGCCGACGGGCAGCTCGAGACCGTTGTCGCGGGCTGGGTCGTCAGTCCCGACTTCGACAGTTTGCGGGTCTCGATCTGGTCGGAGCCCCGGGATTCGGTGCGCCAGGCGCCCTTGCGCCGCTTCCTGTTCGGGCCCGGGGTGGCCGGGCGTTACACGGTGACCTGGGACGGCCGCGACTCGGCCGGGGTGGCGCTCCCCGACTCGCTGTACCGGATCCAGGTGCTCGAGTTGACGGCCGACGGCGATACGGTCGGGGCACCTGCCGAGGTCACGACCCACCTCGACCTCCGTGCGCCGCGCGACCCGTTCTTCGACAAGGGCTTCGACGGCCTGACCGTCACGGACGAGGATCTGACCCTCACGGGCTTCGCGCCGGACGCCGAGAAGGTCTTCCTGTACGAGGGTGGGATCCAGACCGCGACCCTGCCGGTCTCGAGCCAGGACGGCACGTTCGAGTTCGATGCGCGGCTTGCGGTGGGCGTCAACACGTTCGCCCTCCAGAGCATCGACCGGGGCCTCAATCGTTCCCCGCTCATGCCGGCGATCACGGTCACCTACGCGAACACCGCCGACATCGGCTTCCTGCGCGTGACGCCGTTCGAGTCGTCGCCCAACGCGGATGGATTCCTCGACACGGTCAAGGTGCTGATCGCGCTCGACGCGCCGACGACGCGGCTGCGCGTCGAGATCCGCGAGTCGAACCCGCCGCTCACCGGCACGCAGTTCGCGGACTCGGTGAACTCGATCGACACGCTGTTCGACGGTCCGGCCCCCGCGGGTGATCACGAGTTCTACTGGTTCGGTCGGGACAGCATGGACGTTGCGGTGGCCGACGGGAGCTGGTGGGCGTTCGCGCAGGCCGAGAGCGCCGGTGCGGGCGGTCAGCCGCTGCCCGGGCGCAAGGTGTTCACGCGCTTCGTGATCGACAACACGGCGCCGGCGGTGCCGGTTCCGGACGCGGGCACGGTCACGGAGACTTCGCGGAACTTCGTCCTGCTGCAGGGCAACACGCCCGGCGCGGACTCCATCTACGTCGCCCGCGGCGGGACGGTATTGTCACGCATCACCGGGCCGCGCTGGAGCACGTCCCCGAACCTGATCCTCGGCGACAACACGTTCACATTCCGCGCCGTCGACCGGGCCGGGAATCGCTCGGCATTCGGCTCGCCGTTCGTCGTCACCTACTCCGAGCCGGTCGGCTTCCACGCGCCCGAGCGCTTCCGCGCCACCGACGTGTTCGACATCAACGTGAGCAAGACCGCGCGCGCGGTGCAGATCGACCTGTACGACCTGCGCGGCAGGCGCGTGCGCACGCTGCTGGTGAACCAGCTCAACCAGCGCTTCGAACTGCCGTGGAACGTAAAGGATGACGCCGGCAACACGGTGGGCGACGGGCCCTACGTGGCGCGCGCGACCGTGACCTACGAGGACGGGACGAGCTCCGTCACGACCGCAGCCGTGGTGGTGGCGAAGTGATATCAGGCGCGAAGCGCCTAGGGTGTTTCCTCGCAGTCGGATTGGTCGGCATGATTTCGCTCGCTCCGCGAGCGACATCTGCCACCTCCTCCGCCTTCCCCTCCTCCGACGGCGGCCCACGTGCGATCGCGCTCGGCGGGCACATGGTCGTGATGACCGTCGATGACCTGGCGCTCGAGACGAACCCGGCGCGCCTGGCCTACGGCGCGAACACCGTCACCGTGCAGTACGACCGGATGTCGCCCGACCTCGACTTCAACCGCGGACGCATCGGCGGCGCGTTCGCGCTGGGACCCAGCGCGGCCGATCCGTACCAGGGCTCGAAGCCATACCGCATGGTGGTCGGCGCTTCGCTGGCGACGCAGAACCTGACGCTGATCGAGGGCTCGGGCTACCGCGAGGCCACGATCTCCGCCGGTGTCGCGTACGCCCCGATGGCGCTGGGCGCCGGTGGAATCACGGTGCGTTACCAGCGCGCCGACTCCGACGTCGAGGGCGCGAGCGCCTCGGGCTTCGGCGTCGACGTGGGCATCTCGGTCGACCTGGGCGACCACTGGGACGCCGCTCTGACGGTGACCGACGCGTTCGGCCGCACGACGTTCGAGAACTCGGCCGACGAGGATCGCCTGGCGCGCACCACGCTCGGCATCGCCATGGTCCGCCGCAAGTGGTGGCAGGCCGAGATCGACTACGTCTTCGAGCAGAGCACCACGTCGGCCCTGGCCGGCGGCGCGGAGATCCACGTCGTGCCGGGCACGCTCGACGTGCGGGTCGGCGTGTCGCAGGAGTTGCGTGAGCCTGCGCGCACGCTGATGTCGGCCGGCGCCGGCGTGGCCTTCAAGGCGTTCCACCTCGACTATGCCTACCGCTCCGATCCCGACGGGGCCTTCGACGTCCAGCATCGTGTCGCGCTGGGCGCCCGCTTCTGACCCTCCCCCCGAGGAGTCCTGCGTGACGCTGCGTCCCGATGCGCTGTTTCACCCGCTCTACCTGAGCCCCCGTCGCGGTCTCGACGTCGATCCCTTCGAAGCCCTGCCGAAGAAGCGCGCCGACACGCTCGACGCGACGCGGCGTCCGGTGCGCGATCGCTCGTTCCATCTCGAGCACGTGCGCCTCGACATCGCCGTGGATGTCGCGAAGGGCACGATCGCCGGCTCGGCCACGCTGACGATCCGGCCGATCGAGGCCGGGCTCGTGGCGATCGGGCTCGACGCGGCCGAGATGAAGATCGGTGCGGTGACGGTCGTGCGGGGTGGGCGGGCCGGTCGTCGGCTGCGGACGGCGTACGACGGCGAGATGCTCGCGGTGAAGCTCGACCGTCCCTACGGCCACGAGGAGACGGTCACGCTGCGCATCGAGTACAAGGCGAAGCCGCGGCGCGGCTTCTGGTTCGTGCGCCCCGACGCGGCATACCCGGATCGCCACGCGCAGGGCTGGTCGCAGGGCCAGGCCGAGGACAGCCGCGGCTGGTTCCCGATCCACGATCACCCGAACGACAAGTTCACCAGCGAGATCGTCATCACCGCCGCCAGCGACCTGCGCACCGTGGCGAACGGCCGACTGGTGACGAAGAAGCGCAGCGCCGACGGCACGACGACGACATGGCACTGGGTGCAGG
>JBKJNH010000345.1:0-5361 GCA_046596055.1 Candidatus Eiseniibacteriota bacterium
CCGGCTCGAGCTTGCCGAGCAGGAACGACGCCGGATCCTCCCCGGAGCGGCCGGCGAGCGCCTGGAGTCGGGACAGCGGCAGGATCACCGTGCGCTGGTCCGCCAGGTCGAAGCGCACGCGCGCCACGCCCGTGACCGGCCGCCGCGTCCCCCGGCTGACGCCACCCGCCGCCGCATCGAGCCCCGCGCCGACGACGACCGTGTCGCCCACGTCGACGCGCAGCGAGTCGGCGATGCGCTCGTTGATCACCAGCCCCTCGCTCGTGCCGCGCGCGAGCCGGTACAGCGTCTGCCGATCGGGATCGAGGCCGAGCGCGAACGCGGACACCGGCGCTCCTCCCTCGCGCGTCACGTACACCGTGGTCGCCCACAGGGGCGCCACGTGCGCCACGCCCGGCAGCGAGTCGAGCGCGGCGGCGAGAGCGCGTCCGCCGGCGAGCGCGGCCTCGCTCGAGAACGGAAGGCTGCCGGCGGGCAGGACGCGCAACTCGTAGCCGATCTCGCCGAGGACGGTGTCGAGGCTCGCGCGCAGGCCTCGCGACAGCAGCGCCATGTCGTACAGCAACGCCGTCGAGACGGCGAGACCGAGCACGGTGAGGATCGTGCGCGACCGCTGGCGCACCAGGTTGCGGCGCGTGAGAAATCCGATCATCGCGCGCCCCGTGTCAGCTCGCGACGCCCGAGCAGGCGCCACGCGGCGAACCCCGCCGCGGCCACGCCCAGCGGAAGCGCGAGCGCCACGGCCGTCCCGGCAGTCCCTGCGCTCACCGCCGAGAAGACGAGGTCCGTCCCGTAGTACGCGCGGAAGTACGCATTGATCCCGGCCGAGGCCACCAGCCCCAGCGCCACGCCGGCGATCCCGCCCACGAGCGCGACGAGCACCGCCTCGACGACGAGTCCGCCGACGATCGTCCGCCGCGAGATGCCGAGCAGCGACAGGGCGGCCAGGTCGCGCCGTCGCTCCTCGACCTTGAGCACCATGAGCGTGACGAGGAACACGGCCCCGGCGGCGAGCGTGAGCCAGGCGATCGCGCGCTGAAATCGTGCGATGACGACGAACGTGCCCGAGGTCCGGGCCGCGAGTTCGCGGCTGGTGTAGGCATCGAATCCCACGCCATCGGCGTTGAGGCGGTCGCGCACCTCGTCGGCCCGTGCGGGATCCCGCAGGCGGATCACGAAGCGCTGCACCTGGTCCGGTTGTGCGGCCAGCCGCTCCAGGTCGTCGGCGTGCATGCGGACGAAACGCGTGTCGCGACCCACCTCGACCGGATCGGCCGACGGACGGTACACGCGCAGGACGCGATAACGCTCCGGTGCGGCAAAGGTCGCGCTCGACGCCGCCTCGATCGTGTCGCCGGCGGCCGCACCCAGCGCCGCGGCGGCGCGCTCGGACAGCAGGAGTTCGCCCACCGTCCCCAGGGGACCTGCGGCGCCGGCGGGAGCGGGCAGGGCAGCAAGGCTACTCGCGGCCCCGAGGGCCGCCAGTGACAGGAGTGAGCTCAGGCGCGGCATCCCCGGACCCTACGGGCGCCCGGCGGCGAAATCAACGCACGGACTCCCCGATTCGGCCAAGAACGTGCAAGCCCGCCGACGCAGAGCCATCGAAAGAACGCTATGATGGGGGCAGGAGAGCCCATGATCACGCCCCCGGTGTACCTCGACAACCACGCGACGACCCCGTGCGACCCGCGCGTGGTCGAGGCCATGCTGCCGACGTTCACCTCGTTGTTCGGGAACGCATCGAGCCGCAATCACGTCTTCGGCTGGCAGGCGGAGGGAGCGGTCGAGTCGGCGCGCACGGAAGTCGCCGCACTGATCGGCGCGACCTCGGCCGAGATCGTGTTTACCTCCGGCGCGACCGAGAGCGACAACCTCATGCTCAAGGGCGCGGCGCGGTACCGGCGCTCCGAGGGGGACCACGTCGTCACCATGGCGAGCGAGCACAAGGCGGTGCTCGACAGCTGCCTCGCGCTCGAGAAGGAGGGCTTCCGCGTCACGTACCTCGCCCCTGACGCCAACGGTCGGCTCGACCCCGCGGCGTTCGCTGCGGCGCTTGTTCCGGGGACGATCGTGGCCTGCGTCATGTGGGCGAACAACGAGATCGGCACGATCCAGCCCATCGCCGAGCTGGGCCGGATCGCACGCGAGCGCGGCATCCTCTTCGCGGTCGATGCCGCACAGGCCGCCGGACGCGTCGAGATCGACGTCGAGGCGTCTCAGGTCGACCTGCTCGCCCTGTCGGCGCACAAGATGTACGGCCCCAAGGGCGTCGGCGCGCTCTACGTTCGGCGTCGGCCCCGCGTGCGCCTGACGCCGCTGATCGATGGCGGCGGCCACGAGAAGGGACTACGCTCGGGCACGCTGAACGTGCCGGGGATCGTCGGCATGGGCGCCGCCGCGCGACTCGCGACGGCCGAGGGCCCGGCGGAGAGCGTCGTGCTGGCCGCGCTCCGCGATCGCCTGCACGAGCGCATCGTCGGCGAAGTCGACGGCGTCCACGTCAACGGCGGCATGGAGCACCGATTGGCCGGGAACCTGAACCTGTCGTTCGAGGGGATCGAGGGCGAGGCATTGCTGCTGGCGCTGCGCGACGTCGCGGTGTCGTCGGGCTCGGCCTGCAGCTCGGCCTCGATCGAGCCGTCGCACGTGCTGCGCGCCATCGGCCTGTCCCCCGAGCGCGCCCATGCCTCGGTGCGCTTCGGGATCGGCCGCTTCAACACCGCAGAGGAGATCGAGTTCGCCGCCGACCGGGTCGTCGCGACGGTCCGACGCCTGCGCGAGTCCGCCGCGGTGTACGATGCGGAACGACCGGCCACCGTGGCCCGCGTCCGCGACCGCTGAACAGGAACGGAGACCCACCGATGTCCGAGACCACCACGCCCCCGCTTCTAACCATCACGCCCAAGGCGCACGCCCGGGCGCGCGCGCTCCTGGCCAAGCACGGGAAGGAAGGACACGGATTCCGGGTCGGCGTGCGCGGCGGTGGTTGCTCCGGGCTGACCTACTTCCTTGACTTCGAGAACGAGACGAAGAAGGGCGACCAGGTCGTCGTGTTCGACGATGTGCGCATCTTCATGGACATCAAGAGCCAGCTGTTCCTCGCGGGCACGACGCTCGACTTCGTGGAATCGCTGATGGACACCGGGTTCAAGTTCATCAACCCGAACGCCAAGCGCTCGTGTTCGTGCGGCGAGTCCTTCTCGGTCTGAGCGCGTGATCGTCCCGCCGCGTTTCGCGGTCCCCACGACGCGCCCGATCATTGCCGTCTTCGGCTCCAGCATCACGCTGCGCGATGAACCCGCCTGGGCCGTCGCCGACGAGGTCGGCGCCCGCCTCGCGGGTGCGGGCTTCGCGGTGATGAATGGCGGCTACCAGGGATCGATGGAGGCGGTGAGCGAGGGGGCGCGGCGCGCCGGCGGCGAGGTGATCGGCGTGACCACCGCGCTCTTCAATCATCGCCCGGCGAACCCTCACCTGACGCATCGCGAGGACACGCAGACGCTGCTCGAGCGCCTCGACTACCTGGTGCACGTCGCGTCGGGATTCGTGGTGCTCGAGGGTTCGATCGGCACGCTGGCCGAATTGTTCCTGACGTGGAACCTGCTCGCGGTCGAGGGCCGGCCGGCTGCGCCGCTGGTGTGCCTCGGCCGACCCTGGGACGCGTTCGTACGCGACCTGGCCCGCCCGGGCCTGGTCGTTCCCGACATGCTGCGCTTCGTCGAGGTGGTCGACACGCCGGCCGAAGCCATCGAGCGATTGCGCGCGAGCTAGTTCCGCGGCAGGCCCGGGCGCACGATTCCGCCGGCGTGCTCGAAGGACTCCCGCAGCGCGCCGTGGAGCGCGACCCAGTCCTCCTTCGTCACTTCCTCGCCCGTCGGCGACGCGGTCAGCGGCACGGCCTTGACGACCGCATCGGTGCGCACGAGGTGGATCCCGCCCGGGATCAGCAAAGCGAAGAACTCCTCCCCCGCATTCAGGAAGTCCGAGAGCCGCGAACGATCGTGGGGCAACCCCATCCAGATGCGTCCGTGCATCGTGCTGCCGTTCATCAGCGTGATCGTCAGGTCCTCCTGCCGGGTGACGAGGCCGTCGGGCACGAAGACGTGATCCATCGGCGTGTCGGAGAGCGGCGTGACGCGCAGCAGGTGCCGTTTCTGGAAGATCTCGATCTGTCCGCCGTCGCCCACCTCGAGCACGACGAACGCCTCGGGGCCGTTGAGGCGCTCGAGAATCGTCTGCGGACCCCCGTGGCGGGGGCTGACCGGATCGACGAACAGGGCGCCGCGGGTCACCGACCCGTCGAGCCCACAGAACTTCACCGGCAACTGGACCTTGGGTACGCGAAACACGGTGCACTCTCCCTGGCTGCGTGACGACGCGTCGTGCGCCGTCCGGCGGTTCGTCCCGGAACGATGCACCCGGCGTGCCAGTGGACCGGATGCCGTGTGGTCGCACCGAACTCCCGCCAACGGCCGGTTTCTCGCCGGTCCGCCGGGCTGCGGCCGGTTCGTTTCCGTGCGCCGTGCAATGCCCGGTGGGCATCGCGCACACCGTCCGGCCCCGGCGCGAACGCGCGCGACAAAACCCGCGTGGAATCGCCATGCCGAACGCCACCTGCGTCGGGCGGTCCGCATCGCGTCCGTGGCACCCCTCTTGCAAGCCATGACCGCGGGTTGGACTGGTCGACCACCACGAGGTGTCCCTTGCCGCGCATCGATTCGATCCTGCAGCTGGTCCAGGCCCAGGGGGCCTCGGATCTCCACCTCGTGTCGGGATCCCCGCCCATGCTGCGCCTGCATGGCGACCTGCACCCCATCGAGTACGCCCCCCTGACCTCGGACGTCATCGTCGGCCTGCTGGCCGAGATCATGACCGAGGAGCAGATGATGCGTTACCAGTCCCTCGATGAAGTGGACTTCGCTTACGAGGTGCCCGGCGTCGTCCGCCTGCGCTGCAACGTCTACCAGCAAACCCACGGCATGGCGGCCGCGTTCCGGCTCCTGCCCACGCGCATCCTCACCGTCGAGCAGCTGGGGCTGCCGTCGTCGGTGCTGCGTTTCGCGGAACTCAACCGCGGCCTCGTGGTCGTCACCGGCCCGCCCGGAAGCGGAAAATCGACGACGCTGGCGGCGATCGTCGACCACATCAACCGGACGCGTCGCAAGCACGTCATCACGCTCGAGGACCCGATCGAGTACGTGCACCAGAACCAGAGCTGCCTCATGAACCAGCGCGAGGTCGGGCGCAACACGCGCTCGTTCACGGCGGCGCTGCGGGCCGCGCTGCGCGAGGACCCGAACGTCATCCTCGTGGGCGAGATGCGCGACCAGGAGTCGCTCGCGCTCGCGATCTCGGCGGCCG
>JBKJNH010000371.1:0-4810 GCA_046596055.1 Candidatus Eiseniibacteriota bacterium
CAGGGCGGCCGCGATCTGTCGGCCGTCGGGGGACCACGCGGGCGGCCCGTTGGGGAACTCGCCGTGCTTCACGGCGGCGACGATCCGTTCCTTCGACGCGTCGAGGTCGAACTCGACGAGGCGGTTTTCGCCTTCGGCTCCCATGTTGCGCCAGAACACCAGGCGCTTGCCGTCGGGGGAGAACGTCGCGCGGGAGTCGACGTCGAACACCCGCTCCTGCGGCGTCCCGCCGAGCGACGGCACCTGATAGAGGGCCGAGTAGTTCTGCACGTCGCGGTTCCGCTTGCGGAAGAACAGGTAGTTGCCGTCGGGCGAGAACGACGGCGTGTCGATCAGGTCGTGCGACGGCGGCACCACCTCGACGTCGCTGCCGGTGGCGACCTGCAGGACCCGCAGCGTGATCTCCCCTGCGGAGCCCGCGAGATACGCGAGGTAGCGACCGTCCGCGGAAAGTGCGCAGTCGCGGACGTCGCCCCGACTCGTCACCGTGGTCATGCGCATGCTCGTGAACGCCTCCGGTCGGGCGGACTTGCCGCCGCGCGACAGCGCCCACCAGGCGCCGGCGGCCACGGCGAGCACGGCCAACGCGCCGACTCCGAGCAGCGCCGGCGACGGTCCGCGCTTCTTCGCCGCGGGCAGGCCCATCGCCGAAGCGCCGGACAGGCTCCCCGAACTGGCCGAGGCGGACAGTGCGTCGTAGTCGTCGACGATCTCGCGCAGCTCGAGGGCAAGGTCCTTCATCGACTGAAGTCGCTGTTCGGGATTCTTCGCCAGGCAGCGGCGGATGAGGCGGCGCAGCTCGGCGGGGACCTGCGGATTGATCTCCTCGATCGGCGCCGGCTTCTCGTTGAGGATCCGGTGCATCGTCTCGATGCTCGTCTCGGCGGCGAACGGAGCGCGTCGCGTCGACGCTTCGTACAGGATGCAGCCGAACGAGAAGATGTCGGCGCGATGGTCGACCGACTTGCCGGCGACCTGCTCCGGCGCCATGTAGCCCACGGTGCCGACGATCACGCCGATCCCGGTGGCGTCCTGGGTCAGCGCCGGCCCGCCCGTGGCGCTTGCGTCGCCCGTTCCCGCGCGCTGCTCGGTGAGCTTGGCGAGCCCGAAGTCGAGCACCTTGGCGAAGCCGTCGTTGGTGACCATGATGTTGCCGGGCTTGAGGTCGCGGTGGACGATGCCCGCGCCGTGCGCCTTGGCGAGTCCATCGGCGGCCTGGGCCAGCCAGCCGAGCAGCGTGCGCAGGTCCGTGCGATCCTCGTGGATCAGCGTCGACAGGGTCTTGCCGTTGACCAGCTCCATCGAGATGTAGTGCACGCTCGACGACGGCTCGTCGCCCGAGTCCGCCCCGGCGCCCGGCGAGCGCACCGCGTCCTCGCCGATCTCGTAGATGGTGACGATGTTCGGGTGGCTCAGGGACGAGGCGGACTTCGCCTCGAGCCGGAAGCGCCGCACGCGATCCTCGCTGCGCACCAGCCCCGGAGGCAGGATCTTCAGTGCGACGTTCCGCTCCAGCGAACGGTCCTGCGCCAGGTACACCTCGCCCATGCCGCCGGCGCCGAGCGGGCCGACGATGCGATAGTGCGAGAGCTCGTCCTCGGAGCGCAGTGTTCTTCCAACCTCGTGCGCCATGGTCGCGGTCCTCCTAGAATCCGTTCAAGGGCGAGAGAAAGCACTGCGGTCCGGCGAACGCGCGATCGAGCAGCGCCGCGGCGCGCGGGCTGCCCGTCGCGAAGCCCTGCTCGAGGAGCACCCGGGCCGACACGCCCCCCAGGTAGACCTGCGCCAGCCGATCGACCGGCAGCGCGATGCGGTCGCGCGCGGAGCGCCCGGCGGCCGCGGTGGCGCCACGCGCGCCGAAGGTCACGTCGAGGCCCCGCGCGTTCGCCGGAACGATCGGATCAGCCAGGTCGATGCCGACGCGCCCGCGCACTCCGTTGCGCGCCGGCGCCGGGTGGAGCGCGAGCGCGGCGGGGACGTCGACCAGCCGCAGCAGCGCGCCCGAGGCGACATGCCCGGTCGTCTCGAGCAGGCGGATCGGATCGGCGTGACCGAGGACGCCGAGTTCGCGCAGGAGCGACACACCTTCTCCGCGCGGCATGGGCAGGAGCATCCAGCGGAACTGGTCCGCCAGCGCCTCGAGGTAGCCGATGATCCCGCGGAAGGCCTCGGGGTCGAGCGCCACCAGCTCGCGCACGTACAGTTGCTGCCGCGGGTAAGGCGGTTCGGCCGGCACCTCGTAGAGCAGGTAGCCGCGCGGGCGCTTCGTCTTCGGATCGACGTAGACCGCGCCATCGCTCGTGCGCTCCCAGACGCGGCGCTCCCACCAGCCGGCGTGCCGCACGAACGGGCCGACGCGCCCTTGCCGCCAGCGTTCGTACAACTCCGGCAGGAGCGTCGCGTCCTTCGCCCGGTCGAGCGCGCGTACGTTGCGACGCAGCGGCGAGGCGGCCAACTGCTCGGGCGCGATGCGCAAGTCGTCCACCCATTCGACGGTGCCGTACCCCATCTTCCGATAGAACGAGTTGCGAAACGCGTAGAGCATCGACAGCGGCTCGCCCCGGCGGCGCATCTGGCGGTGCAGGCCGACCATCAGCGCCTCGGCAACGCCCCGACGGCGGAACGCGGGAAGCACGGCGACCGCGGCGATGCCGCGCACCGGAACGTCGACGCCGCCGAGGCTCATCTTGAAGCGGTAACCCGAGGCGTGCCCGGCGATCTGCCCGTCGATGCGGGCGACCAGCGTGTCGTCGGCGGCGAGAAGGGGATTGTTCTCGAGGGCGAAGACGCGCTGGCGCCACGCGGTCTCGTCGAGCGCTCGGAAGGACTGGAATCCGGTGCGCGCGAGCGTGTCGGCCTCGTCCTTGCGCATCGGCCGGACGTCGACGTCGGCGTTCTGCAGGAAGCCGCGGGCGGCGCGGTGGGAGCGATCCATCACAGCGGGGCCTTCATGGTCGTTTCGTGGACGATACGGCCGTCGGGTGCGGTCTGCGCCCCGGGGCCCGCGAAGCGCCGGCCCGAGTCGGCGGCGCGCCGGACCTCGGGCGTCTGGTCGGTCTCGCCGAACGGCACGGTCAGCCGGATCGTGTACATCCCCTGCGGGACCGGTCCGCTGAGGGGCACCAGCGGCCCGCTCATGAAGTGGCCCAGCTCGACCGTCGCGCGCGACGTGGTCATGGCTTCGCGCCCGCGGGGGCCGTCGCGCAGCAGGCTGATGGTGATGCGCGTACCGTCGGGAAAGCTCGTCGAGCCGCCGGCAACCAGGGCGCCGTCGGTGGCGCGCACCACGCGCAGCTCGTCGATGGGCCCCGAGCCATAGATCGCGACGAACGCGGCGCCATCCCGGCTGGTGTCGGCCTGCACCGCGGGCGGCGACGTGGCGGCCTCGGGGGGCGATGCCGATTCGTCGCGCTCGGGCGGTCGTCCGCCACATCCGGTCGTCAAGCCGGCGATGGCGACTGCGATCAGCACGCCGGAAGCGGCGCCACGACGGGATGGGCGGAATGCGGTCGACATGGGCCGGGACTCTAGCAGACCGCGCGCCCGGTCCCTATACTGCCGTCCCATGCCCACTTTCTCGAACTCGCGATTGAACGCCTACGAGAACTGCCCCCACCAGTACGGCCTGCGCTACGTCGACCAGGTCGAGGTGCCACGCCGCGAGAGCATCGAGGCGTTCCTGGGCAAGCGCGTGCACGAGGCGCTCGAGTACCTGTACCGGAGCGTCGGGCAGGCCTACCGACCCACGCTGGCCGAGGTGATCGCCCACTTTCGCGAGGCCTGGGATCGCGAGTGGACCGACGCGATCCACATCGTGCGCAGCGGCGAGACGGTCGCCGGCTACAAGGCGATCGCCGAGCGCTGCATCACGCTGTACTACAGGCGGCACGAACCGTTCGAGCGGGGCCGCACCGTCGACGTCGAGATGCTGGTCACCTTTCCGCTCGACCCCGAGCGCGACCTGCACCTGCAGGGCTACATCGACCGTCTCGTCGACCTGGGCGCGGGCAACTACGAGATCCACGACTACAAGACCGGACGCCGCCTGCCCAGCCAGGCCGACGTCGATCGCGACCGCCAGCTCGCGCTCTACCAGCTCGGCGTGCAGCAGCGCTTCCCGGACGTGCGCTCGGTGAAGCTCGTTTGGCACTACCTGGCGCACGACAAGAAGCTCGAGTCCGAGCGCACGCCCGAGGAGCTGCGGGCGCTTCGCGAGAGAGTGATCGCATTGATCGGGACGATCGAGCGCGAGACCGCTGCCGGGCATCTGCCCCCGAAGGTCACGCCGCTGTGTTCGTGGTGCGAGTACAAGCCCGTGTGCGCGGCGTGGAATCCCGGCGCGCACGCGGCCCTCAAGGCGGGGAACGGGGTCAGCGACGCAGACGGCGGTCGATGAACTCGAGCGTCTCGAGCGCCAGCACGAGCCCCATGGCGAGCAGGAAGAGCATGAGCAACACGGCCTGTCGCGGCAGCACCGAGATCACGTAGGCCGTGATCCCCAGGTAGGCGCAGACGTAGTAGAGCAGCACGACCGACTGTTTGTGCGACAGCCCCAGGCGCAGCAGGCGATGGTGCAGGTGCTCCTGATCGGCTTTGAAGATGTGGCCGCCGCGGCCCAGGCGGCGCAGGAACGCCATCGTCGAATCGAGCAGCGGCAGGCCCATCGCCACGATGGGCAGGAGCAGCGTGATCGCAGCCGTGCCCTTGTCGTTCTCGAGCAGCGCGAGCGCAGCCATCATGACGCCGAGGAACTGGCTCCCGGTGTCGCCGAGGAACACCTTCGCCGGCGGGAAGTTCGAGCGCAGGAATC
>JBKJNH010000077.1:0-14427 GCA_046596055.1 Candidatus Eiseniibacteriota bacterium
CGTGGAACGAAAGCACGTGCGTCGCAGCGGCGCGCCCGGAGCGGACCGCGGCCTCGATCGTGGCGGGCAGTTCGCTCGCCGTCCAGTCGCCGGCGACGGCCAGGCCGGGCCGGGACGTCGCCACCTCGGGACGGGCACCGACCGTCTCGGCATCATACGACGGAGTGGCCCGCGGTTCCTTCACGACGCGCGCGTCGAGGGGCGCAGTGCTGGTGAGGCCATAGGCGGACAGGGCAGCACGCGCCGATTCGACCACGCGTGCGACCGGTTGTGCGGCGAGGGCACGCGCGCCGCTGGCGACCAGCGTGACCGCGTGGCGGCCGTCGCGGGCCCCCACCAAAGCGCCGCGATCGAAGGCCCAGTGGAATCCGGGACCTCCGCCGGCGGGGGGTGCGACCAGCCCGACGACAGGGGCGCCCAGGACGGACCGGTCGTACCACAGGGTGACGGTGACGATCGGCGAGGAGGGCACGGCGGCGGCGGGGGCGAGTGATCGCGCGACGTCGGGCCAGGCGGTGGCGACAAGCGCCTGGGCCTCGATCGCCGGGACGGCGAGAACGACGCGAGGCGCCGTGAGCACGGCGCCGTCCTCGAGGGTGACCGCTTGGCCACCACCGGATCCCGGGCCAACGCTCGCGACCGAGTGTCCGGTCAGCGCGACTCCGCCGCGCTCGGCCAGCACCGCGCCGACGGGGGCGACGAGTTCGGCGAGCCCGGCGCGGGCGAGTCCGAGGGCGGCGTCGCGCGCGGTGCCACGGAAGGCGCCGACGATCGTGGCATGCAGCAGCGCCGCGGGTGCGCGATCGGACGTCTCGTTGATCGCGGCCTCGGTGAGGGGGTGCCAGAAGAATCGTCGCACCGTCGGTCCCGCGGCGGCGCCCAGCGTATCGAGCCATGCGTCGACCGTCGCACCGGGCTGGGGCGGAGTGGCGCCAACGAGCGCACGGGCCAGTCCGATGCGCTCGCGCAGCGGAATCCGTGTCCAGCGGGCGAGGCCGAGGGCGAGTCCTGCGCGGCCGAGCGCCGCGGGCGCGGTGAGCCGGCTCGTGCGCCCACCGATCTCCCGGTACTCGAGGTCGAGCCCGTCCTGGAATGTGACGAGGGCCGCGGTGCCGAGCCGCGCCAGCAGCGCACGTGTCGCTGTGTAACACCCGAAGAACACGTGCTGTCCATTGTCCACCGGATCGCTCATGCGCGGGTCGGGCCACGAGGTCGCGCGCCCTCCCCACGTGCGCCGCGCCTCGAGCAGCGTGACGCGTGCGCCCGCATCGCCCAACGCGACGGCGGCGGCCACGCCCGCCCAGCCGCCGCCGATGACGATCGCGTCGTTCACGATCGGCGACCGAGTACGCCGAGACCGCGCAGCGCCGACTCGATCCGCGGCAGCTTCACGCGCGTCGTCCACGCCCGTGCCGGATCGTCCTCGAGACGCGACAGCACGGCCTCGTAGACGCGGCCCATCCCCAGCGCGGGCGCGAGCGCGCGCTCGGCGCCCGGCGGCACCGCGGCGCGCGCGGCGGCGAACGCGGCACGCGCCCGCTCCGCGAGTCCGCGGGCGACGCGGCGAAACGCGGGGGGCATGTGCGCACCCGCCAGGTCGTCCATGCCCAGGCCGCCGGGCGCGAGATCGTCCGCCGGCACGTACACGCGCCCGACGCGCGCGTCGGCGGCGGCGTCGCGCAGCACGTTCGTGCGCTGGAGTGCAACCCCGAGCGCGAGTGCGAACGCGCGCGCATCCTCGCGACCGAACACGGGCAGTGCGGCCAGACCGGGACCGCCGCCGACGAGGCGGCAATAGTGCTCGAGATCTTCGTCATTCGCGATCAGTCGCGCCTCGGCGTCGGCGGCAAGGCCGTCGACGAGGGCGGTCAGGCCCTCGGTCAGGAGACCGTCGAGCGGCGCTCCCAGCGTGGACCAGGCGAGTGCGACGCGGCGGCCGGCGAGCGAGCGCGGGGTGCCCGCGGACAGCGCGTCGAGCTCGCCGCGCGCAGCAGCGACCGCGGCGTGTGCGACCGCGCGATCCGGCGCTTCGTCGACGTCGTCGTCGAGCGCCCGGCACAACGCGTGCAGCGCGGCCAGCGCCTCACGCCCGGGGGCCGGGAGCAGGAGGAACGCCGGCGCGAACGACGAGCCGGCCGGCCCGCCCGTGGCCCGCGCGCGGAGCGCGCGGAAAGCGATGCGCGCGCGATCCGCTCCGCCGAGCGAGGGCCGCGTACGGAACGCCCGTGTCCCCAGAGCGCGACTGCGCTCGAGGATGGTGCGCCCGCCGGAGTGCACCGCGGCGAGCCACGGTCCCAGTGTGGGCGGCGCACGGGTCACCAGCGGCGCCGCGTCGTCGAACAGTCGGGCGGTGCGGGCGATCGCGAAGGCGAGCGCACGCTCGTCCCCCCAGCGTCTGCGCTCGTCGCGCGGCAGGTACCAGCGGCCGCGAGGCTCGTCGCGCGACAGGTCCTGCCAGTGATTGGCGAGCTGGAGCGCGGTGCAAAGGCGGTCGGATCGTTCCGCGTTCTCGGGGTCGACGTCGCCGGCTGCGGCGAGCACGAGGCGCCCGACCGGCTCGGCCGAGTCCCGGCAATACGAGAGCAGGTCGTCCCACGTTTCGTAAGCGGGCTGCACGAGGTCGCGCTCGAACGCGGTGAGCAGGCGCGCGAACAGGCTCGTGTCGAGACCGAGTTGGGCACGTGTTGCGGCGAGCGCGGCGAAGAGCGCGTCGTCGCCGTGCCATCGGCCGTCCGTCCCGAGTGCGGGCGACGGCGCGCCGAGGCGGCTGCGCAGCGCGGCAAGAGCGTCGAGCCGCGCGGCGACCGGACCGCCGGCGGGCTCGTCGGCGATGTCGTCGGCACGGCGCGCAAACGCGTAGAACGCGGCCAGGTGCGGACGGAGTGCTCGAGGCAGCAGTAGCGTGGCCACGGGGAAGTTCTCGGCGTGCCCGGTCGCGATGCGACGACAGGCCTCGTAGGCCGCAGCAAGCGCGGCGGGCGGCGCGGGGGTCGGGACGACGGCGACGGGCGGCACGGCCGCAGCGTAGCCGACACCCCGTGCCCCCGCAGCGGAAATTGCGCCGCAACGCCCCGGGGCCCGTGCTAGCGTTCCGGCCCATGAACGCCCCCCGAGCCGTCCACGTCGCCGTCACCGTCCTTGCCGTCACCGGTCTTCTTGGCGCGCGACCGAATTCGTCGCTTGCCGCCGACCCTGCGCCCGGTTCCCTGCGCGAGGAGGGCGCGCGGGCGCGCCTGCCCCGGCCGCCGGCGCCGATCGTCGCCGCCGCGAGCGAGCGCGCCGACGTCGAGCGCTACCTCAACATCCGTTCGGCCGGGAACCCGAACTGGTCCGCCTCGGGACGGCGCCTCGCGTTCCGGACGGCGATCACGGGACAGAACCAGGTGTGGATGATCGATCGTGCCGGCGCGTGGCCGACGCAGGTCACGTTCGGGACCGAGCCGGTGGGCGCCTTCGCGTGGTCGCCGGTGGACGACGATCGATTGATCTTCAGCCGCGACGTCGGAGGCAACGAGCGCCGACAGCTCTACCTCGCGGACGTGACCACCGGCGCAGTCCGTCGCCTGACGACGCGCGACGACGTGATCCACAACTGGGGCGGCTGGTCGAGCGACGGGCGGCGCATCGCGTACACGGCGAACGAGCGCAACCAGGCGTTCTTCGACGTCTACGTGATGGACGTGGAGAGCGGTGTGGCTCGGCGCATCCTCGAGCGCGACGCCGCCATGTACGGTTCCGGCTTCGCCCCCGACGGGATGCGCTACCTGGCGGCGGAGATCCGCTCCAGCCAGGACATGGACCTGTGGCTTCTCGACGTGGACGGCGCCGGCACGCCGCGACGGCTCACGCCCGAGGGCAACGCCGCGGCCTACGGCGATCCCGCGTGGTTGCCGGACGGGAAGAGCCTCTTGTTGATGAGCAATCGCGACCGCGAGTTCGCCAGCCGGGCGAGGCTCGATGTGGGGAGCGGCGGGCTGGCCTACGCCGATTCGCTGTCGTGGGACCTCGAGGATCTCGCGCTCTCCGACGACGGCCGCATGCTCGCGACCGTCGTCAACGAGGACGGGCATGGACGGCTCGTCGTGCGCGACCTGCGCCTGCGCAGCGCCGACCAGGCGATCCGACTGCCCGACCTCCCCGATGGCACCGTGAGCGATCCCGTGTGGTCGCGCGACGGCACGCGCCTGGCCTTCGCGCTGAGCGGGCCGCAGCATCCGTCCGACGTGTGGGTCTTCGATCGCACGGCCAACACCGTGTCGCGCTGGACGGACTCGTGGACCGCGGGCATTCCGCGCGCGACGTTCGCGGCGAGCCGGCTCGTGCACTTCGACTCGTTCGACGAAACGCGCATCGCCGGGTTTCTCTACCTGCCGCCGGGGGCGAGCGGCCCGGTGCCGATCGTCTTCAGCGTGCACGGCGGTCCCGAGGAGCAGTCGAAGGCCGTGTTCTCCCCGCTCATCCAGTACTTCGTGCAACGCGGCTTTGGGGTGTACCTGCCGAACGTGCGCGGCTCGACGGGCTATGGCCGTTCGTTCGCGCGACTGGATGACGTCGGCAAGCGACTCGACTCGGTGAAGGACCTGACCGCCGCGGCGAAGTGGCTCGTCGCGCAGGGAATCGCCGAGCCCGGTCGCATCGCCGTGAGCGGGGGCTCGTACGGTGGATACATGACGCTGGCCGCGCTCGCCTTCGACCCCGACACGTGGGCCTGCGGCGTCGACATCGTCGGCATCTCGAACCTGCGCACGTTCATCGCCAACACCGGGGCGTGGCGGCGCAACCTGCGCGCGGCCGAGTACGGTGATCCGGACGAGGATGGAGCGGCTATGGACGCCGCCTCGCCGATCCACCGCGTGGCAGACATCCGTGCGCCGCTGATGGTGATCCAGGGCGCGAACGATCCGCGGGTTCCGCAGTCCGAGGCCGACCAGATGGTCGCGGCCCTTCGCGCCCGCGGCGTGACCGTCGACTATCTGCTCTACCCGGACGAGGGCCACGGACTCGCCAAGCTCCCGAACCGGATCACGGCCTACACGAAGATGGCCGACTTCTTTGCAACGCACCTCAAACCCGCGGTGTCGGTGACGCCCTGACGGCGGCGCAGGCGCCAGGTCGGGCAAATCGCCACGTCCAAGAGGCTCCCGGGGGTCGTGCGGGGCTTGGTCGCGCGGGGCCGGCCGCGTTACAATTGCGGACGTCATTCTCCCTGCGGAGGTCGATCGTCCATGAAGTCATTCGCTTGCGTCCTGTCGTTCGTCCTGGCCGGCCCCTTCGTGCCCACCGCCGCCGCACAGTGCACGTGGCCTCTCCTGACCAACGGAGCGACGGTGACGGCCACCGGCGACGGGGCCTCGGTGCGCTTCGCGCCGCCGAGCGGGACCTTCGTGGCGCTCGGCCTGCGATCGGATGCCGGCAGCGAGCATGGACTGACCGGGTACACCGCGACCGGGGCCGCGCCTGCGTGCGGAACCGGACCCTTCGGGAGTTCGATCTCGGCGGGCGGCGTCGAGGTTCTCGTCGGCGATTATCGCCCCGGTCGCAACGCGACCGGCCCGCGTTTCGCGACGGGCACGCGCAGCGGCGGAGCGGGGGGCATGACGTTCGAGTGGGAGGGCACGGCACGGATCCTCGATGCCGGCACGCCTCCCGAATCGTCCCTCGCGGCGCCGCCGGTGCTCGACGTCTACCAGTCCTTCCTCGAGGCCGGGAGCACGTACACGCTGAACCTTGCGAGCTCGGGTCCCAACCTCAAGGTCCTCGTCTTTCGCAACCCGGGAGCGAATCCGTTCTGGGCAGGGCGCGGGGCGCCGGAGATGCTCGCCGTCGCGACGGGTCCCACGCTCTTCACCGCGCCGACCTCCGACGAGTACGCGATGATCGTCGTCAATGACGACGGTGCGGTCGGGAGCTACGCGTTCTGGGTCGAGCTTTGCCAGGAGCCGCTGGTCCTGACCTCGACCGTGGCCCGCCCGGCGACGTATCCGTTCCGCGACCGGCTCGCGGTCGCGGACCTCTACTGGCAGGGGATCGGCATTCCCTCCAACGCGGGAGCGGACTGGAACCTCGCGCTGTACGACACCGCGCGCGGCGCGCCCGAGCCGGTCTGCTTCGTGGGGCTCGTGACGTCGTCGGCCCGGACCAGCGGAGTGGACTTCGTCGTCGGCGACCTGTCGAGCGGTCCGGTCAAGCCGTTCTACGTGCGCGAGACGCGCGCCGGCGGCGCGGGCGGCGGGATGATCGAGTGGGATGCCGGCCCCGACGAGATCGCCGTGGGCGACACGCTGAACCCGATCGTCGCCGCCACGGGCCCGGGCGACGTGCTCACGGTGTGGGACGCCTACCTCGCACCCGGTACGACATACACCGTGTTGTTCTCGCCCTCGGGGGCTGCGGACCTGCGCTGGTTCCTGTTTGCCAACCCGGCACAAGGCCCCGGCGGGGAGCGCTGGTTCTCGCGCGACGAGGCGATCCTCCATGCCACCGGCAACGCGCTCGTCACGCCCACGACGGAGGGGTGGCACGGGCTGGTCGTGGTCAACGAGAACGGCGGGGTCGGCTCGTACGAGCTGGCGATCGCCGGGCTGCCCTTCGTCGGCGTCGAACCGCCGGGCGATATCGCGCTGCCCACCGCGCTCGCCGCGATCCAGCCCAACCCCATGCGCACGCGCGCGACGATCGGCTACACCCTCGCTCGCGAGTCCCGCGTCGCCGTCGACATCGTCGACGTTGCAGGGCGGACGATCGCACGGGTGGATGGCGGTCTGCGGGGTGCCGGACCCGGCGCGCTGGCCTGGGATGGCCGCGAAGCGCAGGGCGCGCGTGCCGTGTCGGGCGTGTACTTCGCGCGCCTGCTCGTCGACGGGAATGCGATCGGAGCGGCGCGCCTCGTGCTCCTGCGCTAAGCTGCGCGGATGGAGACCTACCGACTCTGGGTGCCGATCACACCCCGCTTCCGCGACACCGACGCCATGGGCCACGTGAACAACGCCGTCTACCTCACGTACTTCGAGGTTGCCCGCACCGCCTACTGGACTGCGCTGACCGGCGACACCGACTACCAACGCGTCCCGTTCATTCTCGCCCACACGACGATCGACTTTCGCTCGCCGGCCCTCGTGCGCGAGGCGCTCGAGGTCGGCATGCGCGTGGAGCGCGTGGGCACGAAATCGTTCGGCTGCGCCTACCGCATCGAGGAGGCGACGACGCGGAGGCTGGTCTGCGAG
This sequence comes from Candidatus Eiseniibacteriota bacterium, assembly GCA_046596055.1. Taxonomy (GTDB): domain Bacteria; phylum Eisenbacteria; class RBG-16-71-46; order RBG-16-71-46; family DASYSL01; genus JANPEF01. The sequence continues at coordinate 7,224 of JBKJNH010000077.1, forward strand.
GGGCGCTCCGTTCAGGTCATCTTCGACTACGCGAAGAACGAGAGCTACCCGGTTCCGGCGGAACTGCGCGCCACGCTGCGTGCCTTCGAGGGTCGCCCGGACCTGTAGACGCGCCCCGCCCGATCCGGTAGCCTTCCGCGGTCCGGGCCGGTGGCCCGGCCGACCACCACTCAATGGAAGGAACGCCGATGAGCTTCGTTTCCGAACCCACGATCCTGCGCGCGTCGCAGCTCCGACTCGTCGCCGGCGTGGCGGCGCTGTGCATCGTCACGACGGCGATCGGATGCGCGTCGTCGGGCGGCTCCAAGACCCAGGCCGGCGCGACCGCGACCGCCGGCGGAGAGACCATGACCACGACCCCGGCGAAGGAACCCGATCGCATCAAGGTGCAGCACATCCTCGTCGGGGCGAAGGGCACGGTGCCCGGCAAGAACATCACGCGCAGCCTCGAGGAGGCGAAGACGCTCGCCTACCAGCTGGCCGATCGCGCGCGCAAGGGCGAGGACTTCGGCGCGCTCGTCAGCCAGTACACGGACGACGCGGCGCCCGGCATCTACGGGATGGCCAACCGCGGTGTCACGCCGTCGGGCACGAACGAGTACGGGCGCGACAACATGGTTCCCGCGTTCGGCAACGTCGGCTTCCCGCTGGCGCTCGGCGAGATCGGTGTGGCCGATTACGATCCGTCGACCAGCCCGTACGGCTACCACGTCATCAAGCGCGTCGAATGACGCGGGAGGCTCTCGTGAATCCCATGATCCGTCGCGGGCTCCGATTCGCCTCGCTCGTATTCGTGCTCGTCGTGGTCGGCTGTGCGCCAAAGGCGGACGAAGCGGCGAAGACCGCCGTCGATGACGCCGCCGCCGTGGCCAAGGCCGCGGCGGACAGCGTGGCGAAGCTCGCCGCGAGCACGATGCCCGCCGCCCCGGCGACGCCGCCGGAGCACATCGAGGTCCAGCACGTTCTGATCGGCTTCGAGGGCAAGATCCCGGGCAAGCCGGTGACGCGCTCGCAGGCCGAGGCCGAGAAGCTTGCCGCCGAGCTGCTCGAGCGCGCCCGCAAGGGTGAGGACTTCGACCAGCTCGTCCAGAAGTACACCGACGACCAGTGGCCCGGAATCTACGGCCTGTCCAACACGGGCATCCCGGCGGCGCAGGGCGAGTTCACGCGCGACGGCATGGTCAAGGGCTTCAGCGACATCGCGTTCAGCCTGTCGCCCGGCAACATCGACGTGGCTCCGTACGATCCCAAGCTGAGCCCGTACGGCTGGCACATCATCAAGCGGATCAAGTAACGCACGTTCGGCTCGACGCCTGCGGCCCCCGGGAGACGCCTTCCCGGGGGCCGTTTCGTCGAGATGGGCGTCATCTGCTAGAGTCCGCTCGTGAAGGATTTCACGAGCCTCGCCCTCCTCTTCGTCGGCCTCCTGCTCCTCGTCGAGATCGCGCTCCTCGCGCGCTTCCTGCGGGCGCGCGGCCGTGCGCCCGGCCCTGGTTGGATCCTCGCGCCGCTCGTGATCACGCTCGCCTTTGCCCTGCCTGCCGCGTGGCTCGCGCGGGCCGGAGGGCTTGCGCCGGGGTTGCCCGGGGCGGGAATGCCGTGGGAGTACGTCACCGATGCGACGCCGCTTGCCGCGTCGGCCGCGGCCGGCGAGCGTGCGTACCTCAACCGCTGCGCCCCGTGCCACCTGCCCGAGGGCACCGGGCTTCCGCCGTCGTACCCGTCCCTCGTGGGCAGCGCCGTCGTCGCCGGCCCGGTCGATGCGCACGTGCGCATCACGCTGTGGGGCAGCCGCGAGATCGCGACTCCGCGGCCGGGTGCGGCGCAGATGCCGGGGTTCCACGGTGCATCCAGCGACGCCGAACTCGCCGCGATCCTGACGTGGGAACGAAACGCGTGGGGCCATGATGCGGGGATCGTCCGCCCGTCCGACGTCGCGCGCGGGCGCGCCGCCGGCGCGGCCGAGGGGCTCGACCGCCCGTGAACACCACGGCGCGCCTGGCGTGCGGCACCGTGCTCGCGACGTTCGCGCTGATCGTGCTCGGGGCAATCGTCCGTTCGACCGGCTCGGGTCTGGCGTGCCCCGACTGGCCGCTGTGCCACGGGAAGCTGATCCCGCCGTTCCAACCGCAGGTGCTGCTCGAATGGGGGCACCGCGCCGTCGCGCTGGTCGTGAGCCTGTTGACCGCGACGCTCGCGGGGCGGATCCTGCTGATCCCGGCCGAGCGGCGCGCCCTGGGCGGGCTCGTCGGCCTCGCCCTCGCCCTTCTGGCGATGCAGATCGTGCTCGGTGCCCTGACGGTATGGAAGCTGCTGCACTTCTCGGTGGTGGCGCTCCACCTGGGCAACGGGCTGCTGTTCTTCGCCGCGTTGATCGCCATCGCCGAGCGTGCGGGGCGCGGGGACGAAGCGGTTACGACGACCCCGCGGCCCGGCGGCCGCGCCTTGTGGTTGTTCGCCTCGATCGCGATCCTCGCCCAGATCCTGCTGGGTGGGCTGGTCAGCACGAATCACGCGGGGCTCGCCTGCCCCGATTTTCCGCTCTGCCACGGTTCGTGGTGGCCGGCGGGGGAAGGACCGCTCGTGCACCTGCAACTGGCGCATCGTTTCGGCGCGTACGCGCTCGCCGCCTTGCTTGCGTTCGCGTGGTGGCGCTCGCGCAGCGCGGCGAATCCGCACGTGCGCGCGGGTGCGGCGGCGGTGCTCGGGCTGGTGATCGTCCAGATCGTGCTGGGCGCGTTCAACGTGCTGCTCGCCGTGCCGGTGTGGCTCACCGCCGCGCACCTCGCAACGGCCACGGCGCTCTTCGCGCTGGCCGTCGTGACCACGCTGCGCGCCGGGAGAGCGGCGTGAGCGTCGCCGTGGCGCGCGCCGACGCGCGCACCATCGCGCTGGCGTATCTCGAGCTGGCCAAGCCGCGCATCGTGCTGCTCGTCCTCTTGACCGGAGTGCCGGCGCTGCTCATGGCGGCGCGCGGGCTGCCGGATGGGAAGACGGTGGTCGGTGCGATCCTGGGAACTGCCCTCGCGGCCGCTTCCGCGGCCGCGTTCAATCACGTGTTCGATCGCGACATCGACGCGCTGATGGTGCGCACGAAGCTGCGCCCGTTGCCCACCGGCGTCCTCACGGCGACGCAGGCGACGGTGTTCGCGATCGTCCTCGGAATCGCGGCCTGGCTGGTGCTCGACCTCATGACCACCCGCCTCGCCGCGATCGTCGGCGTGGTCTCGATCTTCTACTACGCCGTGGTCTACACCGTATGGCTCAAGCGCTCGACCCCTCAGAACATCGTGATCGGGGGCGGGGCCGGGGCGACCGCACCGCTGATCGCGTGGGCCGCGGTGACCGGGCGGATCGACCTGCCGGCGGTGCTGCTGGCGGCGATCGTGTTCTTCTGGACGCCGCCGCACTTCTGGGCGCTGGCGCTCTATCGCCGCGAGGATTACGCGCGGGCGAACATCCCCATGCTGCCGGTGACGCACGGCGAGGACGAGACCCGCCGCCAGATCCTGCTCTACACGCTCGGCCTCGTGCCGATCACGCTCGCGCCGGTGGGAATCGGCGCGGCCGGAGCGATCTACGGTGTGCCGGCGTTGCTTCTCGGCGCGCTCTTCGCGTGGTACGCGCTGCGGCTCTTCCAGACCAAGGCGACCGCGCGCGCGGTGAAGCTGTTCCGCTTCTCGATCCTCTACCTGTTCGTGCTGTTCGTGGCACTGGGGGTCGATGCGGCCGTGACTGGTGCGGGCAATCGCGCGGCGGCGGGGCGGGCGCGGGAGCAGGCGGCGGGAGCGGTGGCCGCGCTCGAGAAGTCGGTCGCGGTGCGGGTGACGGCCAGCGCGACCGGGGCACGGGCACTCTCGGTGAGCGGGCCCGAGGCTGCGATTGTCGTGCGTCGGGGCGAGGAGCAGGCGAGCACGCTGCATGTCCTGAACGGCGGAGCCGACACGTTGCTGGTGACCGTGCGACGATCGGTTCTACCGGAGGTGGCGGCATCCTTCGTGCGCGATCCAAGCGTCGACGCTTCATCGTTGGCGATCGCGCCGGGAGCGACCCTCGAGCTGCCGGTGCGCGTAGCGATCGACCCGGCCCTGCCGGGCGAGGTGTCGACGGTGAGCGTCCGCTACTCGCTCGACGCCTCTCGCTGAGCATCCTGCAGCATTCCCTGGACCCACTTGCGCAGGGCCACGATCCCGTCGTTGTCCTTGGCGGACGTCGCGATGACGTCGATGTCCTCGCGCCAGGGCAGGAGCTTTCGCAGTTCGGCGAGCTTGCGTGAAGGCGCGCTGCGGTTGACGCGATCGCACTTGGTGAAGGCCAGCGCAAAAGGGACGTCGTCCTCCAGGAGCCACGTCAACATCTCGAGATCCGAGTCCTGCCACGGCACGCTCACGTCGACCAGCTGGAACAGCGCAGCCCGGCGCGAGGGATCGCCCAGCAGTTCCTGCGCCGCGCGGGCGAATGTGCGGCGCTCCTTCTCGGGGCCGGCCGCGTAACCGTAGCCGGGGAGGTCGATCAGGTAGAACGGGGGCGTCTTGTCGGACTCGAGCTCGAAGTAGACGAGTTGCCGCGTGCGCCCCGGTGTCTTGCTCGTGCGCGCGATCGCCTGATTGGCGAAGCGGTTGACGAGCGACGACTTGCCCACGTTCGAGCGACCCGTGAACGCGATGCCGGGGCGCTCGCGCGGACAGGCGGCGGGGTCGAGGAACGAGCCGAGGAACTTCGTGCGAAGGATGCGCATGAGGCACAAGGTAGCATGCCTTGACACCCGGCGACGGCGCGACGAACATGCGCCAATGAACGAGCCGCGCCCCGCCGATGCCGCACCCGCGCCCCGGGTCGGTGTGATCATGGGCAGCCAGAGCGACCTCGAGACGATGGCGCCCGCCGTCGAGCTCCTGACCGCGCTCGCCGTGCCGCACGAGGTGCGCATCGTTTCCGCGCATCGCACTCCCGACTGGATGTTCGAATACGCATCGACCGCCGAATCGCGCGGCCTCGCCGTGATCATCGCCGCCGCCGGCGGCGCCGCGCACCTCCCGGGAATGACGTCCGCGAAGACGATCCTGCCGGTGCTCGGCGTGCCCGTCGCCGCGACCGCGCTCGGCGGCGTCGACGCCTTCCTCTCCATCGCCCAGATGCCCAGGGGCGTGCCCGTCGGCACGCTCGCCATCGGCGCGGCGGGCGCGGCAAACGCGGCGCTCCTCGCCGCGCGCATCGTTGCCCTCGGCGACCCGGAGCTGCGCGAACGACTTCGGGCGTGGACCGCGGCGCGCCGCGACGAGGTCCTCGGCGACTCGACGCCGTGAGCGCTGTTCTCGGCATCCTGGGCGGTGGGCAACTCGGGCGCATGACCGCGCTCGCCGCCCGCCCGCTGGGGTTTGCCGTCCACGTCCTCGACCCGGATCCCGCCTGCGCCGCCGCACCCGTCGTCGAGCGCGTGATCGCCGCGTCGTTCGACGATGCCGCCGCGGCCGCGGAGCTGGCGCGCGGCTGCACCTTCGTCACGCTCGAGATCGAGCAGATCGCACCGGCCGCGCTCGCCGCGGCCGCGCAGCACGCGCCCGTGCGTCCCGGGCCGGCCGTGATGCACGTCGTGCAGGATCGCGTGCGGCAGAAGGAGTGGCTCGCGGCCAGGGGCTTCCCCACGGGGCCGTTCCGCGCGGCCGGCGACGAAGCCGCGTTCGTCGCCGCGGTGCGCGAGTTCCGCGGCCGGGTCTTCGCCAAGTCGAGCTTCGGTGGCTACGACGGCCGCGGCCAGGCCGCGCTCGACGAGGACGACGACCGCGCGCACTCCGAGGCGGTCGTGGCGGCACGAGCGCCGGTGGCCGATGCCCGCCTCGAAGCGGCGGCGCGCACGGCGTGGCAGGCGGTGGGCGCCGTGCCGTGCGTGGTCGAGGAGGCGCTCGCGCTGGAGGGCGAACTCTCGGTCCTGGTGGCTCGCGGCGTCGACGGTGCGATCGCCGTCTACCCGGCGGCGCGCAATCACCACGTCGATCGCATTCTCGCCTGGTCCGAACTGCCGGGCGACCTGTCGCCGACGCTTGCAGCGCGCGCACAGGATCTGGCGGGGGAGATCGCGCGCGAGCTCGACGTCACGGGACTCCTGTGCGTCGAGTTCTTCCACACGCGTGACGGACGCCTGCTGGTCAACGAGCTTGCCCCGCGACCGCACAACAGCTACCACGGCAGCGACCCCGCCTGCGTCACGGGACAGTTCGAGCAGCTCGTGCGCGCCGTGTGCGGCCTGCCGCTGGGCTCGGTCGAGGTCGTTCGCCCCGCGGCGATCCACAACCTGCTCGGCGACCTGTGGGCCGACGGGGAGGAGCCGCCGTTCGCGCGAGCGCTCGCGCTTCCCGGGGTCAGCCTGACTCTCTACGGCAAGGGGGTTCCTCGTCCCGGCCGGAAGATGGGGCACCTGACCGCCACGGCGGCGACGGCGGCGGCCGCGGGGGAGCTCGTGGAGAGGGCGTACACCAGCGTGCAGCGGGCCCGCTAAGCTCTTTCCAACTTAGGATTTACAGGCCGCCCTGGACGTGCTATTCCCTCGTTGATCCGTTCCCCGCATCCCCATCGTGGCGGGCGCTGGCGCCCGCGAGGAGCCCGATTCATGTCCCAGTTCCACCTGACCCCCGAAGGCAAGAAGCTCGTCACGTTCATCCCCGGCGACGGCATCGGCGCCGAGGTCACCGGCGCGACGCGGCGCATCATCGAGGCGACCGGCGCGGCCGTCGCCTGGGAGGACCGCGAGGCCGGGGCGAGCGTGTTCAAGAAGGGCCTGCCCTCGGGCGTCCCGCAGGAGACGATCGACTCGATCAAGAAGACGAAGATCGCGCTCAAGGGCCCGCTCGAGACGCCCATCGGTTTCGGCGAGAAGAGCGCCAACGTCACCCTGCGCAAGCTGTTCGAGACCTACGCCAACATCCGCCCGGTGCGCACGCTCCCGGGAGTGCCGACGCCCTTCGCCGACAAGAACATCGACCTCGTGGTCGTGCGTGAGAACGTCGAGGACCTGTACGCGGGCATCGAGTACATGCAGACGCCGGGCGTGGCCGAGGCGCTCAAGCTGATCTCGCGCAAGGGCTGCGAGAAGATCGTCCGCCTGGGCTTCGAGTTCGCGCGCGCCGAGGGCCGCAAGAAGGTCCACTGCGCGACCAAGTCGAACATCATGAAGATGACCGAGGGCACGCTCAAGCGGACCTTCGAG
>JBKJNH010000223.1:0-9846 GCA_046596055.1 Candidatus Eiseniibacteriota bacterium
GGCGTGATCGGCGTGCGCGAGGGCGGCGTCTACGCCAGCTCGAACGAGTTCACGATCCGCCTGCACTCGAAGGGCGGGCACGGCGCGGCGCCGCACCAGGCCAGCGACCTCGTCGTCGTCGCGTCGCACATCGTCCTGGCGCTGCAGACCGTGGTCAGCCGCTCGGTCAATCCGCTCGAGCCGGCCGTCATGACGATCGGCCTGCTGCACGCCGGCACCAAGTCGAACATTCTGCCGACCGAGGCCGCTCTCGACGGCACCGTGCGCACCTACGACCGTGCGCTCGCGCTGTTCATCTCCGAGCGGATCGAGTCGCTGGCGCGCGGCATCGCGGCGGCGCACGGCGCCGGCATCGACTACGAGTTCAGGCCCAACTATCCGCCGACGATCAACGCCGGCCCGCCGACCGCGCTGGTGCGCGACGTCGTGACGCGCCTGCTCGGCAAGGACGGCGTCTCGGCGTATCGCTGTATGGGCTCCGAGGACATGTCGCGCTTCCTCGAGCTCGTGCCCGGTTGCTACTACATGGTGGGCACCGCGAATGCCGAGGGCATCGAGACGTTCGCCCATCACTCCGGCAGCTTCAACCCGGACGAGCGCGCACTCTCGCTCGGCGTCGAAGTCGGAGTGCGCGTCCTCGAGGCGGCGCTGGCCCGGCCCGACGGCGGAGCGAAGTGAGCGACGAGCCCGGCGGTTCGCGGATCATCCTGCCCGGCGGCGTGAAGCCGGGGACGCTGCTGGGTCCCGACGGACGGCCGATCTCGACGCGTCGCGACGAGGGCGAGGACGACGGCGCACCCAGGGTACCGACCCACCCCCGCCTGCGCGCGATCGAGGTCGAACAGGTCCGCGAGGACGATCGCACGTTCATCGTGCTCTCCGACCCATCGGGCGTGGCGACGCGCCCGCTGGCGATCTCGCCCGAGGCCGTGCCGATCCTGCAGCTCCTCGACGGCGCCGTGTCGCTCGAGGACCTGGTCGCGCTCATCGACCAGCAGACGGGCGATCCGCGCGCGGGCGACCAGATCCGCAAGTTCGTCGAGACGCTGGATACGCACCTGTTGCTCGAGTCGCCGCGCTACTTCGCGGCGCGTGACGCGATGCATGCCGAGTATCGCGCGCTGCCGGTGCGCCCCTCGGTGCTCGCGGGGCTCTCCTACCCCGAGGACCCGGTCGAGCTGGGCGGCTTCCTGTCGCAGCATGAGAAGATCGCCGCCGAGCGTGCCCTTGCCGAGGGCGTGACGATCCGGGCGGCGGACGCCGCGCCGGGCAGCGCGCCACGTGCCCTGGCCGCCCCTCACATCGACCTGCAACGCGGCGGAGCCATGTTCGCCCGCGCATGGAGCGCGTTCGACGGCGTGGCCCCCGACCAGTCGCCCGATGTCGTGTTCGTGTTCGGCGTGGGGCACATGATGCTCGAGGAGCCGTTCGCGATCACCGCCAAGCCGTTCGCCACGCCGCTGGGCACCGTCGAGGTGGCCACGGACTCGGTGGAGCGCATCGTCGCCGCGACGAGCCCGGCGATCCTGGCCGAGGAGATCGCCCACCGCAGCGAGCACTCGATCGAATTCCAGGCGCTGGCGTTGCGCCGCCACCTGACCGCGCAGACTCCGAAGATCGTGCCGATCCTGTGCTCGGGCTTTCATGGGCTGGTGCGCTTCGAGCGTCGGCCGGCCGACGTGCCGGTCATCGCCGACACGCTCGCCGCGATCGACGCCGAGGCCGCGCGCCTGGCCGCGGCCGGGCAGCGCGTGGCGTTCGTCGCAGGCGTGGATCTGTCGCACGTGGGAGCCCGCTTCGGCGACGCGATCGAACTCGATGCCGAGACGCTGGCCGGAATCGAGCAGACGGACCGGGCGGCGATCGCCGCCGCGCTCACCGGCGACGCGGAGGCGTGGTTCGACGCCATCGCCGCGCACGACGACTCGACGCGCATCTGCGGCTTCGCGGCGATGTACGCGATGCTCCGCGTGGCGCGACCGGGCGCCGGGCGCCTGCTCGGCTACGAGCAGTCGGTCGAGCCCGGCGGCTCGGTCGTCACGTATGCGTCGATGGTGTGGCCGTGAAATTCATGCATTGACGCCGCGCCCGCCGAGAGTATGATTCTCGCCCCAGTACGATCCTCGACGATTGCTTCGTTCACCCCGGAGCGCTCCATGCTCAGACGCCCAGCTTTCATCGCCGCCCGAACGGCCCTGCTCTCGCTGTTGTTTGTCCTGACATGCACCCACGGCGCCATGGCGGCCCCCAGGGCGCCCGTCGACGATCTGCTCGCGGGAACCGCGTGGTCGACGGACCTCGACGCGAGCGGCTCGACCGGCCTGAACGACTTGGCGATCTTTGTCTGCGCTTTCCTCGGCGCCTGTCCCTGCCCTTACGAGGACTGCAATCCAGGACCCCCGGGCCCCGTCTGCGACTCCAACTGCCCGCTTGCGTTCCCGCCGTGCAACTGCGGGAGCGGCGTTCCGGCCAGCGCGTCCAATTTCACCTGTGATGGCAATGGAGCCGCCGGTCTCGGCGACTTCGCGATCATGGCGACCGCCTTCCTCACGTCGACCGCCACGGGCAAGTGTCCGTGAACCGCCGGTGACCGGCGACCCTCGCGGGAGCTCTCCCGCGAGGGTCGTGTCTTCACCCCGCAACCGCCGCCAGCACCTCGTCGACGTGGCCGTCGACCTTCACCTTGCGGAACGCCGCCTTCACCTTGCCGTCGGGCCCGATGACGAATGTCGAGCGCTCGACACCCATGTACTTGCGGCCGTACATGGATTTCTCGACCCACACGCCGTAATTCTCGGCGATCGCGTGGTCGGCGTCGGAGAGCAGCAGGAACGGCCGCCCGAACTTGGTGATGAATTTGTCGTGCGCCTTGAGCGAATCGGGGCTCACGCCCAGCACGACCGCCTTCTTGCTAGTGAACTTCTTCACTGCGTCGCGGAAGCATTCACTTGCTGTCCCGACTTCCCGGGAGCTTGCTCTTCCACCCGCGTGGTGAGCCAGATTGAGTGCGATCCCGGCCTGGGCGCACTCCGGCTCGAGCTTGATCACCACGACTCACCGCCGGCCCTGGCTCCATCGCCGGTTCAGTCCTATTTCCTGGCCGTCTAGCGTTCGACCACACTTGGACTGGCGGCCATCGGGCGCTGCGGAAACTTTCAAACAGCCGAGGATAAACATTGCAGTTGGCCGGGACCCCGCCTTACACTTGGCCGCTATGACAGCCACCAGTTTCCATCCCCGGTTCGTAGAGGCGCGGCTCGTCGAAGCCCTGGCGGACACCCCCGTGATCCTGATCCACGGCCCGCGCCAGTCGGGGAAGACGACCCTCGCGCAGAAGGTCGGCGAGTCGCGCGGCTACGCCTACTTCAGCTTCGATGACGCCGTCACGCTCTCAGCGGCTCAGGCAGATCCCGTGGGCTTCGTGGCCGATCTGCCGGAGCGAGCAGTCCTCGACGAAGTGCAGCGTGCGCCCGAGCTGTTCACCGCGATCAAGACCGCAGTGGACCGGCGGCGGACTCCCGGGCGATTCATCCTCACAGGCTCGGCCAACGTGCTCCTGGTTCCCCGGCTGGCCGACTCGCTGGCCGGCCGCATGGAGATCCTGCGCTTACATCCCCTGGCCCAGTGCGAGCTCGCGGGCCGACGGCCCCGTTTTATTGGCACCCTGCTGGACAGCGGGTTCAAGCTGCGCCGGAGTGAGCGGCTCGGCGCGGTACTCATCGCTCGTGTCACCGCGGGGGGCTACCCGGCGGCGCTCGCGCGCGAGGCGGCTCGCCGCCGGACCGCATGGTACCGGGACTACGTTGAAGCGCTGGTCCAGCGCGACGTGCGAGACATGGCGCGGATCAGCACCCTGGACACGTTGCCACGCCTGCTCGCGCTGGTGGCCGGACGAACCGCGCAGCTCTTCAACGCGAGCGAGCTGGCCGCCCCGTTCCAGCAGAGCCGTCCGACCATCCGCGACTACATCACGCTGCTGGAGCGGGTGTTCCTGCTCGATCTGCTCCCTCCCTGGCACACGAACCGCGCGAGCCGCCTCATCAAGCGCCCCAAGTTGCACGTCGGCGACACGGGCGTCGCCTGTGCACTGCTCGGCCTGGACGCATCGGCGCTCGCACGTGACCGGACGCTCCTCGGTCCGCTGCTCGAGACTTTTGTCTTTCAGGAACTCCGCCGACAGGCGAGCTTCCACGAGACGGACATCGCATTCCACCACTTCCGCGACAAGGACGGCGTCGAAGTCGACATCGTGCTCGAGCGCGGCGCGCGCGAAGTTGCTGGCGTCGAAGTCAAGGCGTCCGCGACAGTGACGGACCGGGACTTTCGCGGGCTGCGGAAGCTCGCGGGGGCGGCTGGCAGTCGATTTGTTGCGGGAGTGGTGCTCTACGATGGCGAGGCGACTGCCGGATTCGGCGATGGGCTCTACGCGGTGCCGATCCGGAGCCTGTGGGAAATGACGTGAACAAGAGCGCCAGACGGTTCGAGAGGCGCACGAGCTGCTGCGCCCCTCGAACCGCATCCGCGATCATGTCGACGGCGTCGTGACAGTTGACTCAAGCTGCCAGAGGCCGTTCTAACCCGCAACCGCCGCGAGCACCTCGTCGACGTGGCCGTCGACCTTCACCTTGCGGAAGGCCGCCTTGACCTTGCCGTCGGGCCCGATGACGAACGTTGAGCGCTCGATCCCCATGTACTTGCGGCCGTACATGGACTTCTCGACCCACACGCCGTACTTCTCGGCGACCGCGTGGTCGGCGTCGGAGAGCAGCAGGAACGGCAGCCCGAACTTGGCGATGAACTTGTCGTGCGCCTTGAGCGAGTCGGGACTGACGCCCAGCACCACGGCCTTCCTGCTGGTGAACTTCTTCACGGCGTCACGGAACTCACAGGCCTCCTTCGTGCAGCCGGGCGTGTCGTCCTTGGGATAGAAGTAGAGGACGACGCTCTTTCCCGCGGCGTTGAGTTCCGACAACGCCACGGTCTCCCCGTTCGAACCCGGCAGCTTGAACGCGGGGGCCTTCTTGCCGACCTCTGCAGCCATGCGAATCCTCCATGCAATGCGGGGGCGGGACGGGAGCGACGTCAGTCTGGCAGGCCCGCGCCCCGACGACAAGATCGCCCCCCCCTCCCGAAAACATTGACGGCTGCCCCGCCGCGGACGCAGACTCGCCGCCCACGCGAAAGGGGGGCCGATGTCTTCTGGTCGCCGCACTCCCGGTTCGCCTGCCGGCCCCCCCGCGGTCGTGCGCGCCTCTGTCCTCGCCCCGCTCGTCTGCGGGGCGCTGTTCCTCCTGCCGCCGCCGGTCCACGGCTTCACGCCCAGCCGGGATCCCCGGGCGGACGCAGTCTCCGACTCGTTGGTGTCGCTGCATCCCGAGGGCCGGATTGCGCTCCTCTACACGCCGATCCTCCGCCCGGCGACCGACGAGGTTCTGTACCCGGTCATCCCACACGCGTTCGCCTTCGACGGGCGCGACAATGATGGGGACGGCCTGATCGACCTGGCCGATCCGTCGGAGCTGGCGGTCGGGCTGTTCGACCTGCGCACCATCAACGCGCTGCACGGAAACCGCCGCCCGTTCCGCGTCACGATCCAGGATGACGAGCTGACGCAACGGATCCGCTCGCGCGGGCGCGACTCGACCTGGGACGCGTGGCCGCTGCCACAATCGACGCATACCGCGCTGCGCAGCGCGGGGATCGAGTTCTCCCCGCGCGCCTTCGCGTGCGAGCCTGACGTGTCCGACTCGGGCGCGGTGGCCTACATCGTGAACCCCGAGCGCGGGCTCACGGTCTCGGCTGGCCTCTCGGATCGCATCCGCGTCGACGCGCGGACCGGCGGATCGCCGCTCCCTGGCAGCATCGTCCGCGCGCTGCAACAGCAGGGCCTGCCGCTCACGCAGAACGTGTCGGCGCGCACGCTCGTGCGCCGGGATGCCCGTCCCCCCGACACGCTGCTCGTGATCGAAGGCGACTTGCCGTGGAACGTCACGACGAGCTTTGTCGGCTATCCCGGGTCCGGGGGAAGGCTTGACCTGTACAAGGATCTCGACACCCTCTGCTCAACGACGCGCGGCCTGCACGAGCACCTCTATCACGAGCCGCATGGCGTCGTGTCGCGCGGGTCGGCGCGCGCTCCGCGGACTCAGGGCGCCGTCGTCTACGAGCTGCGCCACGAGCGCCCGAACGGCGCGGAGACGGGTGCCTCCACGCTCATCCTCACGCGTCTGAGCGACCCGCCCGAGCCGCGCGTCGGCTTCAGGGTCCGGGGAGGCGCGCCGACCGGCGGGGACGAGATCAGCTACTGGCTCTACTTCCTCTACGACATCGGGGGAGGCGCGCACGTGCACGATGCCGAGCACGCCATCGCCTACACGGACGCGGTGGGCGACGTGGCGGCGTTCGCCGCCGACGCGCACGGCGACGCAGCGGCGGCGAACATCGTGCTCCGGGATCGCGGCGGGCAGCTCGCCTTCCAGCGGCCGCAACACCTGCCACAGCACATGCCGGTGCTGATCGAGTTGGGCAAGCACGCGCTCGCCCCGGACCGCAACGACGACGGCCGGTTCGACCTGGGCATGGACGCCAACTACGGCTACCGGGCCGCCTGGGGACAGCGCGACGTGGGGCCCGCTTTCGGGATCGACGAGCTGGGACCGTTCCAGTCGGCGTTCTCGTTCCCGCGTCGGGATGATCGGAAGATCGTCGACCGCCTGTCGGCCCTGAAAGGCGCCGCGGTCCCGGCGGCACTGGCCGATCCCCGCGCGGACTCGGCGGTCGGGGGAACGTTCCCCTGGGGCTTCGAGAGCCGCGGCCTCTATTCGCTGTACCCTTCAGCCGACTTCCAGGCGTTGGATGACCTGCTGCGCGGCCCGGAAACGGGCCGATCGGATGTGCTCGAGTTCTTCCGGCTCCACCACGATTGCTTCTGGGGGGCGCGCGCCGGCGACTACGCGATCCCGGACTCGCTCGACACTCCCTCGTGGAACGTGCTGCAGGCCTGGGTCCGGACGCCCGTCGTCCGCCGCGACTACTGGACGCACCCCTCGTACCTGCACCCCGAGCGCGTCTTCAAGCCATGGTTGTTCTCCCGGATCGTGTTCATCGCCGGCCTCGCGGAAAATCCTCCGCACCAGATCATCCCGCTCGGGATCCAGGTTCCGGCGCCACGTTCGCCGTTCGCCATCGAGGCAATCCGCCTGATGGTCGATCGCGACCTGCAGGACGACGCGTTCCGAGACATCCGGCTCATGTTCCCGAGCGGGCGCGGCTCGATCCGGTCCATCTCCGGTGGCATCGGTCGCGCGGGCAAGTTCAGCGATCCGGCGCGTTGGCTGTTCGCGCTCGAGTACTCGCCGGCTGCCGTGGCTGCCCCGCACGTCCTCATCCAGCACCTGCGCATCGCCCCGGTCGGCGGGGTCCGCACCGCGGTGGGGTCGGGGCCTTCCGACTGGCGGTTCCATGCGGGCATCCAGGTCGAGATCCCGCTACTCGGCCCGCCGGATCCGCTCCGTTCGATCCGGCCGTAGCGCGACATCAGCGCTCGTCGGACACGCCCCCGCGCAGCGAGACGATGATCATGCCTACGAGGATGCAGGCCATCCCGATCGCAGCGCGCAGCCCGAAGCGCTCGCCGAAAAAGAGGGCCGAGAACAGGGTCGCGAACACCGGCTCGAGGGCGAAGATGACCGCGACCTGAGTCGCCGGCACGGTGCGCTGCGCCCAGGTCTGGGCGAGGAAGGCGAACGCCGTTGCCCCGAGGCCCATGCCGACGATCTCGAACCAGGCGATCGCTGGTAGCGGCGCGAACAGGGCGGCCGGCGCAAGGTCCGTGGTCCCGGCCGCGTGGAGCGCCCCGTCGAGCGGCAGCGTCGCCATCGCCAGGGCGCCGGCCACCGCGATCTGCACGCCGGCCAAAGTGAGCGGAGGCGTGTGCGCCGTCAGGTGCGCGGTGACGATGAAGTGCGTGGCGAAGCCGAGCGCGGTCACGATCGTCAACGCCTCGCCCGGGCCGAAGCGGATCCCGCTGCCCGGCCAGGTCAGCGCGAGGAGGCCGGCAAACGCGAGGCCGACGCCGGTCCACGCCGCCGGGCTCACGCGATCCCGGAGGAACAGGACGGCCAGCACCGGGACGAACGGCACCGACATCGCGGTGACGAACGCCGAGATCGCGGGCGTGGTGAACACCAGGCCCGCCGTCTGCGTGGCGAACCCCACGTAGAGGAGTGCCCCGAGCAGCGCGCCGTCGCGCCACGTCCGCCGGGCGCGCAGGGCGGCGCGTTCGCGCACGAGGGCCAGCAGCAACAGGACCCCGCCGCCGACCAGGAAGCGCAGTGCGATGAAGCGCACGGGCGTCACGTGCGTCATCGCGTCCTTCACGACCACGAAGGTGGCGCCGAAGATCAGGTTGATGAAGACGAGCGCGAAGGTGGCCATGGCCCGGCGGCGGGGTGTCAGTCGCCGGGCGGGAAGCGGCGCCGGCCATGGCGCGTCTGCTCGTCCTGCGCCAGAGTGAAGGACAGGCTCTCCAGCTCGATCGCCATGTTGACGGTGCGCAGGGCCACGGAGGGGGGAACGAACAGCTTGCGCGGCGCGAAGTTGAGGATGCCGCGCAGGCCGACGCGCGTCATCAGGTCGGCGAGCTGCTGCGCGTCCTTCGCCGGGGTGGCGATCACGCCGATGTCGACGCGACGCTCGCGGCAGATGCGCTCGAAGTCTTCCATGGGTCGGATCTCGAGCTCGCCCAGCGCCTGGCCGATACGATCGGGCGCATCGTCGAACACGGCGACGATGTCGAAACCCTGGCGCACGAACTCCTTGTAAGCGAAGAGCGCGCTGCCGATGTTGCCCGCACCGACCAGCGCCACGCGCCAGCGCCGGTCGAGCCCGAGGATCGCGCGCACCTCGGCCTTGAGGCTCGCCACCGTGTAGCCGAGACCGCGCCGCCCGAACGAGCCGAAGTAAGAGAGGTCCTTGCGCACCTGCGCCGGCGTCACCCCCGCGCGCTCGGCCAGCCCCTGCGACGAGATCACGTCTTCGCCCTCGCGCTCGAGCTCGTCGAGCACGCGCAGGTAGTTGGAGAGACGGCGGACCGTGGAGTCGCTGACGTGATCCAGGCTCACGTGAACTCTTTCACAAGCGGGGGAAAGCGAAGGGGCGCGACCTCGTGGCCGCGCCCCGCGCGTGTCGCGTTCTAGGCGTCGGGCTCGGCGCCTTCACCCTCGTCCGCGGCGTCGGCGGCCTCGCCGTCGCCGGCGTTGCCGTTCTCATCCTCGATCACGACCCGGGCGACATCGGTCACCTTGTCGCCCTCGTCGAGGTTGATCAAGCGCACGCCCTGCGTGTTGCGGCCGAGCACCGAGATGCCCTTCACCGGCACGCGGATCACCTGGCCGTTCGAGGTCATGATCATGAGCTGGTCGGTCTCGACCACTTCCTTCACGGCGACGACGGCGCCGTTCCGGTCCGTGGTCTTGATCGTGATGATGCCCAGCCCGCCGCGGTGGCTGACGCGGTACTCCTCGACCGGCGAGCACTTGCCGTAGCCGTGCTCGGTGATCGACAGCAGCGTGGCATCGCGGCGCACCGTGACCATCGACACGACGACGTCGTCATCCTCGAGCGTCACGGCCTTCACGCCGTGGGCGGTGCGGCCCATGGACCGCACCTCCTGCTCGTGGAAGCGGATCGCCTTGCCGTGGCGCTTGGCGAGGATCAGGTCCTGCGTGCCGTCGGTGATCGCGGCCTCGATCATCTCATCGCCCTCGTCGAGGTCGATCGCGTTGATGCCGCCGCGCCGCGGGATGCCGTAGGCCGAGAGCAGCGTCTTCTTGATCGTGCCCAGCC
>JBKJNH010000306.1:0-18885 GCA_046596055.1 Candidatus Eiseniibacteriota bacterium
AGCGTGCCGCGCGGGCTGTACCGCATCGAGGTGACGGTTGACGGCGAGCTCGTGCGGCCGGCGCCTCTCGAAGCGCACAGTGGTCGCACCGTCGCCGTCGGTCGGCCGATCGCCGAAGACGACCTCGATCGGCTCGACCGCCAGCGTCGTGTCGAGCGGCTCCGGCCTGGCCACACCGTCGAGCGGAACCAGGTAGGCGCGGATCCGCTCGGCGGCGAGGCCGGGCTGCAGGTCGCCCTGGCGATCGCGCGCGATCACCGAGAGCATCAGCGGCGCATCCTCGGCGATCGCCTCGGGCCCCATGATCGTACCGTACGACGGGTGGATGAAGGAGGCCCCGAAGCGGTCCGCAGCGGAGACTTCACGACGTCTTTGCCCCGGCGCCACGACCGCGCGCATGACGCTGGCCACGAGCTGCGTGTGCCCCAGCCGCAGCCAGTGCCCGAACTCGTGCGTCAGCGTCGACGGCAGGTCGTAGGCGTCGAGGTTCCCCTCGTCGGCCGTCGACCAGCGGTGGTCAGCGCCGTTGATCTCGAGATCGACCTCGCGCCGCTGGTACGTGAGCGTGTCGATCAGCGACCAGGTGACGGCCAGGATGCCCGGGTCGTGCGGCCAGACCGTCCGCCACCGCACCGTGTTGCGACCGTCGCCCGAGCGCATGCCGATGCCCTCGTGGGGCCCGGCTTCGGCGTTCGTCAGGCCGGCGTATTCGAAGCGGGCGTAAGAGCCCGCGGTGTTCCATCCGGCGAACGAGGTCGCCAACATCGTCGCGGCACCCGCGCCCCCGGGGAAGCCCTCCGGATTCAGCCACACGCGCACCGGCAACCGCGAGGTCGGCCAGCGATCGCCGGCCCACTGGTAGAGCACGCGAAAGCGCGGTCCGTTGTTGAACATGTGGCCGTCGCTCCAGCCCCCGGCCGCGGTCCACACCTTCACGGTCCCGGTGAGCACCTGCGGCACGCCGCGCAGCCCCGGCCGCGGGATCCGGCACTCGATGACGTCGTCCGACCACGACACGACCGGCGCATCGACGCGCTCGAACAGTCCCTGGAAGGTGACGCGCGAGTCTTCCTGCTCGGCGCCGAAGTGGGCGCCCCGGACGGTCACCAGCGTGCCGATCCCGGGCGTGGCGCCGCCCAGGTCGGGCGTCAACGACTGCACGGTCGGCACCTCGCCGCCGAGCAGCGCGCCGCTCCGTCCGTCGGAAGTCGGATCCAGCCGCGCGACCGCGTCGTCTCCCGCGGCGACCGTCCAGCCGGCGCGCGACTCTGCGAGCGCGACCTCGACCGTCTCGCCGACGAGAAAGACGGGCGCCCCGTCGACGACCCAGCGTGCATCGCCGACGACTCCCCCCGGCACGGCGAAGCGCGCGGTCTCGTGGCCGACGTCGTCGACCAGCACGACGTGCGTGCGCAACACGCCGTCAGCGTCGAAGCGGGAGTCCGCCGCGGCCACCCGGCCGACCCGCGACATCGGGGCAGTCTCCCCGGAGGGCGCGAGCGAGAGCGCTCGCACCGGGCACGGCGCGAGCAGCATCCCTCCGGCAACGAAGGCGAGGAAGCGAAGCGCTGAAGCAAGAGTGGGATTTCGAAGCGTGATGGGCCGCACGAATCGAGTGTGCGCCCCGGCCGGGCCCGGCGCAACCGGCCACGCGGCGTCCGCCCCACACGCGGCGTCCTCGATGAGCGGGGAATTCCTCACCGGCTCGCCGGAGGCAGAATCTGGGGTCTGCTGCCTATCCGGAGGCTAACTTGTTGCCATTCAATCAAATGAAAGTCCGGCCCCTGGCCGGACTGGTATGGCCCGGCCCTTGCAATCTGCAAGCCTCGTCGGGGGCACGAGGCCCCCAGCCCGAACGCAGCAAGCTCCTGGAGGTGTCCGATGAACGCTCGCACGCAGACCAAGACCGCGGCCCTGGCCGCGATGGCCATGACCCTGGTGATGACGGCCTCGCTGGCGGGCGCCGCCCCCCGGAACGCGGCCGAGTGTGCGAAGAAGTCGGCCGCCTGCCGCACCGTCGAGAACTACGCGATGAGCGCCTGGATGGCCCCCGTCGCGATGGTCCTGCACAGCGCCGCCCAGTGGGAGAAGTGGAACGAGCGCATGGCCGAAGAGGGTCTGGCCGTCGCTCCCGAAGCGCTGCCCGCGAACGTGGACTGGGCGAAGGAGGCGGTGCTGGTGCTGGCGCTGGGCGAGCTGTCCGATGCGCGGCGCATGTCGCTGACGGGCGTGACCAGCGGCCTGAACGGAACGCGCCTGAGCCTGAAGGTCGAAGCCGGTCACGGTGGCCGGACCCCCGCCCTGGTGCTGGCGATCTCGAAGTCGGCCGCGGGCCGCCTGACGCTGGCCTCCGACACGATGGGCCTGCCCGAGTGCCGCACCTACTCCGAGACGAACCTGGCCGGCGACGCGATGGGCGCGCCGGTGGCCGTGGCCACGAGCTGGGGCGCGATGAAGGCCGAGTACCGGTAACAGAAGGGTTCGATCCTCGCACCACCGCCACGCAGCACCGCGCGCCGCTCGACTGGGGCGAAGTCCCGCCGCGACCTCACGGTCCCGGCGGGCTTCGTGTTTGGTCGGGACCTCTTGATGGTGTGTGCGGGATCTCTCAGGCGCCGACGATGGGGCCGCGCGCGGCGATGCCGATGGACGAGGCTGCGGCGGCCGGAACGGTCCCGGCCTCCGGGCCCGCGGCAAGCCACTCCTTGAGAATCCGCGTGGCGCGGCAGTCATCCTCGTTGTACTCGACGGCGTCGTCGAGGTGACGTCGCTCCCCCGTCTTGAGCCACGACGAGTACCAGTACATCGACTGCGCGGCGCTGGCATCGGGGTGACGCCAGGCGTGACCCAGGTACTTGGCCACCGCCTTCAGCGAATACGAATACACGGGAAGCACGACCGACACCGACAGGTCGCGGTGCAGGTCGCGCAGGCGGGACAGGATCGACGCGATGCGCGCCCCGTCGACCTGGTAGCGCTGTCCGAGCTGGCGCAGCGCCGCACGTTCGTAGTGATGGTAGTGATAGACGGGTGCCCCCGGCAGTGAGTCGAGGAAGTCGAGCAACTCGTTGAAGGCGCGCGCTTCGTCCTCGGGCCGCTCGGCGACGAACGCGCGATAGGTCTCGGTGCCGTCCTGGGCGCGCACGAGCACGCCGAACAGGTAGAGCACGTCGTGCTCTGGATCGCCCTCGATGTCGAAGTACACGTCGACCGGCGCCCCCACGAACGCGACCGGGCCACGCCACACGGCGACGCCCTCCTCGAGCGCGCGGGCCTGCGTGACGAGCAGCCGCGCCGCAGCCAGTCCCAGGCCCGTCCACTGCGCGAGGTCGGCCGGATCGATCTCGGCCAGCGCGGGCAGCGTGGCGATGCCGCGGCCGCGCAGGTCGTGCGCGGTTCGGCGCTGCATACCGTAGGTGAGCGATACGTCGCGAAGCGTCTCGGCGTGGGGCAGGCAGGTGAGTTCCCACGGACAGTCCCCGCAGGTGGAACTGATATGGACGGAGGGCTCGACACCCGCGGCGACGGCGCGCAGCCCGGCGAGCAGTTCGTCGTACTGGTCGCGCACCTCGGCGAGGTCAAAGGAGGTGCGCAAACCGTCGTGGAGGATCACGTGCGCCGAGGTCGGCCAGGTTCCGAGCACGCCCGCGAGCAGGTCGGCATAGAACGCGAGCTGGAGCTTGTACACGGGCTTGATTGCGCGCGCGGTCTTGATTTCGACGGGCTCGTACGTGAACTCGCCCAGCGCCGAGCGGCCCGGCCGGCGCTCGAGCAGGTCGACGATGCCGATCCGCCCGTCCGGCGCGCGCAGGACGGCCTGGGCGATCAGGGGGGCGCCGGCAGCCAGGAGACGCGCGGTCTCGGCCTCGCCTACCGCCCGATCGCTCACGTAGGGCACGCGGGCGGGCTGAAGCGAGGCGTAAATCGACTCCTCGTGCTGGATGCCGTCGGCGAGAAGCTTCTTGAGGAAGGCGGAGGGGCCCCGCTTGCGCTTCGGGTCGCCGTGCAGCTCGTTCCACGACCAGCGCGGGCACGAGGTGTATTGGTACAGGTGACTGGCCGTGAGCATGACGCCTCGGGTGCGCTTTCAAAAGGGGGGCCAGAACCGGGGACCGCGATCGCTGCCCCTTGAGTCTAACGCAGGCCGCGGGGCTGCGGCAGGCTTCGTTCCCGCGGGTGCTGTGCTAGGCTTCCGTTCGATCCCTCGTCCGACCGGCGTCCGGAGGCAACCTGAGCCCGATGATCCGTTTCCGTCGATCCACCGTCTTCGCCCTCACCCTTTTGCTCGCCCTCCCCGGAGCCGCCCCGGCGGCGGATCGCGGGCCCGGGGCGCTTCCCGCCCTCGTCGGGCTCGAGCTCGAGACCGTCGGCGGGATCGGTGGCGGAACGGTGATCGCCCACACCGGTCCCGACTCGTCGGGCCGGGCGATGACCGTCTCGTTCGATCCCCGCAACGGCAAGTGGACCCGCCCCGCCCGCGGGCCGATCAGCCCGCCCGCGGCCGGCCGGCTCGACCAGGTGCTCGTGTTCGAAGGCGGCCTGTTCGATCAGTTCCCGGGCCGCACCACGATCGAACTGGGCCAGGGTTTCGTCCTCGCGAAGCACGATTCGGGCTACGCGCTCCTCGAGAACAACGAGGATCGCGGCTGGCCCGTGGTCACCGAGAACGAGGCCGAACGCTGGGGTCGCGAGGTGCGACTCGGCCTGCCGAGCGAGTTCCCGGAAGCTCGGCTCATGCAGCTCCTGTCCACCGGTCGGCTGCGCAACGTGCCGGGGCCCGTCGTCGTCACCGAGGACGCCCTGTGGTTCGGGCTCGCCGGCGGCTTCACCGGCGGCGACGGCCAGCTCGGCGGCGTGGTCAGCTACGATCGCAAGGGTCGTACGTTCCGCGTGCACCGGCACAAGTTCATGGTCGACGCCTCGGTCACGCGGCTCCTGGTGATCGACGACACCGTGTGGATCGGCACGGGTCGCTTCGGCCCCACGCAACTCGAGGGTTTGCGCGGTCTCGTGCTGTACCGGCCGAAGCGGGCCGAATGGCGGCAGTTCGCGCCGGACAACTCCCGGATCTCGGGCGACCTGATCTACGACCTCGCCGGCGACGCTCGCATGCTGTGGGCGACGACCGACCAGGGCGTCAGCCGCTACGACACGACGCGACGCCTGTGGACGTCGTGGTACTGGCACCCGCTCGGCGACGAGGGCGACTTCGAGCTCACCGACCAGCTTCCCGGCGACGTCGCCGAGGAGTTGGCGCGGTAGTGCCCGCTCCGCTGCGTCCGCCGGCGCTCCGGCGCGGCGATCTCGTCGCCGTCGTCGCCCCGGCCGGCCCGGTCCCGCACGCCCGGCTGGTGCGCGGCGTGCGCGCCCTCGAACGCCACGGCCTGCGCGTCCGCCTGGGCGCCGGCGTTCTGTCGCGGACGCGCTACCTCGCCGGCGACGACGATCGCCGCGAAGTGGATCTCGTCGCGCTGTGGGCCAACCCCGAGGTGAAGGCGATCTTCGCCGCGCGCGGCGGCTACGGCACCGCGCGCATCGTCGACGCGCTCACGCCGAAGTTCCTGCGCAAGCACCCCAAGATCTTCTGCGGCTTCTCCGACAACACCACGATTCATCTCGCCTGCGCCCGCGCGGGCCTCGTCTCGTTCCACGGGCCCATGGCCGCGTGGGAGCTGGCCGACGGCGCGCGCACCGGCGGCGCCACGCTCGCGAGCGCACGACGTTTGCTGACGCTCGGCGATCGCGCCGTGCGCGACGGTCGTCCGGCGGGACCGGGTGTCTCGCGCAGCGGCGGCTACGATGCGGCGAGCTTCCACGCGGTGTTGTTCGGCGACGGCGCGCGCGGCCTGCGCCAGGCACCGCCGGCGGCGCGCACGATCGTGCCGGGACGGGCGCACGGGCGACTCATTGGCGGCTGCCTGTCGCTGATCGTCTCGTCGATCGGCTGTCCCGAGGAACTCGATGCGCGCGGCGCGATCCTGCTGCTCGAGGACGTGATCGAGCCGCCGTTCCGCATCGACCGGATGCTCACACAACTGCGGCGGGCGGGCGTGTTCGACGGCGTGCGGGGAATCGTGCTGGGGGATTTCCCGGCGTGCCACCCGGAGAAGGACGCGGGGTGGACGCTCGAGGACGTGCTGCGCGATCGCCTGGGCGACCTCGGCGTGCCGGTCGCGTGGCGCTTTCCCTACGGCCACACGGCGCGACCCTCGCTTACGCTGCCGCTGGGCACGCGCGCGACGCTCGATGCCGGCCGACGCCCGAGCCTCACGCTCGACGAAGCCCCGACCGCGCGCTAGTTTCTCTCGGTCGAAGTCTCGATCAGAGTCACCTTGCCATGTCGATCGATCCCGGCCATGAAGGGGGGCTTGTGCTTCGCAAGCGCCCGATGAATCGCGGGGATTGCCTTCTTGACGGCTTCCGCCTCTAGGTCCCCAGGAAGATTTCCAGAACTGAGCACGAAGACAGGAATGCGGGCCTCGAGGTATGCCGCGCGTTCGTCCGGGCGCCGTCGAATTCTGCTGTCTCTGGTGAGCACGGGCCATCCGCGTTTGCCCACGACCCCGAGCCACTCCACGTCGGGCGTCGCCGGATCGAACAAGGAGTCGTGACGCTTTACATTGAATCTTGCGCCCTCGAGTACCGCGACCGACGCCGATCCGACCGAACGATCGACGAAGATCACATGAAGTTCAGGCGGCTCTGTGGAACGCCCGGATCGCCGCTTCAATGGACTTGGGTGGGCATCGGAAATCTGCCGCGAGATCGACCAGGCTATCACCGGCATCAAAGCGATCGAGAATGACGTCTACGGGAATGAAGCGACGCCGAAGGACGGGTCGGCCAAAGCTGATGTGCGGATCGATGACGATCGCTTTCCCTGCGGCCCTGCTCCGATCGAGACCCGTCGGAAAGAAGCGCCGTGCCATCCCGTGTTCGTCATGATCGATCCGACGCAGGTAACGCTGCACCACTTCCCTCACCTCGACCTGCCCCGCTCGACTGGCATTGACCAGCGCGCCGCCATCGGCCTCCTGGAGGAAGAGGCTCACCCCATCCGTCGCGAACTTCTGCGTCGCAAGCGGATGGCGTCCAGGGTACGTGTTCTCGACGAAGCGAACCGCGTGTCGGATACTCTGCAGCGAAAGTCCATATTCGCGTCGAAGCGTCGCAAGGACGTAGATCTCGATGAGATTGTAGAAGCAGAGCGACTGGGACCCGTCGGGCGTCGGAGTCCGCAGGATGGGACGACGATCGGCCCCCTTCGCGGTCCAGTTGCGCAGGGTCGAGCGGGGCACTCCGGCATAGAGCGCGCCCTCCGTGAGAGGGTATCGCGCGATCTCTCTCGGATCGAAATCCGTCAGGCTTACTCGCGTCATCGCGGTGCATCCCCCTGAACTCCGTCAGAACCAAGCCGACTGGTGAATTACCTTACCTCGCTGGGATGTCCGTCCGCCACTTGTGGCGACAGGCCAGGCAGCGATACCACGGCGGATCCTTGGCCTCGGGATCGGGCTCGTCATTGCTCGCCCACATCGGCTCCTGGTGGATCGGAGCGGTGTCCTCCGAGCTGCACTGCGGGCAGATCGGATCTCCCAGGTCGTTGAACTTCTGCTCGGCCACGTGGGGTCCTTGGAAGGCAGGGCGACGGGAGCCGGCGCGAACGTGCGGTCCGCGCCGGCGCGCTGCCGCTACTTCACGTCCAGCTTCTCGATCAGGGCGTCGACTTCACCGGGGTTCGGAAACCGCTTCGTTTCCTTCTTCGAGTAGACCAGCGTCCCGTCGACGAAGACGTCGAAGACGCCGCCATGACCCGGCTTGAGGATCGAATCCACTCCGAACTTCTGCTTCAGATCGGCCGCCAAACTGGAGGCCCTCGGGAGATAGTTTCACTCCGTGCAGTAATTGATCCTGATTTGCATCTGCTTCCTCCTGCCCCCGGGCGGGGACGGCACGGCGCGCTTCCGACACCGCCGGGGGTGGCGGCGCCTGCGCGCCGTGGGCGTGGCCGGGATCGACCCGCGCCCGCCCGGACTCTAGCGCAGGTCTGCCGCACCGACTAGGCTCCGTCTCGGCGCCCTGCCGCCCGGAGGGGTGCAACCGGCCGGGCGGCGCCACGTAGTTCATCGCTGGCACACGCCGACGGCTTCCGCCGGCCGGCCCCCTGCCACGCGACGTCCCGCCCGGAGGAAATCGATGATCTTCATGGCCCTGCTGTTTCTCGTCGGTGTCGCGATCGTGATGGCCCTGTGGCTGGTCGCCCAGTTCAACGGCCTGGTCCAGCTCAAAAACCAGGTGCAGAACGCCTGGGCGCAGATCGACGTCCAGCTCAAGCGCCGCGCCGACCTGATCCCGAACCTGGTCAACACGGTGAAGGGCGTCATGAAGTTCGAGCAGGACACGCTCGAGAAGGTGATGAACGCGCGTGCGCGCGCGCTCGGCGCCACGTCCATGAAGGAGCGCGGCGACGCCGAGGCCGACCTGTCGCAGGGCCTCGGGCGACTGCTCGCGGTGATGGAGAATTATCCCGAGCTCAAGTCGAACCAGAATGCGCTCCAGCTACAGGAAGAGGTGACGGCGACGGAGAACAAGGTCGGCTTCGCGCGGCAGTTCTACAACGACGTCGTGATGAAGTTCAACACGGCGCAGCAGATGTTCCCCGGCAACCTGGTCGCGCAGCTGTTCGGCTTCCAGCCGTCCGAGTTCCTCGCCGTCCCCGAGGCGGACAAGGCCGTGCCGACCGTCGACCTGTCGCTCTCCTAGTGCCCGACACGAAGCAGCGCACCACGTTCTACGAGCTGCAGGCCGAGAATCGGCGGAACTCGGTCCTGCTGCTCGTGGGATTCTTCGCGCTCATCCTGTTCCTGGGCCTGGGGCTCGACCTGTTCCTGCTCGGCTGGAGTCCGACGGGGGATGGCGGGCTCGCGTTCCCGCTGGCGACGCCGTTCGCGCTGCTGTTCGGCCTGTTCCATGCGGCCAACAGCTGGTTCGGCGGCGCGGGGCAGGTCCTCGCCTCGACTCAGGCGCAGCCGGCGGATCCGAACGATCCGCTCGAGCGCCAGTTCGTCAACGTGGTCGAGGAGATGGCGATCGCGGCCGGCCTGCCGAAGCCCGCGACGTATGTCGTGCCCGATCCCGACCTCAACGCGTTCGCCGTCGGGCGCGATCCTTCGCACGCGGCGATCGCGGTCACGCGCGGCCTGCTCGAGTCGCTCGATCGCGAGGAGCTGCAGGGCGTGATTGGCCACGAGATGTCGCACGTCCGCAACCTCGACATTCGCGCGATGACGCTGGTCACCGCGCTCTTCGGCGCGGCCGCGCTGCTGTCGGACGTCGCGCGTCGCGGCATCTACCACTCGGGCGGAAGCGGAGGTCGCAGCCGCGGCGATTCGCGTCGTTCCGGCGAAGGCGGCGGTGGCGGCATGGCTCTGCTGTTCGTGGTCTGGATCCTCGTCGCGGTGCTCGCCCCGTTCGTGGCGCGCCTGCTCGCGCTGGCGGTCTCCCGTTCGCGCGAGTACCTGGCCGATGCCTCGAGCGTCGAGCTCACCCGCAATCCGCGCGGGCTCGCCGCGGCGCTGCGGAAGATCGGCGCCGCGCACCAGCCCACGCGGATGATCGCCCAGGGCTCGGCACACCTGTGCATCACCGACCCGCGCGGGCTCGGGGTGAACGAGCGCGACGGCGAGGTCGCCGAGCTGTTCGGCACCCATCCCCCGCTGCGCAAGCGGATCGCCATCCTCGAGGGCATGGCCGGGGTCGGCCCCGGATAGTGCGGCCGCCCGGCCGCACCCCGCCCGTCCCGCCGTGCACTTCCGACACGCCCGGCTCGTCTGGAGCCACTCCCCGGCGGGACGCATCCCCGTAAACCGTTGTCGTTCCGTCCGTTCGTTGCAACCTGCAATGGGCCACCCCGGTGGCACGGGCATTGCACTCTCTTCCGGCGTCACCGCTGATCGCCAAGGCCATTCATCCTCAGGGATGCGCTCGTGAACCATGGCGATTGCTCTGGCCGAAGGAGGACACCGATGGTTCGCACCTTGCAGCGACAGTCTTCGTCACGCCGCACCGCACGTGCCGCGCTCATCGCCATGGTGGCGGCCACGGCCCTGGCGACCATCCTGCTCGTCGAGGCGACCCCGGCGCGCGCCCAGGTTTCCGCGGACATCAACATCCGTCTCGGAAACCGTCCGGCGCCCGTGGTCGTCTTCGACGAGGAGCCCGAAGTCGTCCTCGTACCGAGGAGCCGCGTGTACTACGTCGAACACCGGGGCTACGACCTGTATCGCTACGGTCGCTACTGGTACATCAACGACAACGGCTACTGGTTCCGCGCCTCGGGTTACCGCGGCCCGTTCGTCGGCGTCGAGCTACGGCACGTCCCGCGCTCGATCACGGTCGTGCCCGATCGCTACCGTCACCATCCGATCTACCCCTCGCACCCGCATGGCGGTCCCCCGGGGCAGCTCAAGAAGCATCGCTCCGTGGCGCATTACGACGACGTGCGATTCGGCCGCAATGGATTCGAGGTCCACGATTCGAAGGGCGACCGGAAGGGCAAGGGCGGAAAGCACGGGAAGCACGGGAAGCACGGCAAGGGAGACCGGAGCCGCGACGACGATTAGTCGTTCCACAATCGAACGGGAGGCCCGCTGCGGAGCGGGCAGTCCGGACGCCCGCCGGCGTTCCCCCCGGCGGGCGTCGCCATGAGCGGCGCCTGCAACGGCCGAACCGGGGAGATGACGCCCTGCCGGGTCCCCCCTATACTGCCTTCGCCGAACCAGGAGATTTTCGGTCGCACGCCATGGTGCGGCCGCAGCAACAAACCAAGGAGGAATGCATGAAGCGACAGTGGTCCCACCTGCTCGTGCTCGGCCTCGTGGCCACCACGCTGGTGGCTGCGGGCTGCGCGCCCAAGGAAGAGATGCCCGGCGGAACGTCGACGGATTCCACGCTGTCGATGAGCGACTTTCCCGATGCGACCGCACCGAGCCCGGACACGACGCTCGTCATCGTCGAGACGCCGGCGCCTAGGCCGGCTCCGGTGACGGCGGCACCCAGGCCCCGACCGCCGGCCCCCAAGCCGACGCCGAAGCCCGCGCCTGCCAGGGTCGACCCCGGCATCACGGTGGCGGCCGGAACGGCGATCAAGGTGTCGTTCCCGGTTTCGGTCAGCACGAAGGACAAGGTCGCCGGCGACACCTTCTCGGGCACCCTGGCCGAGGATGTCGTGGTCAACGGCAAGGTCGTTTTCCCGGCCGGATCGACGGTCAACGGTCACGTCGTCGAAGCGGAGCGCCCGGGCAAGGCCTCCGGCAGGGGCAGGATGGTGCTCGCCTACGACTCGATCGAGGCGAACGGAAGCTCGTACGCGATCGACACGGTCGGTGCGCCCATCGAAGGCGCGTCGGGCACGAAGAGTGACGCGACGAAGGTCGTCGGCGGCGCGGCGGCGGGCGCGATCCTCGGCAAGATCATCGGCGGCAGCGGCGGCGACGCCGCGAAGGGCGCCGCCGCGGGCGCCGCGGCCGGCACCGCCGCTTCGCTCCTGACGCGCGGTCCCGATCCGGTGGTCAAGGCGGGCCAGACGCTGACGATCAGCCTCGACAACTCGGTGAACGTGAAGGGCCTCTAGGCCCGCCGAGCGCCGAGCTCACCGAGCTCTGGCAAATGGCTTCCTGCACGCGGGGCCCCGGACCTGGTCCGGGGCCCCGTCGGGCGTTCGGGCGCCACGCTGGCGCGGTGTCCCGATTCGCACAGGGCGCACACGCGGGCGTCCGTGGGCGGACGCCGGCACGCTTCTGCGGCCGTGAAACGTCCGTTCGGATCGCCCGGCCCGCTCCGGCCGGCGGTCCGCCAACACGTGCTGGCGACACGACTTGGCAGCGACCCTCACGCCGCCCGCGACTGCAGCACTCCGAATGGCACAGCCGCTGCTACTCTCGAGGGGCGAAGTCGCCATGCCGCCCGCGTCCCCGGGCGTTCATCCGAAGCCTTTGCCCCTGATCGAGAGGTCGCCATGACGTCCCTGCGTGCGCTCCCAGCCCTGCTCCTCGTCCTCACGGTCGCGGCCGGGTGCTCCGACTCCACGAATCCCGTCGCCGACAATGGCGACGGAGCAAACCCTGCCGCGGTCTACGCCTCGAGCGCCGGCGTCCAGACGGAGGCCGCCGCGCTTCCCGCCGAAGAGTTCGAGATCGACACCTACGTCGACGGCGATGCGGCCAAGACCGACATGGCCGATGCGTCGTTCGAGCTCCAGTTCAGCGGCCAGCCCTCGCTCGACGCGCCGATCGACCCCGGATTCTGGTTCCGCCTCATCCGTACCCACGAGCGCCGCTACGTGGTCGAGATCACCGAGCCCGACTCGCTGACCCGCGTGGCGCACGTGAGGATCATCGATCGCCTGCTCGGCTCGTTCAACGTCATCACTCGGCCGGACACGGTCGAGGGCGGAGTCGTGCGCGGCGAGTGGATCAAGAAGCCGCTGGCCGACACGTCGGTGCGAAAGGCCGTATTCGTGCGCAAGCGCTGCATCGACGGCGATGACGGCGAGCGCGAGGACGCCGAGGACGGCCACCGCGACGGCTGGTCGCGCTGGCGGCTGCGCGCCGTCTCGGGCGCCGAGATCACCTCGGACGAGGGCTCGCGCCAGATCCTCTCCGTCCGCATCCAGGCGGGCGACGTCGACGTGACGGTGACCGATCCGCTCGAGCTCATGAATCGCTCCGAGCTCCTGCGCCTGCCGCCGGCCGTGCCGGTGCACGTGACGGCCACCACGGCCGACCCGACCGACAGGGTTCTCCTGTACTCACGCTGGGGCCGCATGCCGCTGCGTCGCATGGCGGACGGGACCTACCAGGGGCGCTTCCTCTCGCCGCTGGCGGGCGGGCTGCGTCACATCGCGGTCAACGCCCTCTCGCACGGCACCCTGTTCGACGACGTCGCCCCGTATGACTCGAAGGCGTGGGGCCTACCCTACGTCGTGGCTGCTCCCGAGCCGACCGACGGGGCGACCGCGGCCAACTGACCTCCGCGCTCCGGTTGCACCCCGCGACATCCAAGGCCCCCGGCGAGCGATCGCCGGGGGTTTTCGCTTGTCGCGTCCGCGGCGGTGTGGACACTGTTCCCATGCCTACCGACCTGAAGATCCCCCTGACCGCCCAGATGATCCCCGAGGACGGCCCGCTCACCCCGACCCAGAACATGATGCTGTGCTCGGGTTGCGTGCGCTGCTGCACGTACGTCGCCGTCGAGGTCGACGCGCCCGACACGCCATGGCAGTACGACCAGTACGTGTGGCTGCTCTATCACAAGAACATCTGGATGTACGTCGAGAAGGGCAACCACTGGTACGTGCAGTTCGAGACGGTGTGCGAAAAGCTCTCGCCCGTCGGCGCCTGCACCGTCCACGGCACGCACCCGGTGCTGTGCAAGAAGTACGACGCCCGCAGTTGCGAGCGTCGCGGCGAGCTGTCCGACGTGATCGCGCGGTTCACCAACGGGGACGACCTGATCGCGTGGATCGCCCAGAAGCGACCGAAGCACCATGCGCGCTACCTCGCGTGGTACACGAAGGAGCACGCGCCGGCGCCCCCGATGACGGCGGCCGCGGAGAAAAGGCGGAAGGCGGGCTACTTCGAGATGCCGCCAGCGCCGGTCAACCCGCTGCTGGGGCTGTCGCCGATCCGCAAGGCGGTGAAGAAGTCGTCGCGCAATGCGGCGAAGGCCTAGTGCATTTCCTCGTTCCTGCGCTGCTCCTCGAACAAGCGCAGCCACTCGTCGGCTTCCTTGTCCGAGACACGCCCGGGGCCGGGCTTGGTCTCGGCGTCCGAGCCGTCGGCCGTGGGTGAGGGGGGCGGCCCGCCGCGCGCCTTCTTCCGCTTGCCGCCCGGCGCGGCTTTCCCGCTGCGCACCTGCTTCATCTGGTCGCGCAACTGGGACTCGGCCCGCTCGGGAAACAGGCTCGCGGCGAACAGGTCGCTGAACACGACGGTCGCGCCGGCGGCGCGCACGTGCGTGGCGATGTCGAGGTCCGAGGTGACGACCGTGATCTGGTCGTCGTCGTCGCTCCACTCGTCGACCAGGGCCTTGATGAGGTCGTCAGCCTTCTGCGGCGGCGTCGAGAAGCGCACGTCGATCCGCGCGGCCCCGACGGCGTCGCGCACCCCGGTGGCGCGCCGACGCGCCTGCCCGGGCACGTTGGCTCCGTCGTAGACGATGACGAAGCGCACGTCGCCGAACGAGCCGACGGCCCACGACAGGAGGTTCTCGAGCTTGGAGCGCGCTGCCTCGAGGTCCCGCCGCTCGTCGGGAGCGAAGGCGGGGCTGCGCAGGATCACGTTGTAGCCGTCGAGCACGATGCGGCGCATGGAGTCTCCTAACGAGGCGGCGCGGAGTCGAGCACCGTGCCGTCGTCGGTTCGCCCGTGCTTCGCGAAGAACTCGTCGGCCAGGATGCCCATGAGCACGGTGTCGTGCCACGCGCCATGGCGGAACACGCTCTCGCGCAGGCGGCCCTCCTCGACGAACCCGATCTTCAGGTAGGACTTGATCGCCCGTTCGTTGAACGTGAACACGCGCAGCAGCACGCGGTGCAGGTTCTTCTCCTCGAAGGCGTGGCGCAGGATGAGTTGCATCGCCTCGGTGCCGAGCCCGCGGCCCCAGTCCTCGGGGCGGGCGACGACGATCCCCACCTCGGCGTGGCGGTTCCGCGCGTCGATGTGCATGAGGCCGACGCTGCCGGAGTATTCTCCGTCGCTGGTCTCGATCACGAGCATCACCGCCGTCGGGTCGTCGTTGCGCATCGCGCGGTCGATCCAGGCGCGCTCCTCGATGATCGAGCGCGGGCGCATGTCGGTCAGGAAGCGCGTGACGGCCGGATTGTTGATCCACGCGATGCTGTTCTTCAGGTCGTCCTCGCGGAACGCGCGCAACCGGACCTTCTTGCCGAGAATCATCAGCGCCCTCCCGTCGCGGTATGGAGCACGAGGCCCGACGTCCCGACCGCCCAGCCGCGCTGCCCGTCGAGGAAAAACAGGTCCTCGATGCCGTTGCCGGTCAGCGGCGCGTCGTTGGGCAGGGACTGTTCGCTCCACGACTGGCCGCCGTCGACGCTGTTGAGCACGACCGGCACCGAGCCGTCGCTGCGCTTGCCGGCGGCCCATGCCGAGGCCGGCAGCAGCGACACCGGCGTCACCGGCCACGCGATGGAAGTGAAGTTGGTGAACGGCGTGGTCGCGGACGCCAGGTTCCACAGCGCGGTGTCGCCGCTCGCGGTGGTGAACAGCACGCGGTTGTTGGTCCCCACGGCCATCGCGTCCCCGGTCGTCGCCCGCGTCACGGCGAGCAGGTTGTCGGTCACCGCGAACGGCGTGACGATGCGCCACGACTGTCCGAAGTCGTCGGAGGTGAGAATGGTCCCGCCGTCGCCCACGATCCAGCCGCGGCCGTAGGGATCGGCCGGTGGCGGCATGACACCACCCGTCGGGTCCGGGAACGAGACGCGCTGCAGGTCGACCGACGTCACGCCCGGAAGCACCCGCGTCCACGAGGCGCCGCCGTTGTCCGTGCGCAAGATCAGGCCGCCGTTCCCGACGATCCAGCCACGATCGCCGTCCTCGAAGAACACGTCGTTGAGGCCCTTGCCACCGTCGGTGTCGACCCCGGTCTGGACCGACCAGCTCGCGCCGCCGTTCGTGGTGCGAAGGATTCGCCCCGCCGAACCGACGATCATGCCGATGGTCGTGCTGGCGAACGCGACGGCGTTCAAGGTGTTCCCGGTCGAGAACGAGGCCTGGGGCGTCCACGTCTTGCCGGCGTCGGCGGTGACGAAGATCGAGCCCAGGGCGCCGACGATCCAGCCCTGGCGATCACTCACGAAGTGCACGCCGCGCAGGTCGACCAGCGACGAGAGCGCATCGGACTGGTCCACCCAGCCATAGCCCTGGATCACCGCAAGATTGCCGGTATTCGACAGCGTGCCGCCGCCGGTGGCGCGGATCTCGACGTTCCCCTCGCTCACGCCCCGGGCGACCCCGGCGTTGTTGACCGTGGCCAACGCGGGCAGGTTCGTGCTCCAGGTGATCTGCGGAGAGGTCACGACCTGGCCGGCCGTATCGAGGACGACGGCGGTGAAGACGGCGGAATCGTCGATCAAGACGGTGTCGGGGCCGGTGATGGTGATCGAGGAGTAAATGGGCGGCGGTCCGGTCGGACCGTCGTCGTCGTCGCTCGAGCAACCGGCGGCGAACAGGAGAACGACCGCGGACAGCGCCAGGACACGCGTGGCGACAGCCCGCAGGGATCGGGGGATGGGAGACATCGGTCGCCTCATGCAGGGCGCGCGGAGCGCGCGGTGGTCGGGCCCGCGACGGTCGCAAGACCCGGGTTCGGAACGCCTCCAATGATACCTGATCCGCAAGCCCTTGCGCCGGGGGCTCCGCGAAGCCAGTTTGTGGGGGTGACGACCTCGCCCCCCACCGCCCACGCCACCCCCGCCACCCCGGTCGCCCCCTGGCCGGTCTTTGCCGCGGTCGCCCTCGGCACGTTCATGTCCACGCTCGACTCGAGCATCGTCAACGTGGCGCTGCCCACGCTCCAGCACACGTTCGGCGTGTCGGTGACGACGATCGGGTGGGTCTCGCTGGCGTACCTGCTCACGCTGACGTTGCTGCTGCTGCCGTTCGGTCGACTCGGCGATCGAATCGGCCGGCGGCGCCTGTTCCTCGCCGGCCTCGCGCTGTTCCTCGTCGGCTCGGCGGCCTGCGGCTTCGCCACCTCGGCCGACACACTGATCGCCGCGCGCGTGCTGCAGGCGCTGGGCGCAAGCATGGCCTCGGCCAATGCGACCGCGCTCGTCACCGCAGCCTTCCCACCGGCAATGCGCGGCCGGGCGCTGGGCATGATCGGCGCGGTCGTCGGCCTGGGGCTCACGGTGGGCCCTCCCGTCGGTGGATTCCTGCTCGAGACGTGGGGCTGGCGCTGGATCTTCTACGTCAACCTGCCGATCGGAGCGCTCGCCATCGGGCTGGGCCTCAAGCTCATTCCCCGGGACGTGTCGGAGGACCGCGCCGCGGCGACCCCGTTGTTCGATCGCGCCCTCTTCGGCGACCCCGTGTTCGGGACGGCAGCGCTCGCCCTGTTCCTCTCGTTCGTCGCGCTGTTCGCCGCGGTGTTCCTGACGCCGTTCTACCTCGAGCGCGTGCTCGGCCTTGGACCGTCGGCCGTGGGGCGGGTCCTCGTCGTCGTGCCGCTCCTTCTGCTGGCGGTCTCGCCGGTGGCGGGCGCGCTGTCGGACCGCGTGGGAACGCGCCGGCTGTCGATCGCGGGGCTGTCCCTGGCCGCGCTCGGTCTGTTCCTGATGGCGTGGCTCGTGGGCGCGCCCGGGGCACCGGCGGGCGTCGGTGCGCTGATCGGCGGACTGTTCGTCGTCGGGCTGGGCCAGGGCCTGTTCCAGTCGCCGAACGCGAGTGCGGCGATGGGCGCCGCGCCGAGCGCGAAACTGGGCGTCGCGGGCAGTGCGATCGCCACGCTGCGCAACTGCGGCATGCTGTGCGGCGTCGGACTCGCGGCGACGATCTTCGAGCGTCGCGAGGCGGCGTACGCGTTGGCAGGCCTTGGCGCAGCGCCCGCGGCGGGCGCGGGGATGCGCGACGCGCTCGTCGTCGCAGCACTCGTGGCGATGTCCGGGGTCGTCCTGGTGTCACGCGGGGGCGTGGGGCGCACATCGTCCTGACGATTCTGTCCCCGGCCGGCCGGCTGGTGTATCCACGCTGTCCCGATCCGCGAGTGTTCCCGCGGTAACAGACCCGGCGCTGGTCTGCGTTGGCTCCGCGAGCCACATTCGCAAGTGGTTGTCGGTCAAAGGCTTGCGATTAAGGCCCTGCCCGCCGGGCGACATGGCCCGGCCTTTGCTATGACGAGTGTGCGTCGAGGGCGGATCCCGATGGGGGTCCCGTCCAACACCCTCCCGGTGTTTGGTGACTCGGACGAGGAGCGGGCTCTACGCCTTTCTCAACCGCTCTCAGGTCGGATCACCTTCGGGCACACCGGACCGCAGGGTGGGGACCCCCCGGGATGCGCCCTCGACTCCCGCATCGCCGTTGCCCTTCGGGGCAACCCTGCACGACACTCCCGGAGTCCGCCCGATTGCGGACTCCGGGAGCCCTCCATGACCGACTCACCTACCGATCCGCACGGCGACCACAACGACGATCGCATCGCCCTGTTGCGCGCGCTCGCGGCGGAGTCGCCAGGCGACGCAACCACGCAGTTCCTGCTGGGCCGCGAGCTCGCTGCGGCCGGGCGCGCGGACGACGCCGCCGATGCGTTCGCCGCCGCCATCGCGGCCGACTCCGAATACACGGCAGCCTATCGCCAGCTCGGGAACGCGCTCGAGGCGGCCGGGCGCACGGAGGAGGCCGCGGACGTCTACCGCCGCGGCGCCGCCGTCGCCGTGCGCACGCACGACCTGCAGGCCGGCAAGGAAATGCGCGCGTTCCTCAAGCGGATGGAGCGGGATCGAACGTGATGGCCCGGCGCCGCCGCGGGTCGCGTTCAGGCCAGGTTTGCCAGGTACGCCACCACGTGCGCGAGGGCGTGCGCGACCATGGCGGCCTCGAGCCCGTATCGCCAGTACAGATACCCGAAGAGCAGTCCGAACACCGTGTTCGCGCCGACCACGAACACGACGTGGCTCGCATCCAGTGAGCCGATCAGCGCCACCGCGGCCGGAAGATGTCCGACGCCGAAGATCAGCGCGCTGATCCCGATGGCGATCCAGACGAAGTTCGCGCGCACGGCGCCTTGCCGCTGCTGGGCGAATCGCCACGCCAGCCACACGAGCGCGGTCATGAGCCCCCACCGCAGGAGGAGTTCCTCGGTGATG
>JBKJNH010000349.1:0-4050 GCA_046596055.1 Candidatus Eiseniibacteriota bacterium
GCGTGACGACATCGGCCAGCGCGGCCAGGCGGGCCGCCGCACCATCGCCCGAGGCGGTCGGGCGGCGGGTGGTCCGGCGATTCGACGGCAGTCCCTTCGCGCGCGGGCTCATGCCGCACCGCCTTCGTCGAGCGGTCGGGCGAGCAGGCCTTGCTTGAGCTCCGCGATGCGCAGCGCGGCCTGCTTGATGCGGTTCGCCTCGCGCGTGATCACGGCGAGCCGATCGGCGACTCCGGGAATCTGGCCCGCGGGTCCGAGGCCCAGCAACTGCGCGTTGCCGAAGATCCCGACGAGGGCATTGTTGACGTCGTGGTTGACCGTCAGGCTCTCGAACATGCGCTGAACGGTGACGTCCCGCTCGGCGCCCAGTCGGCGGGCCACGGCGATGATCTCGTCGGCCAGCGCGATGCTCGCGGCGTCGCCGCGTGCGCGCAGGCGCTCGGCCAGCGCCAGCAGCGCCGGATCGCCGATCTCCCGGGATACGGGCTCGAAGTCGGGGTTCGGAAGCGGCAGGGTCACGGGATCCTCAGGCGGCCAGCGCGCGACGGACGCGGCTCTTGAGACGGATCACGGCGCGCGAGTGCACCTGCGACACGCGCGATTCGGAGATGCCCAGCGTGACGCCGATCTCGCGCAGGGTCATGTGCTCGTAGTAGTAGAGCGCGACCACGATGCGCTCCTGCTCCGGCAGCCGGTTGAGCGTGTCGAGCAGAACGAGACGCGTCTCCTCCTCCTCGATGCGCGCCAGCACGTCGGGCACGTTCGGGTCTTCGATCAGCTCGGCCAGGCCCAGCGAGTCACCCTCCTCGGGCGAACGCGTCTCGTCGAGCGACAGCAGCACCGCGCCACGCACCTGGTCCATGAGCCGGTGGTAGTCGGCCAACGGCATCTTCGCCTCGCGGGCGACCTCTTCGTCGGTGGCCGCGCGGCCGAGCCGCTGGTCGAGCCGGCGGGTCGAGGCCTCGACCTCGCGCGCCTTGCGACGGATCGAACGCGACGCCCAGTCGAGCGCGCGGAGCTGGTCGAGCACGGCGCCCTTGATGCGCCACACGGCGTAGGTCTCGAACTTGGTCCCCTTCGAAGCGTTGAACTTGTCGTAGGCATCGAGCAGGCCGAGGATCCCGGCCGACATCAGGTCGTCGTGATCGACGTTCTTGGGCAGCCCCACCGACAGGCGCTCGACGACGTACTTGATGAGCGGCGTGTAGCGCTCGAGCAACTTCTCGCGCGCCACGCGCACCGGCGGATCGGCCGCGTTCGCCGCGGCCGCACGGGCCCGCGCCGCCGCGATGTCGGCCGCGCCCTTGAGCGGCTTCTTGGGCACCAGGGCCAGCGGCGCGCGCAGCATCGCCGTCTGCGGCGCGAGCCGCGCCACGGGCGCCTTTGCCGCGGCGGGCCTGGCCACCTTCGCCGGCTTCGCGGCCGTCGCGGCCTTCGTCGACTTCTTCACCGACGGCAGCTTCGCCGCGACGGTCGTCGCCTTTGCCCCGCGGGCGACGGACTTGACCGGACGGGGTGCTGCGGCGCGCACGGGCTTGCCGCGGCCGCCCTTCACCAGGGTGAGGCGGGGCGTGCCCTTCGGGGCGCGCGACGGAGTCGACGAGAGACGGGGCATGGGCGATCTCCTCGGACGGTTCAGGCGGACAGGCGCAGGCGTTCGCCGGAGAGCGCCTGCGGACGGGGATTGGACGGACGGGCCCACAGGCGGCCGGCCAGGGTGCGGAAGGCAAGCGCGGCCGGGCTGTTCGGTGCGGCTTCGACGACGGGACGACGGCGACGCACGGCCTGCCCGACCGCGGGGTCGTCCGGCACGGCGCCGAGCGAGTTCACGTTGCGATCGAGGAAGCGACGGGTCAGCGAGGCCAGGTCGTGCGCGACCTCCTCGGCCTCCTCGAGCGACGGCGCGCGGTTGACCAGGACGTTCGGCGTCCCGGCGAGACCCTGCCCGACGAGCACCTTGAGCAGGCCATAGGCGTCGGAGTACGACGTCGGCTCGGTCGTCGTGACCACCACCAGCTCGGACGCCGCACGGGCGAACGACGAGGTGAGGTGCGAAGCGCCCGAGGCGGTGTCGATGAGGACGAGATCCGAGTCGGCCGAGAGGCGCGACAGCTCGCGGTACAGGCCCTCGCGCCGGAAGTCGTCGAGGTCGGCGAGGTCACGATCCCCCGAAGCTGCGGGCACGAGACGCACGCCGTGCGGTCCCTCGACCACGATCTGGTCGAGCGTCTTCTCACCGCGCAGCACGTGTCCCATGTCCCAGCGCGGCGACAGGCCCAGCAGCAGGTCGAGGTTTGCCTGGGCGAGATCGCCGTCGAAGAGGATGACGCGCGCGCCGAGTTCGCCCAGCGCGACGGCCAGGTTCGCGGCGACCGTGCTCTTGCCGACGCCGCCCTTTCCGCTCGTCACCGCGATCGTGCGCACCGTCGGACGAGCCAGCGCCACGAAGTGCTCGCGGGCGTCCCCCTTGCGGGCGGTGCCCCGCGAGGTGCGGGCGGGCGGAACGAGTTTGAGGTCGGCCATGGTCGCTCTCCGTCTTCGGTGGCCCGACCCCGGATGGGTCGGTCACGGAGGCAAAACGCAAGGCGCGTGCCACGGGGCGTGTCCGTGTTGCGATCTGAGGTGATTGAGGGAACGGCTTGTGTGACTGGGAGTTATAAACTCGACTAAAAACGCTTCTCGCGCCATCGGCGGGAGAGAGCTGGACGGTTGTCGGCCGCCGAACCGGCCGACTGAACATGAATCGCGCGTCCGTCGAGCGTGCGGCCAGAAAATGGTCGGGCCCGGGAGTCACGCTCCCGGGCCCGGATCGTCCCGCGTCCCTGCGGAACCGTGCGACCGCGTCCGTGCGGTCCGATCGTCCATCCCCTGCTCAGTGCACCGTGTGGCGGCTCGGCGTCTGACCCATCCAGGGCTGCAACTCGAGCACGGCCTGCACGAACTGCCAGTAGCGCTTCTCGCGCGCCTTCTCCTGCGCCAGGCGCGTCAGGCCGACGTCCTCGAACTTGACGCGCTCGGCCTCGACCCGCTCGACCATGCGACGCACCTGCGTGAGTCGCGCGGCCAGCGGCTTCTTCTCGATCGACTTCCCGGTCGACGTTGCGGCATTACGGCGCATGCTTCCTCCCTGAAGCGAGCGTGGGACCGGCCGTCCGGCGAGCCGCGCCGGCGAGTGCCGACGCCAGCGCTCCCTGCGCCAGGGCGGCGAGCCGACGGACGTGCGCGACCGGACGGTCGAGCGCGGCGGCAGCTTCGGCCTCGTTCAAGCCTTCGAAGAAGAGGAGCGCGAGCACGAGCCGTGCCTCCCCCTCGAGTCCATCGAGGGCGACGGCGACGGCATCTTCGCCGCTCATGCGCCGGCCTCGTCCAGCGCGGCCTTCACGCTCTTCCGCAGCTGCTCCATGCGGAAGGGCTTCGGGAAGCAGGCGTGGATCCCCGCAACCTCGAGGTCGCGCAGCGTCTTCTGCGTGCCGTACGCGGTGACGACGATCACCGGCGCGGCGTGCTTCTTTCCCATCAGGCGGCGCACCAGCTCGACTCCGTCCATGCGCGGCAGGCGAAGGTCCGTGATCACCAGGTCCGCCCGTCGTTCGCGCTCCGCAGCCAGCGCCTTCTCGGCGCTGTCGACGGTGGCGATCGAGTAGCCCTCGTCCGAGAGCCCCTGTTCGAGGGCCCAGGCGGTGGCGGGCTCGTCTTCGACGATCAGGATGTGGGGCATCGGATTCCTCGCGTTCCCTGCGCTGTGAGCGGTGGTCGTGCAACCGGGGAAAGTGCACGCTTTGTGCCATTCCCCGCCGAAGGCAGAACGGAACCGGGCCGGGGCGGTCGCGGTCGACCGCGCCGCGGCGTCGCAAACGATTGCAGGACGATGCGATGGAGTGCACCCCGGAGGACGTGAGGAGGGAAAACGACTCGGGGCGCCCCGCCTTCCGGCGGGACGCCCCTCGGGACATCATGGACACAAGCTGGCCGATCGGCCGCGAACTAGTCGCCGGCTTCGTCCACTCCCTCGCCCGCCTCTTCGAGCGCATGCTCCTTGAGCTTGGTGCG
>JBKJNH010000367.1:0-21023 GCA_046596055.1 Candidatus Eiseniibacteriota bacterium
CGTCGACTACAAGGTCGACGAAGGTGGCGGTGCGTTCTACGCGCCCAAGATCGACATCAAGCTGTACGACGCGCTGGGCCGCGGCTGGCAGGGACCGACCGTGCAGGTCGACCTCAACCTGCCCAAGCGCTTCGGCGTGACCTACGTCGGCGCCGACGGCAAGGAGCACGAGGTGGCGATCGTCCACCGCGCGATCCTCGGCTCGCTCGAGCGCTTCGTCGGCGGCCTGATCGAGCACGTCGGTGGTGAGTTCCCGCTGTGGCTTGCGCCCGAGCAGGTGCGCGTCCTGTCGATCTCCGAGGCCTCGGAGCCGTATGCGACCCACGTGCGCGACGCCCTGCGTCGCGCCGGCCTTCGCGCGACCGCCGACCTGGCGGCCGACAAGATCGGCGCGAAGGTTCGCCTCGCCGAGACCGAGAAGATCCCGTTCATGCTCGTCGTCGGCGAGCGCGACGCGACCGCACAGGTCGTCTCGCCGCGCCGGCACAAGGGCAAGCCCGAGGGCACCTGCACGATCGAGGAGTTCATCGCCCGGGCCGAGGCAGAAATCGCGGCGAAGAAGCGAGAGGATGTCCCCCCGCCGAAGGCGGAGTAATTCCCCGGACGCGACGCGTCCGGAACCGGCAGAACCACAAAGGGCCGCCTTCGAAGGGCGGCCTTTTTGTATCTCCTTGTGATTCCCGCGCCCGGCCCCGGTCCCAGAGAGCGCAACCGCCGCGCTCCCCCTGGACCCTCGTGGCCCGCCTGGCCCGGAGAATCGCCATGTCGACTCGTATCCATCCATCGCGCGCCCTCGCCGCGGCCGTCCTCGGCGCGTGCCTCCTCGGCGTCTCTGCCGGCAATCCCGGCAATCCCGGCATCGCCGCTGCAGCCACCGTCGCCGTCGGCACGAACGGGATCTCGGTCTCGTCGAGCAATGCCGGCGCCTCGTGGAACAGTCCCGTGACGATCGACGCCAACGTGTCGTTCGCCGGCCTCTGGATGACCTCCGACGCGAACGGCGTCGCCGTGGGGAACGGCAACTCGATCTACCTCACCGGCAACGGCGGCGGGACCTGGTCCCCGGTCAACTCGCCAATCACGACGACCTACACCGACGTCATGTTCCCGAGCGCGACGACCGGCTACATCGCGGCGACGAACGGGCAGGTGCTGAAGACCACGAACGGCGGCACGTCGTGGGTGGCGCAGAGCCCCGGCGTCACGGGGAGCCTGCTCGCGATCCACTTCGTCAGCACGACGCAGGGTTGCGCCGTCGGCACGAACGGCGCGATCGCCCGGACGACGAACGGCGGCAGCTCGTGGCTCGACGAGACGACCGGCACCACGACGCTCAACGACGTGTTCTTCTTCGACGCCAACAACGGCTGGGCCGTCGGCGGCGGCGGCACGATCCTGCGCTCGACCAACGGCGGCGACTCGTGGAGCGCGGTGACCTCGGGCACGACGGTGGACCTGACCGCGGTGTGGTTCACCACCGCGACGCTCGGCTTCGTCTGCGGCGGCGATCGCGTGCTGCGGCGGACGACGAACGGCGGCACTTCGTGGACCGCGGTGACGTTGCCGGCGACGCAGGAGCAGTCGGGACTGTTCGACCTGATGTTCGCCGATCCCGACACCGGCGTCGTCGTCGGCTCGGGCGTGAGCGCCTATCGCACGATCGACGGCGGCACGACCTGGACGGTGGCGAATCCCGACCCGACGGCGAACGAAGTCCTGCAGGCGGTCCACATCGGACGTCCGCCCGGACCGCCGCCCCAGGTCACGGTCAACGTGAACGCGTTGCCCGCCGGGCGCTCGTTTCGCGTCGACGGCCAGACGTTCACCACCGCCCAGGTCTTCACGTGGGACGCCGGCTCGTCCCACCAGCTCGAGGGCGTCACGCCGCAGACGATCAGCGCCGGAGAGCGCTACGTCTTCGTGGCGTGGAGCGGGGGATCGACCTCGACCGGCTCGTCCATCATCGTCACGCCCACGACCGGCGTGAGCTTCTCCGCGAACTACCAGCGCCAGTTCCTGCTGACCATGAACACCGAGACGGGCGGCACCGTGACGCCCACGGCATGGCGCAACGCGGGCTCCGTGGTCCAGATCGCGGCGACCGAGGGGACCGGGTACGACTTCGACGGGTGGGTCGGCAGCGGCTCGGGATCCTACACCGGGACGAACAACCCGGCCTCGGTCACCATGAACGGGCCGATCACGCAGGCGGCGAACTTCGTCCCGGTGGCGATCACGCTCACGTTCCAGACGAACCCGACGGGGCGCAACGTGATCGTCGACGGCACGACGCGAACGACCCCGTACGTCCTGCAGACGACGGCCGACGTCAGTCACACGCTGGGAGTGCCGAGCCCCCAGGGCGAAGCGGCCGGAACGCGCCTGGCCTTCCAGTCGTGGAGCGACGGGGGGGCGCAGTCGCACACGATCGATCCGCTGGTGAGCACGACGTACACCGCGACGCTCAAGACGCAGCATTTCCTCGACGTCGTCCTGAACCCGGTGACCGGCGGCTCCATGGCGCCCGGCGACGGCTGGCACGATGCCGGCGCGAGCGTCACCCTCACGCCGACAGCGAACCTCGGGTATGCGTACTACCTGATGTCGGGGTCCGGCTCCGGTTCGTTCACGGGGCTGTCCGACGACGCGACACCGCGCGTCACGATGAATGGCCCGATCACCCAGACGGCGTACTTCTCGAACGCGACCATGCGCACCGTGACGCTGGTCGCCAATCCACCCGGCCCCGACCTGATGGTGGGCACCGTCGACGCGGGCAGCAACAAGCGCTTCGTGTGGCCGAACGGGCAGTCGCTGCAGATTTCCGCCCCGAGCACCCAGGTCGCGCTGGCCAGCGTCAAGCGCTGGCAGTGGACGCGCTGGAGCCAGGGCGGGGCTCGGACGCAGACGGTGACGCCGACGGCAAACGTCACCTACACGGCGCACTTCGACGTGCAGTTCGAGCTCGAGATGCTGGCCGAGCCCGGCGGGACGACGAATCCTCCCGTGGGCGAGAGCTGGGTCGACTCGAACACCGTGGTCACGATCACGGCGCTGCCGGACGTCAACCACTCGTTCGCGGGGTGGACCGGCACCGGATCCTCCTCGTACTCCGGATCGAACAACCCGGCCCAATTCACGATCCGTGGCAAGGTCAACGAGCTGGCGCGCTTCGACCTGTTGCCGTTCGTCACGCTCGATCCGTCGATCGCCGGCCGCAGCTTCGTCGCGGGCGAGCCGGAGACGATCCGCTGGGACGCGAACTTCGCATCGACCACGCCCTGCCAGCTCCAGTACAAGTGGTCGCTCGCTTCGACGTGGATCTCGATCGGAAGTGCCACGCCGCAGACCAGGATGCTGGTCTGGACGCCGCCCGATGCGCCGCAGACGAGCCTGCAGATGCGGCTCCTCTGGCCGGTCA
Source organism: Candidatus Eiseniibacteriota bacterium (assembly GCA_046596055.1). Taxonomy (GTDB): domain Bacteria; phylum Eisenbacteria; class RBG-16-71-46; order RBG-16-71-46; family DASYSL01; genus JANPEF01. Next base: position 3,422 of record JBKJNH010000367.1, read on the forward strand.
ACGTCGCCTCGGGCGACACGCTCGCCGGAACGTTTCGGATCTGCGATCCCTACTTCGCCGCGGCGACCGCGATCACCGGCCTGGGCGAGGGCCTGCGCGCCAACGACCTCGAGGCCGGTGACATGAACGGCGATGGCGTGGCGGACCTCGTGTTCGGGCTGGGCACGCCGCTGGTCGCGGTGCGCACCGGCCTCGCCGGGGCGCCGGGAGTCGGCACCGGCGGCTTCAATCCCGCGATCACCGCCCCGACCGGCACCCTGGGCGTGGCGAATCTCGAGCTGGGGGACCTCGACCGCGACGGGCGGCTGGACGTCGTCGCCTCGATCATCGCCACCAGTGATCTGCGGCGCTGGGCGGGCAACGGGGACGGTACTCTCGATCCGCCCGTGGTCGTCGACGTGAACGGGCAGCTTGCCGATTTCGCGCTCGCCGACGTCACCGAGGATGGCGTTCTCGACATCGTCGGCGTCGGCGTGGGCGTTGCCGGTCGACTCTGCGTCTCTAGAGCGAACACGACGAACGGCGTGTTCACCGGCACCTTCACGCCTCTGCCCGACGTGCCCACCATCGACAATCCGGAGGCGATCCAGCTCGCCGACCTCAATCGAGACGGGATCCTCGACGTGGTCGTGCTCGGTGAAGCGCCGGATCGGCTCGCGGTCCACTTCGGGGCGCAGGGACCGCGACCCGGCTCGGGTACGTTCGGTTCAGCGCGGACGGCCGACGTGGCGGGCGCTTTGTATGGCGTCGAACTCGCCGATTTCGACGGGAACGGCCGCCTTGACGCTCTCGTCATCGACTTCGGTGGCGGACCCCAGGTCGCCCTCGCGGACTTCGGCGCCCGCGGGGAGACCGGGCTCCTGTTCGCGCGACGCGACACGATCACGACCGACGGCCCGTTCCAGTCGGCGGAGCTCGGCGACTTCGATCGCGACGGTCACGTCGACATCGCGTTCTCCCGGCGCACGCTCGGCGGCGCCCGCCTGTACCGCGGCCTCGGCGATGGCTCGTTCGAGTTCATGACCGCGCAGGCCTCGGGCGCCGCGGCGCTCGACGAGATGCTCGTGCACGACCTGGTCGAGGACGGGCGTGCCGACCTGTTGCTCATCCCCGAGGACGCGGCGATGACGCTGCGTGTCGGGGATCTCGCCGCCTGCGGAGGCAGCGCAGGGGCGGTCTTCCTCGATGCCCCCGACGCGGCGGGTCTCGCTTTCCCGATCGGCGCCGAGATGCCGATCGCCTGGCGACGCTTCCAGTCGGCCGAGACCGTCGACCTCGAACTCTCAAGGGACAGCGGCCAGACGTGGGAGTCGATCGCACAGAACGTCGTCCACAGCCCGGTGTCCTGGACGGTGACCCCGCCAGCGACCGAAGGCGGGATGGTGCGCGTTCGTCCCACGAACGGTTCGCACCTGTCCGACCGCAGCACGAACAAGTTCGCGATTCTCGCCCCGTCAGTCGACGTGCCCGGCGGCGAGACCGTACCAACCGTCGCAGCCTTCGCCCCGCCGTGGCCGAATCCGGGGCGGGGGAGCACGCACTTCCGGCTGGCGCTGCCCCATGATGCGGTGCCCCACGTCGCGCTGTACGACGTGGCGGGGCGACGGATCCGCCTGCTCCACGAGGGGGCGCTGCCCGCCGGCGAGCACGCCCTGGCGTGGGACGGAAGGGACGACGGGGGCCGGGAAGTCGGGGCGGGGGTCTATTTCGCCCGGGCCACCTGGGAGGGCTTTCGGGCCGAGCGACGGGTGGTTCGCCTCGATTGAGCCAATGGAGTTCGATTTCGTGCTTTCTCTCGTTGAGTGAGGTGAAGGGCGGCGTTCGCCGCCCAGGACGTCGTGGGGACCGTCGGATCCGGGGGGAGACGCGGCTCTTCACGCGCCGGCCCGGGGGCCTTGCGCCTCCCGGGCCGGGCTGATACATTCCCATCTGACATCGTGCCAAGTGGAAGCCCAAGTGTGGCTTCCCACCCCCTGCGGGCCCAAGGCCCTGCGTCCGGGTCGAAATCGAAGCGCCGCACCAACGCGCGCCACGGGTCCTTTCGTCCGGTCGTTCCGGGGGAGGACCGTGCGCATCTCGGGGCGGGGTCGATCATCGACCCTGCCCCGATTTTCTTTGCGTGCGCGACCCGCCCGCGAGGAACCCGGGCGGTGCGCAGGATCGGGCGGCCCGAGGAAACGCACGGTGGAGCCTTCGACGTGGAGGTGGTTATCCCCGCACCGTATCGCCCCCAGGAACCCCGCGCCAACGAGACGCGCATCAACGACCGCATCCGCGTGCCGCAGGTCCGCGTGATCGGCGATGACGGAACCCAGCTCGGGATCCTCGCCGTTCGTGAAGCCCTGGCGCTCGCGCAGGAGAAGAATCTCGACCTGGTCGAGGTTTCGCCGACGGCGCGTCCCCCCGTGTGCCGGATCATGGACTACGGGAAGTTCAACTACGAGCAGAGCAAGCGCGAACGAGTGGCGCGCAAGAAGCAGCACGTGCAGCAGCTCAAGGAAGTCAAGCTGCGACCGAAGATCGATGATCACGACTTCGACTTCAAGGTCGAGCATGCGCGCCAGTTCCTGAAGGAGCGCGACAAGGTGAAGGTGACGCTGACCTTCCGCGGTCGCGAGATGGCGCATCCGGAACTCGGGTACGCGATGATGCAGCGCGTGCTCGCCGACCTGGCCGAGTACGGCAGCCCGGAATCGATGCCGCGCAGCGAGGGTCGCTCGCTCACGATGGTGCTGTTGCCGAAGCCGGCGAAGTCCACTCCGGCCCCGGCGAAGCCTGCCGCACCCGGCGCGCCTGCGGGCGCCCCGGCTCCCGCGAAGCCCGCCCCGCGTCCCAGCGCGGCGGCTGCGGAACCGACTGAACCGTCGTAACGAGGAGATGTCATGCCGAAGATGAAGACGAACCGGGCCGCCGCCAAGCGCTTCAAGCTGACCGGCACCGGGCAGATCAAGCGCGGGAAGGCCTACGCGCGGCACATCCTGACCAAGAAGTCGCGGCAGCGTAAGCGCAACCTGAACAAGTCCACGCTCGTCCACGAGACCGAGAAGAAGCGCGTCATGCGCATGCTCGGCCTTCGCTAAACAGGGGGAAGACGAACCATGCCTCGTACAAAAACCGTCGTCCCCGGACGTCGCCGTCGCAAGAAGGTCATGGCCGCGGTCAAGGGCAACTTCTCCGGTCGTCGCAAGCTGTACCAGACGGCCCGCGAGACGCTGACCCGCGCGCTGCAGTTCGCCTACGAGCATCGCCGCACCAAGAAGCGCGAGTTCCGCGCGCTGTGGATCACGCGCATCAATGCGGCGGCGCGCATGAACGGGCTGTCGTACTCCGCCCTGATGGACGGACTGAAGCGGGCCGAGGTCACGGTGAACCGCAAGGTTCTCGCCGACCTCGCGGTCCACGACATGCCGGCCTTCGCCCAGCTCGCCGAGGTGGCCAAGCAGGCGCGGGCTTGAACGCAGCGGAATTGCTCGAGAGCCTCGCCGCCCTGCGGTCGAGCGCTCTCGACGATGCGCGCGCCGCGACGACGCCCGAGGCGTTGAACGCGGTGCGCGTTCGTGTGCTGGGGCGCAAGGGTGACCTCACCTCCGTGCTCCGCGGTCTCAAGGATCTCGCTCCCGAGGAGCGCACGCAGGTCGGCCAGCAGGCGAACCTGCTGAAGGACGACCTCGAAGCGCTGCTCGCCCGGCGACAGGGCGCGCTCGAGGACGAAGCCGAGCAGGGCGCCCGCGGAATCGACGTCTCGCTGCCCGGCCGGCGCCCCTGGATCGGTGGCCGTCACGTGCTGACCGCGCTGGAGACCGAACTGGTCGACGTGTTCCACGGCCTGGGCTTCACCGCCGGCGAGGGGCCCGAGGTCGAGGACGACTTCCACAACTTCACCGCGCTCAACCTGCCACCGGGCCACCCGGCGCGCGAGGCGCACGACACCTATTACGTCTCGCCCACGACCGTCCTGCGCACGCACACCTCGCCGTGCTGGGTGCGCGCCATGGAGCAGGCGAAGCCGCCGCTGCGAATGGTGTTCCCCGGCCGCGTCTACCGCGCCGAGGCGATCGACGCTTCGCACTCGGACCAGTTCCACCAGATCGACGGGCTGTACGTCGAGGCGGACCGGCCCGTGACGCTGGCTGACCTCAAGAGCACGCTGGTCGAGGCCGCCCGACGCATCATCGGCGCAAAGGTGAAGACGCGCTTCCGCCCCAGCTACTTCCCGTTCACCGAGCCGTCGGCCGAGATGGACGTCACCTGCATCCGCTGCGGCGGGTCGGGCGCGCTGGCGGGCGGCGACCGCTGCGGCGTGTGCAAGGGTTCGGGCTGGCTCGAACTGCTGGGCGCGGGCATGGTGCATCCGGCCGTGTTCGAGGCGGTGGGATACGACCCCGAGAGGGTGAGCGGCTTCGCATTCGGGATGGGCCTCGATCGCATGGCGATCCTCCGCCACGACCTACCCGACATCCGCCTCCTGCTCGAGAATGACGTGCGCTTCCTGGAACAGTTCTCGTGAGGTACCCGCTCTCCTGGATCGCCGAGTGGCTCGAGTTGCCGGGCTCCGCCGAGGAGATCGCGCAGCGGCTGACGTCGCGCGGGTTCCCCGTCGAGGCGATCGCGCGCGTGGGCCATGCCTACGAGAACGTCGTCGTCGGGCGCGTGCTCGAAGTCGCGAAGCATCCCGACGCCGACAAGCTTTCGCTCACGAAGGTCGACGTCGGCGGGCCGGCAGTGCTCGACATCGTTTGTGGCGCGCCGAACGTGCGCGCCGGAATGACGGTCGCGGTCGCGCTGGTCGGCGCCGAACTCCCGGGCGACCTCAGGATCAAGAAGTCGAAGATCCGTGGCGCCGTCTCCGAGGGCATGCTCTGCTCGGCGCGTGAGCTCGAACTGGGCGGCGATCACACCGGCATTCTCGACCTCGATGCCGCCGCCGCGATCGGCACGCCGGTGCGCGCGCTGTTCGGCGAGCCCGACTTCATCCTCGACGTCGAGGTGGCGTACAACCGCCCCGACGTCCTGTGCATCTCGGGCCTAGCCCGCGAGATCGCGGCCGCTTACGGCGTGCCCCTGGCCGCGCACGCCGCCGCGCGCTTCGACGCCACGGCCGCCACCGGCGGCTCGTTCAAGGTCGAGGTCGAGGACCCCGAGGGCTGCCCGCGCTACCTGGCGCAGGTCGTCCGGGGCGTCAAGGTCGGCCCGTCGCCAGCGTGGCTCGTCGAGCGCCTCGAGCGCGCGGGCATGCGCGCGGTGAACAACGTCGTCGACGCCACCAACTACGTCATGCTCGAGATGGGCCACCCGCTGCACGCCTTCGATCTCGCGACGCTCGACGGCGCGACGATCGTCGTGCGCCGCGCCCGCGCCGGCGAGACCATGACGACGCTCGACGGCAAGGCACGCACGCTCGGCGCCGAGCACCTGATGATCGCCGACGCCACGCGCTCGACCTGCATCGCCGGCGTCATGGGCGCCCAGGAGGTCGAGGTCTCGGAGGCGACGACGGACCTGCTGCTCGAGGCAGCGTGGTTCGATCCGGTGCGCGTCCAGCGCGCGGTGAGCGACCATGGCATCATGTCCGAGGCGGCGCGGCGCTACGGCCGCGGAGTCGACCCGAACCTGGCGCCGGCGGCGATGGCACGGGCGCTCACCCTGTTCGCGGAGCTCGCCGGTGGCACGCCCGACGGGCCGGCCACGGATGTCCGCGGCCGGCGTTTCGACCCGGTCGAACTCGAGTTGCGCCCTTCGCGCGTCACGCGTCTGCTGGGCGTGCGCATCGGGCGCGATCGGCTGGTCAAGGACCTGGGCGCGCTGGGCTTCGCCGTCGTCGACCCCGCACCCGGCCTGGGCGAGGCGCAGGACGACATCCCGCTGCTCGTCACCGTGCCGACCCGGCGCCGCGACGTCACGCGGCCGGTCGACCTGGTCGAGGAGGCCGCCCGCGCCTTCGGCTACGACAACCTGCCCGACGTCCCGCTGGCCACCGGCGGCTCGGTCGGCACGCGCCCGCCCGAGCGGCGGCTCAAGGAGACGGTGCGCGACGCGTTCGTCGGCCTCGGCTTCCGCGAGTGCCTGACACCGACGCTCGACGATCCCACACGCCTCGCACTCACCTGGCCGCTCCTGCCGCGAGGCGCGGCGGGGGAGACCCCGGCGTTCGTCACGGTGCAGAACGCGGCAGGTCCCGAGACCTCGGCGCTGCGCAGCGACCTCGTGTCAGGGCTCGTCCGCGTTGCCGCGCACAACCTGCGCCATGGGGCGACCGGCTTGCGCCTGTTCGAGATCGGCCGCGTCTTCGCACCGCGCCTGGGCGCGATCCTTCCCGAGGAGCGAACGCAGGTCGCGGCCCTCGTCACCGGACCGCGTTACGGCGAGGCGTGGGATCAGCCGCAGGCGGCCGACTTCGCCGACGCGAAGGGGTTGTGGGAGGCGTTCCTGGTCCACCTCGAGGTTGACAGCCTGGATTGGCGACCCTATGCTTCCCGCGGCTGGAAGTCGGGAGAGTCTGCGGAGTTACGCGCGAAGGTTCATGTGGCTTGCGCGGGACGACTCGGACCCCGGCTCGCCCGGCAGCTCGAGATCGAACCACCCACGTACCTGTTCGTGGCCGACTTCGAGGGGCTGATGCGAGCGCGGAAGCCGCGCACCCGTTTCGCCCCGTTCACCCGCCTGCCGGGGGTGACACGCGATCTCGCGTTCTTCCTGCCCGTGGACGTGCCCCATGCGACGGTCGTCTCGATCGTGCGCAAGGCAGGCGCGCCCCTGTTGTCGGACCTCCGCCTCTTCGACGTGTACGAGGGGAAGGGCGTCCCGGACGGAAAGAAGAGCCTCGCCTACACGATGACTTTCCAGGCCGCGGAGCGCACACTGACCGAGGCCGACATCGAGACCGTGCAACGCGGCATCGTCGATGCACTCGCCACGCAGGTCGGCGCCGTGCTTCGCGACCGCTGATTCCGAGGAGACGAACCCCGATGGCCGAAGTCATGGATGCCCGGACCACCTCGCTCGAAACCCTGGCAGAGCGCATCGACCGCGCCGTCACCGCGATCGGCCGCCTGCGGGCGGAGAACGCAAAGCTGCGCGATCGCCTCGCCGAACTCGAGGCGCAGGGCGGCGATCTCGACGCCCTGAAGACCGCCGAGCGCCAGTGGACGACCGAGCGCAAGGAGATCGCGCACCGCATCGAGGAACTCGTCGCGAAGCTCGACAAGATCGACGCCTGAGCGGACCGGACTCGAGTCCGGACGCGGGAGGGACCGTGGACGACAAGGGTGGCGTGGTCCAGGTCGACATTTTCGGCAGCCAGTACACCATCCGGAAGGGATCCGAGGATCCCGAATACATCGCGCGCGTTGCCGCCTACGTCGACCAGAAGATGCGCGAGATCAACGAGCGCCTGCCGGTCGCCTCGGTCTCCAAGGTCGCCGTCCTCGCCTCGCTCAACCTCGCCGACGAGTTGTTCAAGGAACGTGACGGCCTGAACCACGACCGGGCGGTCCTCGATCACCTGAGCGAGAGCTGCGCGGCGCTCGATCGCGCGCTCGAAGGCGTCGACTGACGCACGCAGGCTTGCCACCGCGGCACCGCGTTCGGTAGAATCCTCGAAAGCGGCTGCCGTGCTCGTGGCGTATCCGACGATCTCGAGCCAACATTGCACGCATACGGGCGTGCCGAAGTCGGCGATGCGACAAGAGCGCAAGCTCCGAAGCGGACCCGTCGCTAGGCGCACCCACTCTCATCGAGAGGTTCTCGAGAACCTCCGATCCCACGGCATCTCGGTGGCGCTTTTCCTGTCGGGGCCCCGTGCCCCCGGAACGGCCGGACCGCTCGGTCCGGCCGCCTCCGTTTTCGCCCCCGCTCATGGAAGGAGCCCCGTGGAGCCTGTCCGCCTCCTGCGCGGGCAACCGCTCGCCGATCGCGTCCTCGACGACGTCGCACGCCGCTCCACCGCGCTCGCGGAGCGTGGCGTGACGCCCGGTCTGGCACTCGTCTCGATCGGCGACGACCCCGCATCGAAGATCTACCTGACCCGCAAACGCAGCGCAGCCGAGCGCTGCGGCCTTGCCGTGGTCACGCTTGGGTTCCCGGAGCAGGCACCGCATGCGCACGTCTTCGCTGCGCTCGCGGGCCTCGCCGAACAGACCCACATCCACGGCATCCTCGTCCAGATGCCCCTGCCGTCGGGATGGCCGGCCCAGGACCTGCTGCTCGCCGTTCCGCCGGCCAAGGATGTCGATGGCTTCCATCCCGAGAACGTCGGCCGCCTGGCGCAGGGCCTTCCCGGCTTCGTCGCCTGCACGCCGCTGGGCATCCTGCACCTCTTGCGCGACTCCGGCGTCGAGCTCGCCGGCCGCCGCGTCACGATCGTCGGCCGCAGTTCGATCGTCGGCACGCCGCTGGCGCTGCTGCTGTCGCGGAAGGGCGTCGACGCCACGGTCACGCTGGCGCACTCGCGCACGCCCGACCTCGAAGCCGTCTGCCGCGAGGCCGACGTGCTGATCGTTGCCATGGGCGTGCCGCTCGCGGTCGGCCGCGCGCACGTGAAGCCCGGCGCCGTCGTTATCGACGTGGGCATCCATCGCGTGCCGGCGCCGACCGCCGAGGATCCCGCGGCCACGCGCGTGGTGGGCGACGTGCGCGCCGAGGAACTCGACGGACATGCCGGAGCGCTGTCGCCGGTTCCCGGTGGGGTTGGTCCGCTCACGGTGGCGTTCCTGCTGTCGAATACCGTGGATGCGGCGGAGCGGGCGGCGGGGGTGCGGACTTGAGCCTGTTTGATGACCTGGACGGCAGGCGTTTGCCTGGGGATGATTTGCTAGGAGAACCGTCGCCTCCGGCGGAGCTGCCTCCGGCGGAGCTGCCTCCGGCGGACAGCGGCCCCAACGTCCTGACCGTTTCAGCTCTCGTCGCCGAGGTCAAAGGCCTGCTTGCTGACACATATCCCGAGGTCTGGGTCCGCGGCGAGATCGCCGGGTTCAAGATCGCGGCGTCGGGCCACATGTACTTCGCGCTCAAGGACGCGTCGGCGATGCTGTCGTGCGCCTGGTTCAAATTCCGTCAGGGCAGGCTGCGGTTCGTGCCGCAGGACGGCATGGAGGTCGAGGCGCGCTGCCGCTTCGACCTGTACGCCCCGCGGGGCTCGCTGCAGTTGATGATCGAGGAGCTGCGGCCGGCCGGCATCGGCGCCCTGCTGCTCGCGTTCGAGGAGCGGAAGCAGAAGCTCGCCGCCGAGGGGCTGTTCGACGTGGCGCGCAAGCGTCCGCTGCCCGCCTACCCGCACACGATCGGGCTGGTCACTTCGCCCACGGGCGCGGCGATCCACGACGTGCTCGTCGCTCTGCGTCGGCGCTGGCCCGGACGACGGATCGTGTTCGCGCCGGTTCTGGTGCAGGGGCCGGGTGCGGCGCCGCAGGTCGCCGCCGCGATCGAGCGCATGAATCGTCTCGGTGACATCGAGGTGATGATCGTCGGCCGGGGCGGCGGCTCCCTCGAGGACCTGTGGGCGTTCAACGAGGAGGTCGTCGTTCGCGCGATCGCCGCGTCGCGCGTCCCGGTGGTTTCGGCCGTGGGCCACGAGGTCGACGTCACGCTCGCCGACCTCGTCGCCGACGTGCGCGCCGCCACGCCGACCGCCGCGGCCGAGCTGGTCACCACGCCGACACGCGCCGAGGTGCGGCGCGACGTGCGCGACCTTGCCGCGCGTGCCGTCGACGCCGCGCAGCGCGCCGTCTCCGAACGCCGCGATCGACTCGATCGCGCCCGCGCCCGCTATGGCTTCCGCCGCGCCGACGACCTGGTCGCCGCGCTGGCACAGACCGTCGACGGACTCGCCGATCGCCTCGCGCGCGTCGCCGCCGAAGTCCTGGCGCGCGCCCGCGGCGACGTCCGCGCGCTGGCTGGCCGCGTGCATCCGGGCCGGCTGGTCGAGCGGGTCGCGGCGCTCGCGCATCGTCGGCGCACGCTCGAGCAACGGCTCGCGCTCGCCCGGCAGTCCAGCTTCGCCACGCGGGCGCAGCGCGCCGCGACCGCACGCGCCCGCCTCGGGGCGCTCTCGCCGCGCGCCGTCCTCGCGCGCGGTTACGCCCTCGTGACCCGCCCCGACGGCGCCGTCGTGCGCGCTGCCAGCGAACTCGCGGCCGACGCCACCGTCGGGCTCGAGTTTGCACGCGGCCGCGCCACCGCGAAGATTCTCACGCTCGCCCCCGCACGCTCCACGGAGGAACCATGACGCCACGCAAGAAGCCCGCGGCCGACCGCGTCGCGGACGCCGGCGCGATCACCGCCGCGCCGCCGCTCGGGCCGGACGGCAATCCTCTGTCGTTCGAGAAGGCTCTCGCCCCCCTCGAAGCCATCGTCGAACAGCTCGAGGATGGCAGGCTCACGCTCGAGGACTCGATGGCGCGCTTCGAGGAAGGGATCTCGATCTCGCGCTTCCTCGAGGGCGAACTGGGCCGCGCCGAGAAGCGCGTGCAGGAGCTGGTCGAATCCGGCGGCGCCGTGACCACGCGCCCGTGGAGCGGGGACGACGGCGGCGACGGGGATGCCGCTGAAGACACGGACGATGACGCAGAAGACGAACGCTGACGGCGGCTGGCCCGCGCCGTTCGGGGTCGACTACAACCGGGTGAATGCGCGGCTCGACGCCCGCTTCGCGCGCCTGCCCGGCGTGCCGCCTCGACTGGCGCAGGCCTTGCGCCACGCGGCGCTCGCGCCCGGCAAGCGACTGCGCCCGATTCTCGTGCTGCTCGGCTACGACGCCGCGGGCGGAGCCGCAGGCAATCGCATGCAGGCCGTCACGGCCGCGGCGGCCGTCGAGTGCGTCCACGCGTTCTCGCTCGTGCACGACGACCTCCCGGCCCTCGACGACGACGACCTGCGACGCGGCCGGCCCACGCTGCACAAGGCGTTCGATGAGGCGACGGCGATCCTCGCCGGCGACGCGCTGCTGTCGCTCGCCTTCGAGGACCTGGCCGCGCTCGGCGAGCGCGCCTTCCCGCCGTTGCGGGTGAACCGCGCCGTGCGCGTTCTCGCCCGGGCCAGCGGCGGCGCGGCGATGGTCGGGGGGCAGGTGCTCGACCTCGCGGCCGAGGGGCGGTGGGGTTCCACGCTCGCGACGCGCGGACACTCCCTCCTCGGAGTGCGCGCGATCCAGCGCGGGAAGACCGGCCAGTTGCTCGCCGCATCGCTCGTTGTCGGCGGGCACCTGGCGGGAGGGCGGCCCGGGACGATCACCGCGCTCGAGGCCATCGGCCACGATCTGGGCCTCGCATTCCAGATCGCGGACGACCTGCTCAACGAGCTGGGCGACTCCCGCGCGCTGGGCAAGAACGCGGGAACGGACAAGGCCCGCGGCAAGGCCACCTGGCACGGCGCGGCGGGGGTGGCGGCGGCCGAGCGGGCCCGCGAGCGGCTGCACGCGCGGGCGCTGAAGCGGGCGGAACTTTTTTCCCGGCACCGGGAGCGGTTTGCTACGCTCGCTGCGTTCCTGGCCGTGCGCCGGACCTGATCGTGGAGACCTGTTGAAGGCGTTCGAAATCGCCGTCTTGACCAGCCTTGCCGTGCAACTCTGGAAGGGACTCGCCTTCTGGTTACGGCACCGGCGCCTCAACTTCCGGGCCTTCGTCACCACCGGCGGGATGCCCTCGTCCCACGCCGCATCGGTCGCCGCCCTCAGCACGACCGTCGGCATCGAGGAAGGCGTTCTGAGCTCACTCTTCGGCGTCACGCTCTTCTTCAGCCTGATCGTCATGTACGACGCCGCCGGACTGCGCCGCGCCGCCGGCCACCAGGCGCGCCTGCTCAACAAGATCGTCGCCGGCCACGAGGATCGCGCCCTGCGCCAGCACCAGTTGTTCGAGAGCCTGGGACACACGCCGCTCGAGGTGCTCGTCGGCGCGATTCTCGGGGTCGCCGCCGCCGTCGTCTGGAACCGGATCTTCTGATGCCCAGGAGCACCATGTCCCTGCTGTCGCGGATCGAATCCCCGGCCGACCTCAAGTCGCTCACGCTCGACCAGCTCGAGACCGTCGCGCAGGAGCTGCGCGACCTGCTGGTCGAGACCGTGTCGGCCAACGGCGGGCACCTCGCGCCGTCGCTCGGCGTCGTCGAGCTGACCATCGCGCTCCATCGCGTCTTCGACACGCCGCGCGATCGCCTCGTGTGGGACGTCGGCCACCAGGCCTACGGGCACAAGATCCTGACCGGCCGGCGCGACCGCTTCGGCACGCTCCGCCAGCAGGGTGGCATCTCGGGATTCCCGCGCCGGGACGAGAGCGCGTACGACCCGTTCGGGACCGCGCACGGCTCGACCTCGATCAGCGCGGCACTTGGCATGGCCGCCGCCCGCGACGTCGTCGGCGACGACTACAAGGTGATCGCCGTGATCGGCGACGGCGCTCTCACCGGCGGTCTCGCCTACGAGGGCCTCAACAACGCGGGCGACCTGAAGAAGAACCTGCTCGTCATCCTCAACGACAACGACTTCTCGATCTCGCCGAACGTGGGCGGCATCTCCAAGTACCTGACGCGCATCACCAGCGGGCCGCTCTACCGCCAGGCCGAGGCCGAGATCTGGGAACTGCTGGGCCTGCTGCCGCTGGTCGGCAAGAAGGCGCGCGAGGGCGCCGCGCGCGTCAAGGAGAGCCTCAAGAACCTCGTGGTGCCGAACCTGTTCTTCGAGGAACTGGGCTTCAAGTACTACGGCCCGTTCGACGGCCATGACCTGAAGGGGCTGGTCGCGCTGCTCGAGGACATCAAGGAGATCCCCGGCCCCGTGTTCCTCCACCTGCGCACGGTGAAGGGCAAGGGTTACGCGCCCGCCGAGCTCGATGCGTGCAAGTTCCACGGCCTCGGCAAGTTCGACAAGATGACCGGCGCCGCAGAGAAGAACACGAAGGCGACCTACACGACCGTGTTCGCCCAGGCCGTCATCGACGAGGCCGAGGCGAACCCCAACGTCGTCGCCATTACGGCCGCGATGCCCGACAACACCGGGCTCAACGCGTTCCAGGCGCGCTTCCCGGATCGCTTCTTCGACGTCGGCATGGCCGAGCAGCACGCGGTGTGCTTCGCCGCGGGCATGGCGACCTCGGGCGCAATTCCGGTGGCCGCGATCTACTCCACCTTCCTGCAGCGCGCCTACGACCAGATCGTGCACGACGTGATGCTGCAGAAGCTGCACGTGGTGCTCGCCGTCGATCGCGCGGGCCTGGTGGGGGAGGACGGCGCGAGTCACCACGGCGTGTTCGACATCGCGTTCCTCCGCTCGCTGCCCGACCTCGTGCTGATGGCGCCGCGCGACGAGAACGAGTTGCGCTCGATGGTGAAGACCGCGGTCGCCTGGGGCAAGGGTCCGATCGCCGTGCGCTACCCGCGCGCGCCGGTCGAGGGCGTGGCGCCGGAGCCGGCCCGCCGCCTCGAGATCGGCAAGGGCCAGCTCCTGCGCGACGGCGCCGACGTCGCCATCGTGGCCCTCGGCACGATGGTGCTGCCCGCGGTCGCCGCCGCCGAGCGCCTGGCGCACGACGGCGTGCGCGCCGCCGTATTCGACGCAAGATTCGTCCAGCCGCTCGACGCCGATGCGATCGCCGAGCTCGCCGCGCGTTGCGGCCGCATCGTCACGATCGAGGAGGCCGTCCTCGCCGGCGGCTTCGGATCGGCCGTGCTCGAGATGCTCGCCGCGCGAAACCTGCCGACGCCGGTGCTGCGCCTCGGCATTCCCGACACGCTCGTCCCGCATGGCACCCGCAGCCAGCAGCTGTCGAACCTCGGTCTCACGCCCGAGCCCCTGGCCGCGAGCATCGGCGCGTGGGTGGCCACGACCCAGCCCGTCCTGCCGTGAGTCGACGCGCGATCCGTCGCGTCGCGCTCGTCGGACACACGCGCCGTCCGACCATCGGCCGTCGCATGGCCGCGCTCGCCAACCGCCTGGAGCGCCGCGGCATCGCCGTCGTCGTCGTCGGTGGCGACGACTCGGCCCCCGGCCACGGTTGGACACCCGATCCCGCCTCGGTCGCCGCCGCACGGCGCTGCGACCTGATCGTCACCCTGGGCGGCGACGGCACGATCCTCGCCGGCGCCCGCATCGCCGCAGGCACGCGCATTCCCGTGCTGCCGGTGAACCTGGGCGGCATGGGCTTCCTCGCCTCGTACGAGGGCCGCGACCTCTCCGCGGCGTTGCGCGACGCGCTGGCGGGAAAGCTCCTCGTGGAGTCGCGGAGCCTGCTGCGCGCGCGGCTCGAACCCGCGCGCGGCGGCCGGGCGCGCGTGCTCGGTGTCGCGCTCAACGACGTCGTGATCAAGCAACCGACCACCTTCCGCGCGCTGCGCATGGACATCGCCACGCGCGACTCCTTCCTCGGCCACGTCGTCGCCGACGGCATCGTCGCGGCAAGCCCCAGTGGCTCGACCGCGTACTCGCTGTCGGCGGGGGGGCCGGTGATCGCGCCGGGCCTCGAGGCGATCGTGGTCACGCCGATCTGCCCGCACACGCTCGGGATGCGCGCCCTCTGCCTGCCGCCCGACGCCGAGCTGCGCGTCACCATCCGCTCGCGCGACGGCGCCGGCGCGATCCTGTCGCTCGACGGCCTGGGCGGCCCGCCCGCCGCCACGGGGGACACCGTGCGCATCGAGCTCGTCCCCGACGCGGTGCGCTTCCTGCGCCGCCCCGGGGTGTCCCTGCCGACGATCCTGCCGCACAAGCTGGGCTGGGCGCGCAAGCGCTGACGCCGTGCTCACCGAACTCCACGTCACCTCGCTCGCCGTCGTCGACCGGGCCCGCCTCGAGCCCGGGCCGGGCTTCGTCGCGTGGACCGGTGAGACCGGCGCCGGGAAGTCGCTGCTCGTCGGCGCGATCGGCCTCCTCGTCGGCGAGCGTGCGGACCAGGATGCGATCCGCACCGGCGAGGCCTTCGCCCGCGTCGAGGGCCGCTTCCTGCTCGATCCCGGCGCGGTGCGCACGGCGGTCGAGGCGCTGCTGCACGAGTGGGGCGCGCCGATTGACGACGGCGAGGTGCTCGTGCGCCGCGAGATCGTGCGCGAGGGGCGCGGCCGCGCCTGGGTGAACCAGACGCCGGTCACGCTCGCCGCGCTGCGCACGCTCGGCGCCCACCTGATCGAGGTTCACGGCCAGCACGAGCACCAGGCGCTCTTGGGCGCCGACGCCCAGCGCGACGTGCTCGACCGCATGGGCGGCGCCGAGTCCGCGCGCGCGCGCGCCGCCGTCGCGAGCGCCCACGCCGCGTGGCGCGCCGCAGCCGATGCGCGAAGCGCGTTCGAGGACGAGGAGCGCGCCGCGCAGGAGAACGCCGACGCGTGGCGCTACGCGCACGAGGAACTGGCGCGCGCCGCGCTCGTCCCGGGCGAGACCGATCAACTGGCCGCGCGGCTGGCCCGCCTGCGCCACTCGGGGCGGCTGGTCGCGCTGCTCACCCGCGCCCGCGCCGCGCTCGATGGTTCGACCGCCGCCGACGCGAGCGACGCAGGCGCCGGGACGAACGACGGCGGCGCGCTCCATGCCGCCGCCTCGGCCGAGCGCCTGTTGCGCGAGGCCGCCGCGTTCGATCCCGCGCTCGGCGCCCTCGCCGACGAGTGCGCGGCCGCGACGACCGCCCTGGCCGAGGTCGCCCGCGCGCTCGAGGAGTCCGCGCTCGGCGACGACCTGGCGCCCGCCGAGGCCGAGGCCGCCGAGGAACGACACGCCCTGCTCGAGCGCCTGGCCCGCAAGTACCGCCGCGACGAGGCGGGCCTGATCGCCTGGCGCGACGACCTGGCCGAGCGCCTGGCGCGCCTCGAGGACAAGGACGCCGAGCGCGCCCGCCTCGCGGGGAACGAAGCGACCGCCCGGGCTGCGCTGGCGAAGGCTGCCCGCACGCTCACGACGCGCCGCAGCAAGGCCGCCCCGCAACTCGAGGCCGCGATCTCGCCCGAGCTGACCGCAGTCGGCCTGGCCCGCGCGGCACTTTCGGTGCGGCTCACCCCGCTCCCCGAGCCCGGCGTGCACGGCGCCGAGCGGGTCGAGTTCGCATTTGCGCCGAACGCAGGGGAGGAGCCGCGCCCGCTGGCCCGCATCGCCTCGGGGGGAGAGCTGTCGCGCGTCATGCTGGCCCTGCGCACGCTGGCGGCGGCCGAGGACGGCGTTGCCGCTCTGTTGTTCGATGAAGTAGACTCCGGCATCGGTGGCGCGGTCGCCCGCGCCGTCGGCGAGCGGCTTGCCCGGCTCGGCCGCGTCCGCCAGGTCCTGTGCGTCACGCACCTCCCGGTCATCGCCTGCCAGGCCGATCGGCAGTTCCGCATCACGAAGCTCGAGCAGGATGGGCGTACGCGGGCCGTCGTCGAGCGCGTCGAGGGCGAGGAGCGGATCGGCGAGCTGGCGCGGATGCTGGCCGGCGACGCCGCCACCGAGACGACTCGCCGCCAGGCTCGCGAACTGCTCCGCCTTCCGCGCGCCTGACGTCCACGACGAGGGTCCATGGTCCACCCGACGCGGGAAGAGTTCGAGCGCCTCGGCCGCACGGGCCTCTCCGTGCCCATCTACCGGACGATCTTCGCCGACTTCGACACGCCGGTCTCGGCCTTCGCCAAGATCGACGACGGGCGCTCCTCGTTCCTGCTCGAATCGGTCGAGGGGGGCGAGACCTGGGGGCGTTACTCGTTCCTCGGCTCCCGGCCCGCAGCCGTCTTCCGCGCCCACCACGGCGCATGCACGCTCGAGGTCGACGGCAAGGTCGAGACCCTCGACGGGCCCGACCCGTTCGCGACCCTCGATCGCCTGCTCGCCGAGCGCCGGGCCGTCGACGTGCCCGGCCTGCCGCGCTTCGCCGGCGGGGCCGTCGGCTTCTTCTCGTACGATGTCGTGCGCCACCTCGAGACCCTTCCCGCCACGCTGCCCGACGACCTCGACGTGCCCGACGCCGTGTTCCACTTCACCGACGTCCTCGTCATCTTCGATGCGCATGAGCACACCATGAAGGTGGTCGCCCATGCGCGCCCCGGGGACGATCCGCAGAAGGCATACGACGCCGCGTTGGCGAAGATCGACGCCGAGATCGCGCGTCTCGTCGCGCCGACGACGCGGCCGGTTGCCCGACCCCCGGTCGCCGCGCCCAAGGGCAAGTCCAACGGCGGCGTCTCCGGCCTGGTCGGCACGATGGAGCCCTCGGCATTCACGGCCGCGGTCGAGAAGGCGAAGGAGTACATCCGGGCCGGCGACATCTTCCAGGTCGTGCTCGCCCACCGGCTCTCGGCACCCGTCGAGTCCTCCGCGTTCGACGCGTACCGCGCGCTTCGCGTGGTCAACCCGTCGCCCTACATGTACTTCCTGCGCCTCGGCGCGCACGCCGTCGTCGGCAGTTCGCCCGAGGTGCTGGTGCGCCGCACCGGGACCCGCATCGAGGTGCGCCCCATCGCCGGAACGCGCCCGCGTGGCGCCACGCCCGACGAGGATCGAGCACTCGAGACCGAGCTCCGCCACGACGAGAAGGAGCGGGCCGAGCACGTCATGCTGGTCGACCTGGGTCGCAACGACGTGGGCCGCGTCGCGCGCTACGGCACGGTGCAGACGACCGAGCTGATGGGGGTCGAGCGCTACTCGCAGGTGATGCACCTGGTG
>JBKJNH010000368.1:0-12290 GCA_046596055.1 Candidatus Eiseniibacteriota bacterium
GAACGCCGAGGACGTGACCGCGCCGGTGGTCCGGGTGCTACGCGAGGCGTCGGGCATGCCCACGCTCGACGGCCGCCGCATCGATCTGGCGAACCAGGGGATCAGTCGCGGCCAGCCGGGCTTCGTCACGATCACCGCGGCCGTGCACCCCGAGAACGTCGACGTGAAGCCCGAGGAGCTGGTCGAGTAGCTCCCGGACCGGGGCAAAGTCTCGTGTGCGGGTTGACGGGAGCGGCGGGCGATCAGATCGACGGCGGCGTGATTCCCATCATCCGCAGGTAAAGGTTGAGCTGCGCGCGGTGGTGGATCTCGTGCTCCTGCACGTGATCGAGGATCCAGTGCACGGTCATCGTGCGCTCGATCCCCTGCGGCGTCTTGCGGGTGCGCGTCTTCGCCAGCTCGCTCGCGGGCAGCCCGAACCAGCGCTGCGTGTGGCGATGCGCCTCCTCGAGCCGGAACAGGAGCGCATTGTGATCGGGCGCGTCGTAGATCGTGACCCACCCCTGCGCGGGATCCTCGTGCGCTGCGACATCGTCGGGCAGCACGGCTTCACCGTCGAGGATGGTGTGCACCCACCACAGCTCGGCCTCGGCGATGTGCAGGATGTGCTGCCGGGCGGTCAGCATCTCGGGCCGCGGCTTGTACTCGAACTGCGTGTGCGGCAGCATGCGCACCGCGTCGAGCAGGTACGGACGGTACTGCGCGTCCCAGAAGGGGTAGTACGCCTTGATCGTACCCTCGTAGTCGGCGGCCGAAAGGCCGCGAGCGATGTCGCGCTGTGCATCGGCAGGTGTCGGCATGGGCGGCATGTTCGCCGATTTCGCGGCGGGGCGCTAGGCTCTAGCGCCGCGCCTGGCGCCGCGCCAGCAATCGCTCGACCACGCGGTCGACGTCGGCCCACGCGGGGCGAGCCGCGAACATTGAACGGTCCACCGCTGCACGCGCGGCCTCTGCACCCGCGCGATCCCCGCGCAGCGCCAGCACGAGAGCCCGGTGAATGCGTGCGCCGTCGTCGCGCCAGCCGGCGGCCTCGCCCGCTTGCAGCAGCGAATCGGCGGCGTCGACGCGGCCGGCCTGCGCCTCGAGCCGCACGCGGGCGCCCCACGCGTCGCCGGACGTCGGATCGCTGCGCGTGGCCCCGGCGAACAGCGCGCGCGCCTCGTCGACGCGGCCGGCCTGCGCGGCGATCTGGCCACGTCCCAGCGCGCCAGCGGAGGCCCCCTGCACCTGCCCGCCCATGGCACGGTACTGCTCCTCGGCTTCTGCCGTGCGCCCCTGGCGCGTGCGCAGGCCGGCGAGGCCCTGCCGCACCTGCGCGTTGTCCGGCGCCTCCTTGAGCGCTAGCTCGTACTGGCGACCGGCCTCGTCGTGACGCCCCGCGCGCTCGAGTGCGATCGCGTAGTTGTGATGGAGCGCGGCGCGTTCGAGCGCCCGCGATAGGCCCTGGCCGCGCGTGATCGCGCCGCTGTTCTCGATCGCGAGCGCGCGTTCGAACTCGGCCAGTGCTTCGGCCGTGCGCCCGCGTGCGAGGTAGCGCGCACCGAGGTCCGCGGCGATGCCCCACTCGAGCTTCGCGGCGCTGATCCCGGGTGCGGGTAAGTGGACGACGCCGAAGGCGATTGCGAGGCCGGCGACCCAGGGCAGAAGATTGCGCTTCGCGCGCCAGGCCACGACCAGCGCAGCCACCGCCACCGCCGCCAGCACGAACGCCGCGGGCACGAGGTGGTGGCGATAGCGGTCGGTGACGAAGAACGGGAGGATTGCGACCGTCATCGCGAGCGCGTACAGGGCTGTAAATCGGGCGCCGGGCCCCGCCGCGCGCCACCGCGCCAGCACGATTCCAAGACCCAGCAGCGCGAAGGGACCGAGCCAGGCGAACGTGCCCACCCACGGCAGCCCGATCGGTCCCGCGACCCGACGGAACTCGGCGATGGTCTCGACCTGCGGGGTCTCGATGCGGTTCCACAGGAGGACGAGGCGCCGCCCCGTCAGCTGGAGCGCGCGGGCCGGGTTGTCGGCGATCCATCCGCGCGCGCGTGCGGCCCACTCGGTCGAGCTCTGCGCCGGGGACAGGTCCTTGCCGGTGGTGAGGCGGAGGTATTCGCGACCGTCGATGGAGACGCCCTCGGGCTCGTCCTGACCGCTCACGACCTGCGCGTCGGCCACGTTGATGAACGTCCCGTTCGCCTCGGGCCCATTGCCGACGGCGAGATTGAGCCCGCCGTTGTAGGTGAACGGGATCCACTCGCCGCCGATCGCGTAGTTGCGCGCGGCGATGGGGGCGGCAATCAGCGCGAATCCGGCCGCCAGCGTGGCCGTGCCGCGCCACCCGGGCCAAAGGACGACCGCGAGGACCGGCAGCAGCACCAGAGAACTGGCGCGTCCGGCGCAGATCAGCCCGACGAGCAGCCCCAGCCCGAGCAGCGCCCGCACGCCGGGCCGTCGCTGCCCGAGCGCGGCCAGCGACCAGAGGAGCAGGGCTTCGAGCGCGAACACCTGCGACTCCATGAGGACGAGCCCGTCGAAGAACACCGCCATTTCATAGAGCGCTGCCCACAGCCCGACGCCCAGTCCGATGGCCCTCGAGCCGCTGACGCGGCGAGCTGCGTCGGCCAGAAGCACGACCGCCGCTGCCCCCCAGGTCGCCTGGAGGGCCAGGACGGTCGAGATGGCGCCAGATCCGCCATCGCCGCCCACCACCAGCGCCCGGACCCCCGCGACCGTGTAGGGATAGAGCGGCCCCATGAAGAACGGGTGCTTGCCCCACCACGAGTTCTCCACCAGCCAGGTCGCCCAGGTCCAATAGGTCTCGGCGTCCGAGACGAGACTGCCGCCCAGGATGCTGCTCCGGAGGCGGCGGAGATAACCGAGGCGCCAAACGAGGGCGGTGGCAAACAGGGCCCCGAGGGCCCAGATCCAGGAGCGCTCCAGGGCCCCAGAAAGCACACCAGTGCGCTTGGCATTTGCCGCGGCCGCCTTTATATGAGGGGGCGCAGCGCCCCGACCCTTCGTCCCCGCCATGGCGCGCATTCTGGCCCGGCGCTTGACTAACCGCAAGATTCACCGTACCTTCCGGGTCTTGACTTGAACCGCCCGCACGGGCCTGGAGGTCGTCTTGAAGCGCACGTTCCAACCCCATAACCGTCGCCGCAGGAAGGTGCACGGTTTCCGCGCCCGCATGAAGACGGCGAATGGCCGCAAGGTCCTCGCCCGTCGCCGCGCGCAGGGGCGCAAGCGTCTGACCGTCAGTTCTTCGTAGTCACGACGCGTCGAGCCCCTCACCAGTCCGGCCGAACGAATGACGGAGCGCCCCGCCGATGTTTCCGGCACGCCGGGCGGGCCGATCGATTCGTCGCGCCCGGCGCGCTTCAGCCGGACCAACCGGCTATCGCGCACGTGGCAGTACCAGCGCGCCTACCGTGACGGACGTTCGACGCGCGGCAAGCTGGTCGTACTCTACGCGCACGTCGTGCCCGGGGAGCCGTCGCGCCTCGGCATCGTCGCCAGCCGGAAGGTGGGCGGCGCCGTGGTGCGCAATCGCACCAAGCGCCGGTTGCGCGAGGTGGGCCGCGCCCTGTGGCCGCGCGTCCATCCCGACGGCCGGCAACTGGTGATCATCGCCCTGGCATCCGCGGCCCTCGCCGAGTTCACGGACCTGGCCGCCGACGTCGAGGCGCTGTTCGCCGCGATGGGAGCCTTCGAGACGTGAGCCTGATGTTTTTGGCCCTGGTGCGGTGCTATCGCCGCTTTGTCTCGCCGCTTCTACCCCCGGCGTGCCGCTATACCCCCTCGTGCTCGGCCTATGCCGAGGAGGCGCTCGTCGTCCACGGTTCGCTGCGTGGCGTCGGGCTCGTCGTTCGCCGTCTCGCCCGCTGCCACCCCTGGGGGGGCGAGGGCTTCGATCCCGTGCCCGAGTCGCGCCCGCGCCACGACGCGCCCGCCCGCCCGGTTCGCAAGGAGGCTTGATCCGTGCTCGATCGCCGCACGATTCTCGCGGTCGCGTTGTCGTTCCTCGTCCTGTTCGGTTCGCAGTGGCTCGCCGTGGAGATGGGCTGGATCAAGCCCGAGCCGCCGCCGCAATCGAGCATGCCTGCAGGCCAGTCGGAACTCGGAAAGCCGGATGCGGGTCCTACCGGGCCCGGATCCGCCACGCTCGATGCCACTCCTTCCGGCGCGACCGCGCCGGGATCGGTCGCCACCGGCCTCGCCGCCGGCGCCGCGACCTCGGGTTGGGCCAGCGCGCCGGACTCCATCCTCACCGTCGATCATGCGCTGTACACGGCGCGCTTCCGCACGCGCGGTGCGCGGCTGCTGTCGGTCAAGCTGAAGGAGTTCGCCGCGGTCGACACGAACCGCGTCGCGCTCGCCGCCGACCCCGCCTTCGCACTCGACCTCGGGGATCCGCAGTCGCCGCGCTCGCTCGCGGAGGTGCCGTTCGCCTTTAGCGAGAGCCTGGATGTATCGGGACGCGTAGCGTCCCTGAAGTTCACGGCGCGCGACACGAGCGGCATGACAATTGTCGAGACGTTCCGGCTATCGCCGGAAGATTACAAGATGCACATCACCGTCGCGATGCAGGGCCTGCCGATCAGCGACGACTTCCGCCGCTACGCGATCACGCTGCGCTCGTGGCCGCTCCTCAACGAGGAGAATCGCGACGAGGACCGTAACAACCTCGGTGTCACCGCGAAGGTCGGGAAGGACAACAAGCGCGAGCTCGCCGGCGGCATGAAGAACGCCGACAAGACGCACGAGGGCGGCGTGCGCTGGATCGCCGTGCATGCGAAGTACTTCCTGCTGGGCCTGGTGGCGAACAACGTCGAAGGTCTGTCGAGCACCGCCGGGCTCGCCCCCGGCACGCTTCCGGACGTGCACGACCAGGTCGAGGGCACGATCGCGCTGCCGCTGCCGGCGCTGGGCCGCGCCCACGAGTTCACGCTGTACGCCGGCCCGCTCGACTACTGGCGCGTCGCCAACATCGGCATGGACCTCGAGCCGCCGCACGCGATGGGCTTCAACTGGTTCAAGCCCTTCTCGGCGCTGCTCGTCACGCTGATGAAGTGGTTCCATGGCGTGATCCACAACTGGGGCGTGGCAATCATCCTGGTCGCGACGCTGGCCAAGCTGGTCACCCACCCGCTGCAGGCCTCCGGCATGAAATCCATGCGCTCCATGCAGAAGATCCAGCCCGAGGTCGAGCGCCTGCGCAACAAGTACAAGGGTGCGGAGAAGGCGCAGCAGCTCAACACCGCGATCATGGAGCTGTACAAGGAGAACAAGGTCAATCCGCTCGGCGGATGCCTGCCCATGCTGCTGCAGATGCCGTTCTTCCTCGCGCTCTATCACGTGCTGGGCTACGCCATCGACCTGCGCCAGGCCGGGTTCGTCGGCTGGATCACCGACCTGTCGTCGCCCGACCTGCTGTTCCAGGCCGGACCGCTGCCGATCCGCGTGCTGCCGTTGCTCATGCTGGGCTCGATGTTCCTGCAGATGCACATGACCCCGGCGGGCGACAAGCAGCAGCAGAAGACCATGCAGCTGGTGAACGTGGTCTTCCTGTTCCTGTTCTACAACCTGCCCTCCGGGCTGGTACTCTATTGGACCGTGATCAACTTGTTGACCGCCCTGCAGGCATGGCACATCGCCCAGGGCGACACGAAGCCGCTCGTGCGAGCGGCCTAAGCCCCGAGGGGCCCACGCAGGGGAGGCGCGAGAACGCCGTGCAAACCGCCGTCGGATCCGGAGCAACACTCGATGATGCCGTGAAAGACGCGCTCACCCGCCTCGGCGCCGCGCCGGAGCAGGTCGTGCTACGCAAGGTCGAAGAGGGCTCGGCCGGCCTGATGGGCGCCGTGCCCCGTCCGTACCGCGTGCGCGCCACGTGGAAGCCCGAGTTCGCCCCACCCGCCGAGCCCGAGCCGGAGAAGAAGGTCTACGGCATGCAGGCCGAGCGCCCCGCGTTCGACGGCGACACCGGCGGCAGCGGCGAGGAGCGTGGCCCGCGTGGCGGCGGTGGTCGCGATCGCGAGCGCGGTGGTCGCGGCGATCGTGGCCCTCGCTCCGGCGGGGGCGCCGGCGGAGATCGCGGCGGTCGCGGCGGTCGCGAGCGCGCGGCCTGGATCGATCCCGAAGAGGGTCGCGCGGAGCGGCTGGCTCGGCCGGCGCGCAAGTCGGCGCCGATGTCGGACGAAGGTCGCTTCGTCGTCGACGAAGCCTTCCTGGCGCAGACGCGCGAGACGGCTGTGTCACTCATTCGCCAGATGGGCTTCGCGGACGCCGTCGTGAACGTGACGGGGACCGGCGACGAAGTGTTGATCGCGTTCGACGCGCCGGAGGACGAGGAGCTGTTGTCCGGACGTCGCGGCGAGACGCGCATGGCGCTGCAGACCGTGCTGTCGCGGCTGGTCAACCCCAAGCGCGGCGCCTCGGCCAACGTGATGGTCGACGTCAACGGCTACTGGCAGAACCGCCGTGATGCGTTGCTGGCGCAGGCTCGCGATCTGGCCGATCAGGCCGTCAGCACCGGCGAAGAAATGGTGACCGGGCCGCTCGCGGCCGAAGAGCGCCGCCTCGTGCATCGCATGCTCGCCGACGATCCGCGCGTTGCGACGGAGTCGTTTGGTGAGGGCGCGACGAAGCGGATGTCGATTCGGGCTTTGAGCGACGCGGAGTAAGCAACGGCGCGCTGGCGCGCCGGGCCTGTTCGGTTCCCCGACCCCGGCTCGCCATCGAGCCGGGGTCTTGTTTTTGCTCGCAGGAGAGTGCCTCATGTCCCACGCCGACACCATCGCCGCCATCGCCACCGCACCAGGCGCATCCGCGCTTGCGGTCGTGCGGCTCTCGGGTGCGAATGCAGTGGCGATCGCGGATCGCGTGTTTCGCGGGCGACGATTGCTCTCCGAGGGACCGGCGCGAATGCTGCGCCATGGCTGGACGTACTCCCTCGACAACCATCCCATCGACGAGGTGACCGCCGTCGTCCTGCGCGCACCGGCCTCGTACTCCGGCGAGGACATGGTCGAGATCACTTGCCACGGAGGTTCGCACTCGGCGCCGCGGTTGCTGGGCGCGCTTCTTGCGGCGGGCGCGCGCGCTGCACGCCCGGGCGAGTTCACCGAGCGGGCCTTCCTCGGCGGTCGCATCGATCTCGCCCAGGCCGAGGCCGTCGCCGACGTCATTCATGCCGAGACCGCTCTCGCGCAGCGATTGGCGGTCCGTCAGATCGAGGGTGCACTCTCGCGCGGCCTCCGCGCCACGACCGAAACGCTGCGCAATGCCCTCGCCGAAGTCGAGGCGCGGGTTGATTTTTCAGAGGACGTCGCCGGAGGTGCGGTGCCTCCGGCAGTGGCGGACGCATTGGCCGAGTGCGGCACCCGCCTCGCGGCCCTGCTCGCCGGATCCGACCTGGGCCGCCGCGCCCGCGAGGGCGTCCGGGTCGTGCTCGTCGGACTACCGAACGCCGGAAAGTCATCGCTGTTCAACGCTCTGCTCGGCGAAGACCGCGCGATCGTCTCGGAAACACCCGGCACGACGCGCGACGCGGTGGCCGAGCGCATCGATCTCGGCGGCATTCCGGTGCGGCTGGTCGACACCGCCGGCGTGCGCGATGCCGACGGGGTCGAGGCGTTCGGCGTGGAGCGCACGCGGCGTGAGCTGGCGGATGCCGATCTCGTGCTGTTCGTCATCGATCGGACGGAAAGTGATTCGCGCGAGCTGGAAGCGCTGCGGGAGATGATGCCGCAGGGCAGGACGGTTCAGGTGTGGACCAAGTTGGACCTGAGGTCCGACGGCCCCGGGGTGTTTGACCATCGCGTCGCTGTCTCGGCCGTCACTGGCGCCGGGCTACCGGAGCTGCGTGAGGAGATCGTCCACCGGCTCGGCGGCTCGTCGACCGGCGCGGACGGCGACGCCGCCGAAGCGCTGGTCACCAACCGCCGGCATATCGATGCGCTCTCTCGTGCGGAGTCCGCGATCGCAGCGGCCCGCGCCGCAGTCGTGGCGCGACATCCCGGTGAGATCGTCGCCGGCGAAGTCCGCCTGGCCCTCGACGCGCTCGGCGAAGTCACGGGCGAAGCCGCCGCACCGGACTTGCTGGAGCGGATTTTTGCGCGGTTCTGTATCGGGAAGTGATCCAGCCCCACGCCGACGAGTGTCCCCGGCGCACACGGTCAGTTTCAGCTCGCGGGCGGCTCCTTCGAAGCCTCCACGTCAAATGTCTCGCGCACGGTCACGCTCCCGGGGTCCGGAACGAACTCGACGACCATCGCCCGGCCGCCGAACTCGCTCTCGATCCGTTCGTGCGGAATGATTTTCGTATACGTTCCGGCAAAGTCGAAGCCGGCGCTCCCATCCCTGGCCTCCATGCGCGACGAGAACGCGCCGCCGGGCCGCAGGTCCACCGTCGCAGCCGTCGTGTGCCAGTCGTCCGACGCGGCGTTCCATTGCACGATGTCGGCGGGTGTCGTCCACGCACGCCAGACCCTGTCGATCGTCGCTTCGACCTTCGTTTCCACGGTGATCTTCATCGTACCTCCGACTCCGTCGGCAGATTTTCCCCGACTCACCCCGTGATCCCCGCCGACATCCCGCGAACGTGGCGGCGTTGGGCGCCTTCCGGCACCGCGGGTTCGAGCAGGAGAACACCAGCAGCGCGGCCTTGTCCGCGGGCAGCTCGCCCGCCTGATATCCCGCAGGATCGAGATGCCGGGCTCCTGGCACGTGCGCGCTGGCCCAGCTCTGCGGGGGAAGCCGCGATGTCGCTCTCGGCCCTCAGTTCGTGCATGGCGGGCCCAGCTTACCCGGAGTAGACTTCCATTGCCCCGCGGAACCTGTCCCCGCGACAGTTGCCCCCGCCGATCTCGCCCCCGCAGCGAGTTCGAACATGAGCGTCTACTCTCTCTCGCATCTCGACGACGACACGCTGATGCGGCAACTTCGCGCACTGATTGGCGGCGAGCGCGCCGCCACCGCCGTCCTCCTCGCCCACATCGCGGAGGTCGACCTGCGCCGCCTTTACCTACCGGCCGCGTACTCGTCGATGTACTCGTACTGCGTTGGATTTCTCGGGCTCTCCGAGGGCGCCGCCTTCCGGCGAGTCCAATCCGCCCGCGCCGCGCGACGCCTTCCGGTGCTCTTCGACGCCATCGCGACCGGCCGGCTGCACCTGACCGCCATCTCGATGCTCGCCCCGCACCTGCGCGAGTCGAACGCCGACGAGCTGATCGCCGCCGCGACCGCCCAGCGCACGCGCTCCGAGCTCCAGGCCTGGCTCGCGAGGCGGTTCCCGGCCGAGGGCGCCACGCTGCCGGCGGCGCAGGTGCGGGTCGTGGGGATCGCGCCCGCACTCCCGACGAGACTGGTGCCGCTACCGCTCGCGACCGCGATGCCCCTGGGGGCGGGGCCCGAAGCTGCGGCGGCCTCCGCTCCGTCGACGGGACCGGAGTACGGCGGGGAGATGGACCACTTCGTGACCAATTCACCTATCTCAGGCGAGGTGAATTGGTCACGAAGTGGTCCATCTCTGCGCCCTGAGGTGCGTTCGGAGGGGCTCGACCATCCCCGGTCTGAGCCCGCACCGGCCGCCAAACCGTACTTCCTGCTCAAGGTCGCCCTTGGCGAAGGCACGCACGCCAAGCTCGAACGGGCGCAGGTGCTCCTGGCTCATCGGGTCCGAGTCGGCGAGGTCGCCGAGGTGCTCGACCGCGCTCTCGACGCGCTTCTCACCACTCTCGAGAGGCGCCGGGGCAGCGCGGATCCGGTCCGGGCGCGAGAGCCGATGGAGCGCGCGAACCGCACGAACGGCCGCGGGATTCCCCTCGCCATCCGTCGCGAGGTGTGGGCCCGCGACCGCGGCCGGTGCACGTTCACCAGCCCCACGGGCCACAAGTGCAGCACGGAACGCGGACTCGAGTTCGATCACGTGCTGCCCGTCGCGCGGGGAGGGGAGTCGACCGCCGAGAACCTGCGCCTGCGCTGTCGCGGGCACAACCAGCTCGAGGCGGAGAGGCAGTTCGGGCGGAAGTTCATGGAGAGCAAGCGGAACGGGCGGGGCGGGCGGGGCGACCAGGAACACTGATCCCGGCCGGCTCAGGCATGGACGTCGTCGGGAAGGGCAGCGCCCCAGCGGGCCTCGAACAGCTCGCGGCCCCGGGTAGAATCGAGCGATAAACCACTTTGTTCGCCTGCCGAACATAGGTTACTCTCACTGGCGCGAGACGGCAGGGGCGACTCCGCCCCCGGGGCCACCCGTGGCTTCTCGCGATTCGGGTTTCATTCCCCTGGTGGAGGTTAGTCCGATGCATCGAGGCCTTGCGACCGCGCTTCTCGTCTTCGCTGGTACGGCATTCGCGGGATCCGCGCACGCCGTCGACGTGACCGTCAATCCGGCGACCATCAATCTCGGATACATGAACGTCTTCAATCTGCCGGTCCCCGACGGGGACGGCTCCTACCAGTTCGGGTCGGGCTGGGGATTCGCCGATCTCACGGCAAGCTACTCGGGCTCCAACCTGACGCTGGGGCCGAACACGATCGGCGATCCGAACGAGTACTGGTACCGGTGCGTGGGGAGTGCCACTCCGCCCAACTGCGGCGGCCCCGGCGCCCCCGGCAACAAGATCATGGAGGCGAACGGCTACGCGCAGGTCGACGACGGATCCCTCGCGGGAGTGACCGTCAACTTCAGCGGCGTCGTGCTCGCGAGCTCGCTCACGTCGGCGCACCAGGCGTTCGCGTTCATCCGCGACTTCGCGCCGGACTTCTCCTCGTCGAACCAGCAGATCATCCCGCTTCCGGCCTCCGGCTCGTTCTCACTGTCGCTGGCGACCATCAATGATCCCGCGCGCCACGTGCAGTACGGCTTCCAGTTGAAGGGCGTGAACGTGTGGGTGACGGACGTCGCGCAGTTCGGATCGATCACGATCGGCCCCGAGACGCCGACGCCGGCGGCCATCGCGAGCTGGGGCAAGGTGAAGAACTGGTATCGTTGATCCTGCACGGGGTCGCTCCGGATCCGGGGCGACCCACCTCCTCGCATGTCGGCGGAAACCGGGGACTCCCCGTTTTCCCCGGCACGCGGAGGGCCCCCCGATCCCCAAGTCTGGAGACGTCTCGATGCGGCCTCCTCTGCGCGCGCTGATTTTCGCCCTCCTCGTCGGCCTCCCGGGCTCCGCCCCCATCGCGCACGCGCAGTGCATGCTCGCCAATCCCAGTTTCGAAGTCATGGGAACCGGCACGACCTTCGGCGGCTGGAGCCAGTTCGGCCCCACCACGTCGAGCCCCGACGCGCCGTTCCACGGCCAGGTCGCGGCGCGAGTCTCCGGACCGAACAACGGGAACTGGGACGTCGCCGGGTACTTTCAGGCCCTCGACACATCGCCGGGCAAGTCATGGAAGGCTTCGGTTCGCGTACGACCCCGCTCGAGCCAGCCCCTCGCCGGCGGGTCTCGCGCGCTCCTCAACATCGAGTGGCGCTCGAGCGCGGGCGTCCTCCTGAGCTACGAGTCGCACGAGGTCGCCGACCCCATGACCCGCCGGGACCTGTGGACCGACTTCGCGGTCACGAGCGGCCCGGCTCCTGCGGGGACGTCGAAGGTGCGGCTCCTCCTGGGTGTGCTGCAGGGACCCGGCGATCCGCAGCCGACCGTCGACTTCGACGCGGCCACGATGGATCCGGCCGGCCCCCCGACGCTTGACCAGCTCCAATGGAACGACTTCCCGGGCGGCCACACGATCGAGTTCGCGGGCCACACGTGGCGCGTGAAGGGTCCGGGGCTCTACGGTCCTGGCCCGAACCTGTTCTGCGACTCGGGATCGTGCGTCTGGGTCGACGCCTCGAACCGGCTCCAC
Organism: Candidatus Eiseniibacteriota bacterium; assembly: GCA_046596055.1. Classification (GTDB taxonomy): domain Bacteria; phylum Eisenbacteria; class RBG-16-71-46; order RBG-16-71-46; family DASYSL01; genus JANPEF01. Next base: position 11,848 of record JBKJNH010000368.1, read on the forward strand.
CTCACGCTCCAGAACCTGTCCGGGCAGTGGTACAGCACCGAGGTCGTGACCGAGGAAGCCCTCGGCTACGGCGACTACGTCTTCACGACGGTGGGCCGGCTCGATCAGCTCGACCCGCGCGTGGTCTTCGGGCTGTTCCTCTGGCAGTACGGGCCGTGCTACGACAGTGGCTACCTCTGGTGGAACGCCTTCAACGAGATCGACATCGAGTTCAGTCGGTGGGGGAACCCGGCCAGCGGCATCGCGCAGTTCGTGGCGCAGCCCTACGACTGGGCCGGGAACATCGAGCGCTTCGACGCGACGTTCGCGGCGGACGAGATCACGAGCCACGCCTTCCGCTGGCGGCCGGACCGGGTGGAGTTCCGCAGCTGGCGCGGCGGGCCGGGCGCGGAATCGCCGGGCAGCCTCATCCGGTCGTGGACCTACACGGGACCGCACGTGCC
>JBKJNH010000067.1:0-14256 GCA_046596055.1 Candidatus Eiseniibacteriota bacterium
CCGGAGAGTCGGTGCTGGAGTTCGAGGACCGCGACCTGCCCGCGGGGCGCTATGCCTATCGACTTGGCGTAGTCGAGAATGGATCGGAGTACTTCACGGCGGAGTCGTGGGTCGAGGTCCCTTCCGGGTTCAGTCTCGAGCTGGCGGGGTTTCAGCCCAATCCGGCGGTGGATGCGCTCGTTCTCGGGTTCACGCTTCCGACCGAGAGCAAGGCAAGCCTCTCCCTGCACGATGTCCGCGGACGCGCCTTGATCACGAAGGACGTCTCCTCCCTCGGACCGGGCCGCCATCGCATCGACCTCGGCGCCTCCCGCGTTCCTCCCGGCGTCTACTGGATCCAGCTCGTGCAGGGCGACCAGGTACGACGCACCCGAGGAGTCGTTCTCCGTTAGTCGCTCGCCCTACAGCGTGGATCCCGCCCGGTCGTACGAGTCCGGCAGCGCGTCCATGAAGACCGTGTCGATCTCGAGAACGACCTGGCGCAGCAGGCGTGCCTTCTGGGCGTAGGGCAGGAACGCGCTCTTGAAGCCGGCGATGATGATCTTCTTCACCTGGTACGGCGACAGCCGGAACGCCCGGGCGGCCAGCGCGTACTCGCGGGTCAGGGTCGTGTTCGACACGGTGCGGTTGTCCGTGTTGAGAGTGACCCTGAGGCCGAGGTCGAGGTAGCGGCGGAACGGGTGATCCTGGAGCGACTTCACCGTGCGCGTCTGCACGTTCGAGGTGAGGCACACCTCGAGCGGGATCCGGTGGTCGTTGACGTAGCCCAGCAGCTCCGGGTCCTCGTGCAGGCGCGTGCCGTGGCCGATCCGGTGGGCGCCGCAGTCGTGCAGCGCCTGCGCGATCGACGGCGGGCCGAAGCCCTCGCCCGCGTGCACCGTCGAGGCCAGGTTGTGCTCGGCGACGAAGCGGAAGGCGCGGCGATGGTCGCGCGCCGGATGGTCCTTCTCCTCGCCCGCCAGATCGAACGCGACGACGCCCCGATCGCGGTAGGCGACGGCGAGCCTGGCCAGCTCGAACGACTTGCGCGGGCTGATGTTGCGCATGCCGCAGATGATGACGCCGGTCGACAATCGGAAGTCGCGCTCGGCACGCTTGAGACCGGCGAGCACCGGCTCGAGGATCTGGGGCAGCTTGAGCCCCTTCTGCTGGTGCAGGATCGGCGAGTAGCGCACCTCCATGTGGCGCACATTCTCGGCGAAGCAGTCCTCGGCCAGCTCGTAGGCGACGCGCTCCAGCGCCTCGGGCACCTGCAGGACGGCCAGCGTGAGATCGAACGTCTTGAGATAGTCCCCGAGATTCTTCACCCGTGGGCCCGCGACGAGCTTCTTCGCCAGGTCCGCAGGCGACTTCGCCGGCAGCTTCACCTTCTGTTCCTGCGCCAACTCCCAGACGGTCCGCGGGCGCAACGATCCGTCGAGATGGAGGTGGAGGTCGGTCTTGGGCAGGCGGGCGAACACGGCGGCGGGGATGCTCATGCGTTCCTTTCGGGAGCGGGGGCGCGGAGTCGTTCGAGCTCCATGATCTTCTCGACGCGGCGGGCGTGACGGCCGCCGGCGAACTTCGTCTTCAGCCACACCTCGACGAGCCGCCGCGCCTGGCCCGTGTTGACCACGCCCGAACCCAGGGCGAGGACGTTCGCGTCGTTGTGCTCGCGGCTGTTGAGCACGGTCTTCTCGTCGTGGCACAGCGCGCAGCGCACCCCGGGCACGCGGTTCGCGGCCATCGTCGAGCCGATGCCGGCGCCGTCGATGACGATGCCGCGCGCAGCGCGACCGCTCGCCACCGCCTCGCCCACGGCCTTCGCGATGTCCGGGTAGTCGACCGGCTCGGTCGAGTGCGTGCCGCAGTCGATCACCGCCCAGCGCAGCTCCTCGCGCACGTACTTCGCGAGCATCTGCTTGAGGGCGAACCCGCCGTGGTCACCGCCCACGGCGACCGTCCGCGCGGGATCGGGAGCGGTCTTCGGCTTCATTCCTGCGGCCGGACGCGGTGCACCCGCAGCCGGGGGCGGGGCGACCGGGACCGGCCGGGTATCGCCGGCGACGGGGCCCGTCCAGTCGACGATGCGAGCGGGGCGGGGCGTTGCGATGGAAGCGCGCGCCGGCCTCGCACTTGCGGCCGTCGCGCCATCCCCGCCCGGGCCGGCCGGGCCGAGCACGCGATCGACGACCGCCGCGACCAGGCGGCGGACTTCGGCGGGATCGGGTGCAGGCACGGTGCCTCCGGGATTCGACGGGCGGACGGAGCGGGGCGGAACGATTGTCGGGCAGTCTAAGTCGTGTCGCCGCAGGCCGCAAGGGCGGCGCGGGGCGGTTCGCGGGGCGGTTCGGGTTGCCCTCTCCCGACGGATCGGGCTAGCCTCGGACGAGCCTGCCCGCCCGCTCCCGGCCCGCGCGCGCGCGAAGTCCTCCCTGCTTCCGTCCGCCCACCCAACCCCACGGAGGCCGCATTGTCCGACTTTCACCAGTACGGATCGGTCGCCACGCTCCATCGCCTGCGGCCCATCGACGCCCGGATCCTCGAACAGCAGCTCTACGACGAGAGGGCGTCGCGGCCCATCGCGCTCGTTCTGCCGTGCCTCATCTCCGAGTTGGAGCGGCCTGCCCTCGCCGACATCGTGGCCGTTCTCAAGGATGCCGAGTACATCAGCCGCGTCGTCGTCTCCCTGGGCCGCGCGACGCGCAGCCAGTTCCTCTACGCCTGCGACTTCTTCCGCGAGCTCAAGATGCCGACCACGATCCTGTGGATCGAGAGCCCGAAGGTGCAGGCGCTCCTGCAGGAGCTGGAGGCGAACGGCCTGCACGTCGGCGGGCCCGGCAAGGGGCGCGCGAGCTGGCTCGCATTCGGCTACGTCCTGTCGTTGCAGAGCTTCGAGGTCATCGCGCTCCACGACTGCGACATCCTCACCTACGACCGCGACCTGCTTGTCCGCCTGTGCTACCCGGTCGGCAACCCGGCGCTCGGCTATGAGTTCGCGAAGGGCTACTACTCGCGCGTCTCGGACAAGCTGAACGGGCGCGTCACGCGGCTGTTCTTCACGCCGTTGCTGCGCAGCATCGCGCGGGTCACCGGTCCGCATCCCCTCCTCACGTTCCTCGACTCGTTCCGCTACCCGCTCGCCGGGGAGTTCGCGATGGCCACCGACCTCGCGCGCGTCAACCGGATCCCCGGCGACTGGGGCCTCGAGGTCGGCGTGCTCTCCGAGGTCTACCGCAACCTCGCCGAGCGCCGCGTGTGCCAGGTCGACATCTCCGATCGCTACGACCACAAGCACCAGGTGCTCGATCCGCACGACGCGAACGCCGGGCTGTTCAAGATGGCGGTCGACATCGCGAAGAACCTGTTCCGCAATCTCGCCGTCGAGGGAGTCGTGCTGTCGACGGCGCAGCTCCACACGCTGACAATCACGTACGTGCGCGCCGCCGAAGAGGCCATCGCGCGCTATCACGCCGACGCCGCGATCAACCACCTGCCGTTCGACCGCCACGAGGAGAGCCGCGCAGTCGACGCCTTCTCGCGCGCGTTGGGATCGGCCGCCCAGCAGTTTCTCGAGGACCCGCACGGCATGCCGCTCATTCCCAACTGGAACCGGGTCGACTCGGCGCTGCCGGATTTCCTCGACCGCTGGCGCGACGCGATCGAGAGCGAACAGGCGGCGGCCGAAGCGGCGCTTGCCAGCGGGGAACGCGGCTCGCTGGATGCGACGGTGATCGCGCCGTGAGCGCCTGGCCCGCGCCGCCGCTGGAGGCGGAGACCGAACGGCGCCTGCTCGAGATCGGCGGAGTCGACCTGGTGGTCGGCATCCCGTCGTTCCGCAACGCCGCCACGATCGGCCACGTCGCGGCGGCCGCGCACGCCGGCCTCGCGCGCCACTTCCCCGGACGACGTGCGGTGCTGATCAACGCGGACGGCAACTCCGAGGACGGCACCCGCGACGCGTTCTCCGCGGCACCGGCTCCGGCGGATGGAGCGAACGTCATGCGCGTGGCGACCCGCTATGCCGGACCGTCCGGCAAGGGCTCGGCGTTCCGCACCATCTTTCACGTCGCGGCCCGACTCGGCGCGACCGGCTGCGCCGTCGTCGATGCCGATCTCCGCAGCATCACCCCCGCCTGGTTCGAGCGCCTGCTCGAGCCGGTCGTCACCGACGGCGTCGACTTTGTCGCGCCGCTGTACGCGCGCCACAAATTCGACGGGACGATCACGAACTCGATCGTCTACCCGCTCACGCGTGCGCTGTACGGGGCGCAGGTGCGCCAGCCGATCGGCGGCGACTTCGGGTTCTCGACACGATTGGCCCGCCACTGGCTGGCGCAGGACGTGTGGACGACCGACGTCGCGCGCTTCGGCATCGACGTGTGGATGACGACGACCGCGATCGCCGGCGGCTTCAAGACGGCGCAGGCGTTCCTCGGTGCGAAGATCCACGACCCGAAGGATCCGGGCCAGCACCTGGCCGGCATGCTCGTGCAGGTCGTGGGGACCGCGTTTCGCATGATGGAGACGTACGCCCCGCTGTGGCGCGAGATGCCGCTGCCACGCTCGCTGCGCGTCTACGGCCACGTCCAGCCCGTGGCACTCGATCCCGTGACGGTGCACCTCGATGGCATGACCGCGCGCTTCCGCCTGGGCGTGGCCGATCTCGCGGGGATCCACGATGCGGCGCTCGCGCCCGAGACCGCCCGCGCGGTCCGCGCGCTGGCGGCCGGCGCGGCGCATGCCCCACCCGTGTTTTCCGACGACGCGTGGTGCCGCGTCGTCTACGACTTCGCCGTCGCCCACCACCGGCGCCGCATGCCGGCTGACCTGCTGCTCTCCGCGCTCGTCCCGCTCTACCTGGGTCGGGTCGCGTCGTTCGTCGCACGCCATGCCGAGTCCGGTTCGTCCGAGGTCGAGGATGCGATCGAGACGCTGTGCGCCACGTTCCTCGCCGAACGTGGCTACCTCACCGCCCGTTGGGAGGAGACGTCATGAACCCGCAGGGATTCTTCGATCCGCTGCTGCGCTCGCTCGAGGTGATCGCCTCGTACCTGCCGCGCCTGTTCGCCTTCGCGGCGATCCTCGGGCTGGGCTTCGTGCTGGCTCGGCTGTTGCGCGCCGCCGTGGCGCCGCTGTTCCGCGCGCTCAAGCTCGACGCCGCCTGGGAGCGGCTCGGCCTCGCCGGATCGTTCGGCGGCCTGCGCTTCCACCGCCGCCCCAGCGACCTGATGGCCGACGCCGTATGGGCGTTCGTCACGCTCTCGTTGTTCGTCGTGGGGCTCGACGCCCTCGATCCGTCCTCGGGCGGACGCCTGCTCGCCGAGCTGTATGCCTACCTCCCGCGCATCCTCGTTGCGGCGGCGGTGCTCGCCGTCGGCTGGGCCGTCTCGGTCTTCGCGGCCCAGGCGGTGCTCGTCTCGGCGGTCAACGCGGGGTCACGCCTCGGGCGGCCGGCGAGCCTCGTCGTGCAATGCCTCGTGGTCGCGATCGCGCTGGCGATGGCGCTCGAGCAACTCGCCATCGCGCAGGGCATCGTCATCGCCGCGTTCGCCGTCGCGTTCGGCGGACTGGTGCTCGCCTTCGCGCTCGCATTCGGACTCGGCGGCGCGGAACTGGCGCGACGCACGCTCGAGTCGCACCTTCCCGGTCCGGACACGACCGCCGCGCCCCCGTCGCAGACCGAGGCGCGCAGCGACTGGCCGCATGTCTGAGACGGCGCCGCCGGCGATCGTCTTCAGCGATCTCGACGGTACGTTGCTCGACGCCACCACCTACGATCCCGGCCCCGCCCGTGCCACGCTGCGGGCGCTCGCGGCGCGCGGCATTCCAGTCGTGCCGGTGACATCGAAGACGTGGGAGGAGACGCGCGGTTGGATGAAGCGGCTCGCCCTGACCGGTCCCGCCGTGGTCGAGAATGGAGGGGTCGTCGTGCTCCCGACCGGGCCGCGTCGGCGCCCCACATTCGAGGTGCTCGGCGCCGATTACGCGACGCTGCGCCGCGCCCTCGCCGGGATCGCGGCGGCAGAAGGGCTGGACCTGGTCGGCTTCGGCGACTGGCAGGCGGCGGAGATCGCACGCCGCACCGGACTCGCTCCGGACGAGGCCGCGCGAGCGCGCATGCGAATGGCGGACGAGCCGTTCGTCGCCGAGCCCGAGCTGGACGCCCACGGCGAGCGCCGTCTCGCCGCCGCCGCGGCGACCCGCGGCCTGCTCGTCGAGCGCGGCGGTCGATTCCTCCACCTGCACGGACGGGCCGACAAGGGAACCGGTGTGCGCCGCGTCGCGGCGTGGTATGGCTTGCGCGCCGACGGCCCGACGACCACCGTGGGCGTCGGCGACGCGGGCAACGATCGTCCCCTGCTCGAGGCGGTCGACGTCGCGATCGCGCTCCCGGGGCTCGACGGCACGGTCGATCGGGCGCTCGCCGCGGTCCTCGGCGTCCGCGTCGCTGCGGAGTCCGGCCCGCGCGGATTCGCCGCCATGATCACGGCGTGGCTCGGCTCGGGTTGAACCCGTTCGAGGAGATCGCATGACGGAGTCGAAGGATGGTCCGGCACCCACCGACGTCGCCCCCGCACCCCCTTCGCGACGCGGGTTGCTGCTCGCCGCGATGGCCCTGCTCCTCGCCGGGTTCGCAGTCGCCCTGACCGCGATCCTCTACCGGCCCGACTACGTGGTCCTCGTTCCGTTCGACGCGGCCGAGGAAAGCTGGTTCCGCACGCGCATCGCCGACTTCGCCGAGAAGCGCCACGTCCGGCTGTCCACGCGCGCCTACAAGGATGCGGACGAACTCGAGCGCCTGCTGCGCGCGGAGCCGCTCGAGCGCAAGCCTCGCGTGCTGGTCGCACTGGCACCCCGCGCGGCGCTCGCGGCGCTCACGGACGAGGACGTCGTGCTTCCAATCGACGACGTCGGCGGCCCGAATCGCGCGAAGCGGCTCGCCGCCGGCATGGCGCCCGTGGCGCTCGCGCCCGCGGCGGCGCGCGGCGGCGCCCTGCGCTTCGTGCCCGCGACGATCTCGACTCCGCTGCTCTTCTACTCGCGCGCGCGCGTCGCCGAGGCCGTCGCCGATTGGAAAGCGAATCGCCCGCGCATCGACGCGGCGATCCGCGCCGCCGGCGGATCCGGCCTGCCGCCGCAATACCGGCTCGAGCCCGAGCCCGACGACTGGGACTCGTTCGACATCGCGGTGCTCGCCGCCATCTGGGCGGCGCGCCCGTACGACGGCCGCACGAGCCCGCGTATCGCGCACGCGGCGACGGGTGATGCGGTGACCGTCGACCTGGCGACACGCGCGTTCGCCCAGGGGGTCGCCGCCGCGGACCTCATGGACCTCGACGCGATCGAGTTGCGCGACGCCCTTGCCTGGGAATCGGTGTGCTTCGGCGCGGGCTGGTACCACCCGGCCATGACGAAGGAGGGCTGGACGCCGGACGACCTCCTGTCGGCGACGGCCAAGGGGCAGGTGTTCCTCGGCTGGCTCGACATGCCGCACCTGTTCCGGTTGCGTGGCACGGGCGCACCGGGTCTCGAGGGATTCCTCAAGGATCCGGCGGACCTGGGGGTGGCGCGCGTGCAACGTGGCGTCTCGCTCGATCTCGAGGGCAGCCTGCCCGCCCGCGGCGGGGACGCGCTCGCCGCGCTCGATGGACTGTGGTGGGCCGTGCCGCGGACGGCGCCGGACGCGCCGCTCGCCGTCGAGCTCGTCACGATGCTCTCGGAGCGCGAGCTCCAGGCCGACTGGGCGCGGGCCTTCGGGCGCCTCCCGGCGCGACGGGACCTGCTCGCCGAACTCGACATCCTGTTCGAGTCCGAGTGGCAGTTCGCCATCGCACGCATCGCGAAGAAGCAGGCGCTCGACTTCGGGCGCGCGCAGCCAGGCACTCTGCGCTGGCGCAACAACGCTCGCGCGCTGACCGCGACCTGGCGGGAGGTCTGCGTCGAACAGAACAACGCCGACCCCTACGCGATCGGCATCGCCCTCGAGCGCAGCGTGGTCGCGGCCGCCGCCGGAGCCGCGGCCCCGGCGGCCCTGGCACGGGACAGCGTCGCGACGCGGGGCGATTGACGGCGCGCGGGTCGGCGTGCAACCTTCCCGCATCATGTCCAAACGCATTCTGATCGGCATCGCCGGGGGCAGCGGATCGGGCAAGACCATGGTCGCCCGCACCATCGTGCGCGAACTGGGCAGTTCGCGCGTCGCGATCCTCGACCAGGACTCGTACTACCGCGACCTCGACGACATCCCGGTCGCCGATCGGGACCTCCGGAATTTCGATCATCCCGACGCGTTCGACGGCGAACTGCTGTGCGCCCACGTGAAGGCGCTGCTCGAGGGCACGCCGGTCGAGCAGCCCATCTACGACTACACGCGGCATGCCCGGCTCAAGCAGACGAACCCCGTCGGCGACCACGCGGTGATCGTGCTCGAGGGCATCCTCATCTTCGTCGACGAGGCGCTGCGCGAGATGATGGACATCAAGGTGTTCATCGACACCGACGCCGACGTCCGCCTGATGCGCCGCATCGATCGCGACATCAAGGAGCGCGGGCGGTCGATCGAGTCGATCCTGCGCCAGTACCGCACGACCGTGCGCCCCATGCACCTGCAGTTCGTCGAACCCTCCAAGCGCTGGGCCGACATCATCGTTCCCGAGGGCGGCCACAACCGCGTCGCCATCGACCTGATCAAGACGAAGATCCGGGATCTCGTGCGCGACGCCGACGCTCCTTCCTAGGCCGCAGGCGGGGTCTAGGCCGACGGGACCGTGTTTCTGGGTGCCGTCCCAGCGCGCTCGCTTGACCCGTCGTTCTGGCCCGGATGCGGCCTGACGTCGGATTGACGCCAAATCGCCCCGTCCGTGCCCTATCCTCGTGGGGTCCCCGCCGGTGTCCACCCTTGGAGCCTCCCCCCATGAACCGTCCCGTTCGTCTCGCCGTCGCCGCAACGTGCCTGTCCATCGCGCTCCTCGCGGGTTCGATCGCTCCGCCGTCCGCGGACGCCGCCGGAAATGCGATCCCCGCGGGCGCCGTGCGCAACCCGAACAGCAAGTTTCCGATCTTCATCGACCTGTTCGGCACCTGGCGCGGCGAGGGCAAGGTCGGCGGACACCCGTCGAAGATCGAGATGACGTGGGCCCCCGCGATCGATGGACGCTTCATCCGGCTGAGCTGGAAGAACGAGATGGCGTCGAGCGGCGGGGAGAATCTGCACTTCGAGGGCGAGGGCACCTACCGCTCGAACGTCGACGCCGATGGCCGCTACCTGGGGACGTGGTTCGACTCGCAGAGCAAGCACTACGAGCTGATCGCCCGCGCCGAAGGCGACAGCCTGACGACGCGGTGGGGCGCGGCCGGGGTCGTCCAGGGCCGCACCACCTACCGCCTCGTCGACCGGAACACGATTCGCGTCACCGACGAGTCCCTGCGCGAGGAGAAGTGGGTGATGTTCGGCCAGTCGACCCTCGTCAAGCAGCCCACGGCGGCCGCGACGACGAATTGACCGCAACGGGACCGTGCCTTAGAGTCCCGGGGCCATGCACGAACCCCGCCCGCACCCGACCGGCTGGATCGAAGTCATCGTCGGCCCCATGTACAGCGGCAAGAGCGAGGAGCTGATCCGTCGCCTGCGTCGCGCGTTGATCGCGCGGCAGAAGGTGGAGATCTTCAAGCCCTCGATCGACATCCGCTACGGAGCCGACCACATCGTCTCGCATAGCGAGGCGCGGATCCCGTCGCGCCTCGTCGCGAGCGCGCTCGAGATCGAGCCGCTCGCCAGGGAGGCGCAGGTCGTCGGCATCGACGAGGGCCAGTTCCTGGGGCCCGACCTGCCGGCCGTGGTCGATCGCCTCGCCGAGTCGGGCAAGCGCGTGATCGTCGCCGGCCTCGACCAGGACTACCGCGCGCAGCCGTTCGAACCCATGCCCCAGCTGCTCGCCATCGCCGAGTACATCACGAAGACGCTGGCCATCTGCGTCGTCTGCGGCGCCCCCGGCAGCCGCACGCAGCGCACGCGCCCCGAGAACGGACGCGTCGTCGTCGGAGGCGCCGGGCTGTACGAAGCGCGCTGCCGCCGCTGTCACACCGTGCCCGACGAGACGCCGGCCGCGACCGCCGGAACCTCGACCCCGGGCCGCACCGCCACGGAGACCGCCTGATGCGCACTCGCCCGTTCGTCCACGCCCTGTCCGCGTTGTGCCTCGTCGTCCTCCTCGCCGCCGGTTGCGGCGGCGGTGGTGCGAAGACCGAATCCACGGGCACGACCGCCGGCAAGGGCGCGAACGTCAAGGTCGGGCTGGTGTTCGACGTCGGCGGCCGCGGTGACCAGTCATTCAACGACGCGGCGTACGCCGGGCTCGAGCGCGCCATGAAGGATCTGGGCGTCCGCCAGGACAACATCGAGTACATCGAGCCGGGCGAGGGCGGCGATCGCGAGAGCGCGCTGCGCCAGCTCGCGGCCGGCGAGTACGACCTGATCTTCGGGATCGGCTTCCTATTCTCCGACGACATCCTCGCGGTGGCGAAGGACTTCCCGACGAAGCACTTCGCCTGCGTCGACATGAACGTCCCCGAGTCGGGCGAGCTGCCCGCCAACGTGGTCGCGCTCAAGTTCAAGGAAGAGGAAGGCAGCTACCTGGTCGGCGCGCTGTCGGGCTGGCTGACGAAGACGAACGAGGTCGGCTTCGTCGGCGGCATGCAGATCCCGCTGATCAAGAAGTTCGAGGCCGGCTACGTCGCGGGCGTCAAGAAGGCGAACCCCGCGGCGACGGTCGACGTGAAGTACGCCGGCGTCGACGGCAACGCGTTCAAGAATCCGACGAAGGGGAAGGAGCTGGCGCTGGCGATCTATGGCGGCGGGGCGGACATCATCTACCACGCCTCCGGCTCGACCGGCCTCGGCGTGTTCGAGGCCGCGAACGAGAAGGGCATGTTCGCCATCGGCGTCGACTCCGACCAGCACTCGGCGATGCCCGGTCGCGTCGTGACGAGCATGATCAAGCGCGTCGACGTCGCCGTCTTCGACACGATCGAGGACCAGATCGACGGCAGGTTTCCGGGCGGGCAGACGCACGTGTTCGGCCTGAAGGAAAAGGGCGTCGACTACGTCTACGACGAGCGCAACAAGGCCCTCATCCCCGACGACGTGCACGCCAAAGTCGAGGCCCTGCGCGGCGAGATCGAGTCGGGCGCGATCGTGGCGCCCACCGAATGAGCCCGGCGCCCCCTTCCCCGTAGCGCCTCGCGCGATCGCGGCTTCTCCCGGAGCGTCCGCTTGAAGCCTCCCATCATCGAACTCGACGGCATCGTCAAGACGTTCGGCGCGCTGCGCGCCAACGACGGCGTTTCGCTATCGATCCAGGCGGGCTCGATCCACGCGCTGGTCGGCGAGAACGGCGCGGGCAAGACCACCCTGATGAAGATCCTGTACGGGCTCTACCAGCCTGACGCCGGCACGATCCGGATCGCCGGCGAGGCGGTCCGCCTGCGCTCCCCCGCCGACGCGCTGGCCCGCGGGCTCGGCATGGTGCACCAGCACTTCATGCTGGTCCCCCCGCTCACCGTCGCCGAGAACATCACGCTGGGCAAGGAGCCCACCGCCGGGCCGTTCCTCGACCAGGCGCGCGCCGCGGCTGCGGTCCGCGCGCTGTCCGACCGCTACGGTCTCGCCGTCGACCCGGCCGCGCGCGTCGAGACGCTGTCGGTCGGCCAGGAGCAGCGCGTCGAGATCCTGAAGGCGCTCTACCACGGCGCGAACCTGTTGATCCTCGACGAGCCCACCGCCGTCCTGACGCCGCAGGAAACCGAGGAGCTGTTCGCCGTGCTGCGCGAGCTGAAGGCCGCGGGCACGACGATCGTCCTCATCACCCACAAGCTCCGCGAGGTCCTCGACCTGTCCGACCGCGTCACGGTCATGCGCGGCGGGAAGACCGTCGGCACGCGCGAGACCACGGCCACGTCCATCCCCGAACTGGCCGAACTCATGGTCGGCCGCCCGGTGCTGCTCACGCTGGAGAAGAAGCCCGCCACGCCCGCCGCCGCGGTGCTCGAGCTTGTGGCGCTCTCCGCGAACGATGATCGCGCCCTGCCGGCGGTGCGCGAACTGTCGCTCACCGTGCGCGCCGGCGAGATCGTCGGGGTCGCCGGCGTCGAGGGCAACGGCCAGGCCGAACTGGTCGAGGCGATCCTCGGGCTGCGCCGGATCGTCGGCGGCGAAGCGAAGCTCTCGGGCACGCGCCTGAACGGCATGACGCCCCGCGCCATCGCGGCGCTGGGCGTGGCGCACGTGCCGGCCGACCGGCTCAAGCGCGGCCTCGTCCTCGACTTTCCGCTCGCCGACGACCTGGTGTTCGGTCGCCACCACGAGCCCGCGTTCGTCCGCGGACCGCTCGTCGACCGCGCCGGCGTGCGCGCCTTTGCCGAGGCGCGCCTCGCCGAGTTCGACGTGCGCCCGCCCGACCCCACGGCGCGCGCCGGCAACCTGTCCGGCGGCAACCAGCAGAAGCTGGTCGTGGCGCGCGAGTTCACGCGCGACGCACGTCTCCTGATCGCGGCGCATCCGACACGCGGCGTCGACCTCGGTGCGATCGAGTTCATCCACCGCGAGATCGTGCGCCAGCGCGACGCCGGTCGGGCCGTGCTCGTCGTCTCCTCCGAACTGTCCGAGCTGCTCGCGCTGTCCGACCGCATCGTCGTCCTGTACGAGGGCCGCATCGTCCACCAGACGCCGGCCGCCGCGACCGACGAGCGCAGGCTCGGCGAGTACATGACCGGCCGCTCCGCCGCCGCGGTTCCGCGCGCGTGAGAGCCCTGCGCGAGCTGATCGGGCCGCTCCTCGCCGTCGTCGGCGCGCTCGTCGTCGGCGCGGGGTTCATCGCCGTCGTGGGGCAGAACCCGCTCGCGGTCTACGGCAAGATGGCCGCCGGCGTCCTCGGCAACGCGTACGGAATCGGCCAGGTGCTGTTCCGCGCCACGCCGCTCGTCTTCACCGGGCTGGCCGTGGCGCTGGGCTTCCGCGCGGGGCTGTTCAACATCGGCGCCGAGGGACAGTGCGTCGTGGCCGCGTTCGCCGTGGCGATGGTCGGCGCCGCGTTCGCGGGGCTGCCGGCCATCCTCCTGCTGCCGCTGTGCCTCGTCACCGCGATGGTCGCCGGCGCGCTGTGGGCGCTGCCCCCGGCGATCCTCAAGGCGAAGGTCGGCGCGCACGAGGTGATCAACACGATCATGATGAACTTCATCGCGCTGGCGCTCGTCCAGTACCTCGGTCATGCCGCGTTCGTCCACGCCACCGTTCGCACCACCGAGATCGGCGCCGGCGCGCGCATCCCCCGCCTCGAGGCGATCCTGCCGTTCTTCCGCGGCTCGCCGGTCAACCTCAGCGTCGTTCTCGCGGGCCTCGCTGCGGTATTCGTCGGCTGGCTCCTGTGGCGCACCACGTTCGGTTACGAGCTGCGCGCCGTGGGACTGCAGCCGGCGGCCGCCGAGTCGGCGGGCATCCCGGTGCCACGCACGCGCATTCTCGCGCTGTGCCTGTCGGGCGCACTGGCCGGACTCGTGGGCACCAACTTCGTGATGGGCTACAAGGGGTTCTTCGAGTCGGGCTTCTCGGGTGGCGTGGGCTTCCTCGGGATCGCCGTCGCGTTGCTCGGCCGCAATCACCCGGCGGGCATCGTGCTCGCCGCGCTGTTCTTCGCCGCGCTGTCGTACGGCGGGCTCGTGATCAACACCGACGTGCCCAAGGAGCTGGTCGAGATCCTGCAGGCGATCGTCATCCTGTTCGCCATCACGCTGCACGTCGCGATCGAGCGGCGGAGCCGCCGGAAGGCCGCATGACCCCCGACCTCCTGCTCTCGGCGCTCGCCCAGACGCTGCGCATCTCGGTGCCCTACGGCCTGGCCGCCGTCGGAGGCGCGCTGTCCGAGCGCGGCGGCGTGATCAACATCGCGCTCGAGGGCATCCTGCTGATGGGCGCACTGGGCTACGTGCTCGGCGCGCACTTCACGGGCTCGGCCTGGGCCGGCCTCGGGGCGGCCGCGCTGGCCGGCCTGCTGGTCGCGCTCGTGCACGCGTTCGTCACCGTCACCTGCCGCGCCGACCAGATCACCTCGAGCCTCGGCCTCAACCTCGCCGCACTCGGCATGTCGCGCTTCGTGCTCAAGGAGGTGTTCGGCTCGAGCAGCAACTCGTCGCGCGTCGCCGGTCTCCCGCAGTGGGACGTGCCGCTGTTGTCGAGCATCCCGTTCGTCGGGCCGCTGTTCGGCAACCCGCTGTTCCTGC
>JBKJNH010000251.1:0-4640 GCA_046596055.1 Candidatus Eiseniibacteriota bacterium
CGGCGACGCGTGCCCCCGGCTCCGCCGGAGTACATGTCACCGCCGCGATCGACGGCGCAGTGCGATCCGCGATCGCGATGCCCTGCTTCATGGGGTGGAGGTTCATGTCGCCGCGGCGCAGTTCGAAGTGCAGGTGCGGCGGTCCCGCGCCGGTCTGGCCGCTCCACGCGATCGTCTCTCCGGCGCGGAAACGCAGCGAGCCGGCGCGCGGCCACAGGTCCTGCTCGTAGCTGCCGCTCGAGTCGTGCCGCGCGGCGACGTACGCCTCAAGCGTCGGGGCGAAGCGATCGAGATGCGCGTAGACGGCGGTGCGGCCGTCGGCCAGGCGCAGGGAGACCGATCGTCCGTAGCCGACGCCGGACGTGCGCACGCGTTCGACCCAGCCGTCGGCTACCGCGCGCACCGGGAGACCGGTCTTCCCGCCCGTCGAGTAGTCGAGCCCGGCATGAAAGCGGCCCCCGTCGCGGTACTCGCCGAATCCGGAGCTCAATCCGGGGAACGGTTCGAGCGGGGCGAGGAGCGCCGCCATCATCGCCAAGTTGATGCCGGGCATCGCGATCCGTCGCATCGCTCGACCGTAACCGCAGGCCGGCGCAGGGTCAAGGCGACCGACCGGCCTACTTCGTTGCATCATGCGAGGCGTGCGACATGGATTCGTGCGAGGCGCACGATCCCGCCGGGCGGCAACCGCCCACCGCGGACCGACCTTTGCCCCCTCGTGCACGGTCCCCGATTTTCCGCTGCGATGGTTGCAGCCTGCCACACCGCTGCTTCGAAGGCCGGTGTGCCCCGGAGAGCAGGCCCGCCCTCAGGCCGCAACCTCCGCCTCCGGCGCATATGGCACGCCTCTTGCGCCAGACGCGCTCGTGATTCCCCCGAAGCGGGGATCGCCGTCGCTTGCACGACATCCGTGCGAAGGATCGCGTCACCCCACAGGGAGGTTCGCCCGTCATGGTTCTCCGTCGCTCCGTTGCCGCCGTCGCCGTCACGCTCGCCACGTTTGCCCTCACGGGCTGCGCCGCCGAGGACACGCTCTCGTCCCTGAACCAGAACGTCGACACGGCCCCGCCGTCGGCGCCGGTCAACATCCGCACCGAGATCCGCGGCGGAAGTGTCCTTCTCGATTGGGAAGCCAGCACCGAGGCGGACGTCGTCGGCTACGACGTCTTCCGCTATGACCCGGATCCGGCGCGCGAGAGCGCCTACGTCAAGGTGAACACCGCGACGATCTCGGCGTCGGAGTACTCGATCGTCGAGCCCTCCGAGCAGGGCACCTGGTACCGCGTGAAGGCCGTCGACCTGAGCGCCAACCGCAGCTCCGCCTCGGGCGCGGCCTACGCGGGCAACGGCGTCCCCGAGTACGGCCAGCCGATCACGGATCAGGAGCCAGGCATCGAGCGGGACCTCGTCCGCTAGAGACTCAGGACAAGGGCATGGCGCGGCCCACGGATGGGGCGCGCGAACGACGACGGGGAGGCCGGACGGATCCGGCCTCCCCGTTCTAGATTCAGGAGTCCCCCCGAACACCCCCGATCAGCGGGTCCGCACCAGCCGCACCGACGCCTCTCGTCCGCCCCAGCGAGCCCGGGCGAAGTACAGCCCGGACGGCATGGCGCGCCCGTGCGCATCGGCGCCGTCCCAGGCGATCGAGGTCTCGGCCGCGGTGGCCGCCCCACCGGCGAGATCGAGCTCGCGCACCAGGCGCCCGGCCACGTCAAAGATGCGCACGCCGTCCCCACCCGCATCGGGCGACACGATTGCACGGCGCAGGGTGAGGCGCATGGTGCCGGCCGTCGGGTTCGGCGCCGCGCGAAGTGCGATCGAGCGGGAGCCGCCGCCGGCGAACAAGACCTGGCCCGGAGCGACGTCGACGAGCGACTGCGACACGGAACCGCGGCGGAGGTAGTCGCGATGGTGCGTGGGCCACGGCATGAGGGCCGCGTTCCACGAGCCCTGCCCCATGTCGACGGCGCGCAGGCGCTTGGTCTCGGTGCCGAAGACGATCTCCAGGCGAGCGTCGTCGTCGATGTCGGCGAGCGACGGCGTGCCGCTGATGACGCCGTCGTAGAAGCGCGGCCAGCCGATCTTCGGCTGCCCCGACGCGCGAAAGATCGAGATCGACTTGTCGAGCGCGCCGACCACGATGTCGAGCATGCCGTCGTTCTCGACGTCGCCGACGACGACACCTCCGACCACGCTCCCCGTCAGCGCCTGCGGCCAGCCCGTCACGAACGCGCCGTTGTTGTCGAGCACGGTGAGCGTCGGCCCGTCGGAGGCGACCGCCACCTCGAGCCAACCGTCGTTGCCCGCCAGGTCGGCGAGGGCCGGCGAGGACCGCACGGCGCCGGCCACCGTCGCGGGCCAGCCGGCCAGGGGCGTACCGTCCGCGTCGAAGGCGTGGACCTTCTCGTCGAAGCAGCCGACGACCACGTCGGCCGCGCCGTCGCGATCGATGTCGCCGACCGCCGCTGCCGAGAGGATACGGTTGGGCAGCGCGATCGGCCAGCCCGTGCGCGGCGTGCCGTCGCCATGCCACGCGTAGAGCGTCGAGTCGTAGGCGCCGACCACGATGTCCGAGAAACCGCTGCCGTTGAAGTCGTGGAGCGCGGGCGTCGCGTAGATGGCTCCCCGCGCCAGCTGCGGCCAGCCGGGTCGAACGACGCCGGCGCGGTCGAGCACCCAGATTTGGCCGGTGGCCGAGCCGATCACGCACTCGAAGCCCGCGTTCGTGCCGTCGATGTCGCCGACGACCGGTCCGGCGCGCAGGTCTCCGGCTAGCAGTACCGGGTACCCCGGTACGATCGAGCCGTCGCCGTTGACCGCGTACAGCCGGCCCTGGTTGGTCCCGAACAGGATTTCGGGCGCCCCATCGAGATCGACGTCCCAGATCGCCGGGGTCGAGTTGATCGCCCCGATCACCGTCAAGGGGAAGCCGGGCAGCGTGTCGCCCGAGGCGCCGGTCACGGCGATGAGCTTCTGGTCGGTGCCGCCGATGACGACTTCCTCGTCGCCGTCGCCGTCGAGATCGACAAGCGCGGGCGAGGTGTTGAACGCGCCCACGCCGAGCCGCGCCCAGGACGTCGGCGGATCGGAGATCAGGCGCTCGACGTTGAGGCGCGACCCGACCAGCCCGGCATGGCCCCCATTGATC
The DNA here is from genome assembly GCA_046596055.1 of Candidatus Eiseniibacteriota bacterium. Classification (GTDB taxonomy): domain Bacteria; phylum Eisenbacteria; class RBG-16-71-46; order RBG-16-71-46; family DASYSL01; genus JANPEF01. The sequence goes on from JBKJNH010000251.1 coordinate 3,152, forward strand.
GCGTCGATGTCGTCGCCCGTGTCGCGCAGGCGCAGGAGCACCTCGGCCGGCGTGGCCAGCGGCTTGCCCTCGGAGCGCCGAAAGCCCTGGTAGAGCGCGATCGCGCCGGCGACGAACGGCGCCGAGAACGACGTGCCGCTGCCGCCTCCGTAGTTCGGCGAGTAGGCGATCGAGGTCGTGCTGTAAACGTTCGATCCGGGCGCCGACACGTCGACCCAGCTTCCGAAGTTCGAAAACCCGGCCCGCTCGTCGTTGATGTCGGTCGCACCGACGTCGACGCAGTCGCCGCGCGTGGCGAGATAGTTCTGCGGCGGATTCTCGACGCCGTCGTTGCCGGCGGCGACGCACACGCTCGCTCCGGCGTTGATCGCGGCAGTGACCGCCGAGATGAGCGACGGCAGGTTGCTGTTCGACCACGAGCAGTTGATCACCCGGGCGCCCCGGGATGTCGCGTAGTTGATCGCCTGCGCGCAGTAGACCATGTCGACGAGGCCCATGCCCCCCGCGTTCGACCAGCCGACGCGCACCGGAAGAATCTTCGCCCTGAAGGCGGTCCCCGCGATACCGACGCCGTTGTCCGTCCGCGCACTCGCCATGCCGGCGCAGAACGTGCCGTGCCCGTTGAAGTCCTTCGGATCGTTATCGGCCAGCGTCAGGTCCTCGCCCGGGGCGCCGGTCGCCGAGGTGACGAAGTCCCAGCCGCGGAAGTCGTCGACGAACCCGTTCGAGTCGTCGTCGAAGCCGGGCGTCCCGCCCATCTCGGCCCAGTTGTGCGCGATCACGCCGGCGGTGTACGGCGCGGCGGCCCCTCCGAGATCCGGGTGGTTGTACTGCACCCCCGTGTCGACGATGGCGACCACGATCGACGTGTCGCCCTGCGCCAGGTCCCACGCGGCGTTCACGGACGACGCCGCGTGCTGCCACTGGTTGAAGCGCAGCGGGTCGTTCGTCGTGTAGCCGACCGCGTGCAACGGCACGGGCTCGGCGCCGACGACTCCGGGGATCTCCGCGTAGTCGACGAGCGCCTGCGCCAGCGAGACGCCGGCCGGGAACTCGACGATGTACCAGCGCGTCAGATCCTCGTCGCCGCTGCCGATCGCAGGCGGGGTCGCCGCAGGGAACATCGGCGTGAACACGGTGACCGCGTGCCCGGCATTGAGCGCGTCGAGCGCGCCGAGCCCGCTGGCGGCGAGGCGCTGCGGCACCGCTTCGCGGCGAAACGACGAGCCGAACCCGGGACGCGGCGCGTCGGGACCCAGCTCGAGCACGATCTTCTGCGGGTGGTAGGCGGGAAGTGCGGTCTTCCCCTGCGCCGGTTCATAGAGGGGCAGGTCGAGGACGCGGGCACGCACCTGGGCAATGGCCGGGACAGACCCGAGCGCCGGCAAGGTGGCCAGAAGGAGGACCCCGAGCAGCGCGGGCGACGATCCATGGCGGATGGGACGAGAGCGGGCGTTCCCGAGCATGGCGCGATCTCCGAGATGAGTGA
>JBKJNH010000318.1:0-17968 GCA_046596055.1 Candidatus Eiseniibacteriota bacterium
CCGAGACGCGTCGGCTGATCGATCGCTGGGCGGCGACGCCGGCGGTGCACGCGACGGTGGTGCCGGCCGAGGAGTCGCAGCTCGCGCAGGCGAGCGGGGCCAACTAGCCGCCGCTACTGGTTCTTCTTGTGCCGCGTCATTCGGTGGTGCTCTTCGACCCGCTGCGAATCGACGCCCTTCATCTTCTTCAGGTGCTCACGCGCCTGCCCGGCCTTTGGATCGGGCCCGGGCACAGACGCCGGGCCGACTTTCGACTCGAGCTCGGGCTTTGCCGCGGTCCGGGCGCCCGCAATCTTCTGCGTGACCTTCTTCGTGGGGTTGCTTCCTGCCCCCTTGGCCGGGCGGGTGGCCGCCGCCCGCTTCATGGCCAGTGCGGGCTTTCGCACGGACTTCTTTGCGACTTTCTTTGCGACTCTCTTCGCGGCTTTCTTCGCCGACGTTCCAGCCGACTTCTTCGTTGCTGACTTCCTTGCAGGCATGGACTCCTCCAACAGGCGTGGGAAGAACGGATCCTTGACTCGCCCATCCTAGACTCGGCAGTGGCCAACGACCAGCGGGATGGGAATCGAGTCGGGCGAGGGCGCACGCCGTGTCTGATCAGCGACAATATGAACTCCCGCCCAACGACAATCAAAACTCCCGTCTGGAGCACGGGGTGTGGGCGTCTAGATTCCAAACTTGAGACGGCCCGCCGGCGACCTGAGCGGGCAACTCACGCTGCCGTCCGCCACTCATTGCCGGCGACGCGAAGCCCGAGCTCGAGCGGCCGGGCCACGCGCTTGTCGATCGCGGCGAGCTGCTCCGGTGCGAATCCTTTCACGCCCTTCCCCAGTACCGTCAGCAAACGAATGAGGCGGTCGGCCTGCGGCCCGATCGGCTCCTTACCCGTCTCCCAGCGCGACACCGTGAAGGCCGACGCGCCGACGATCGGCGCGAGATCCTTCGCCTGGTAGTCGAGATAGGTGCGCAGGAATCGGAACTCCGGCCCGGAGAGCCGTCCAGGCTTGTTGACGAGAGCTCCGGCGACCGCTTCGTGCAGCTGCAGCACGCGCGGGATCGACGGCACGACGTGGCCGCTCGCATCGCGGAGCACGGTGATCCCGTGCAGCTGCACGACGAGGCCGGGCACCGGCTCGTACGGGTAGGTCTCTTTCGCAGCGGTCATCGACAGGCCGCACTCCGGGCAGCTGATCATCGGTCACCCCTTGTTTCGCTCCCCCGTTTCGGGGTTGCCAGGATCGTAGGTCGTCACGAACCACATGGTCTTCTCGTTCTCGAACAGCACGGCCACGGCGGTCGTTGCGCTCTCGAACCGATACCGCCACGTCCCCTTGCGAAACTGGACGTCGACCACCGTACCGGTCAGGACCGCCTCGACGCACTCGGCGCGCGTGATGCCACGCCATCCCGCCCGATCCTCGTAGTGACCAAGGAATCGGATCTCGCCTGAATCGAGGATCGTCCGTGCGAGGGCTTTCGCGTCGTCCGGGCTGAACGGCTCGTCGACCATGAGGAGAGCCTGGCAATGACTTGCGTTAAGCGCAAGTAGAAAAGCGCAAGTCGGGAGCGAATCGACTGGTTTCCTTATAATTGCTTCGAATCAAGTGCCCGGACCGCGAGAGGGGCCCACCTGGCCCGGGACTCCAGAGTTACGAGGTTCAGTTCTCTTAAGTACTGGTGAGAAAAGGGAATGACGGCGATCGTTCAACTTGAGGGCCGACCGCCCCTGTCGTGTGATAGAGGAGCGACCTGCTCGCCACGAGGGCATGTTGACCGGCGGGCAGTCGAGTTCGCGAGGATCCCGGGCTCAACGCAGACGGACGAACTTCGCGCCGTCGGAGACCGCCCCCGACTCATCCCGCACGCGCGCGAAGTAGATTCCTGCGGGAACATTCCCGGGCGCAAACGTAAGCGGTAACGACTGCATCGCCGCTCCTCCGCGCACGGTGAGGTCCCGGCGCTCGACCGCGCGTCCGCTGACGTCGTAGATCGTGAGCTCGATGCGAGAGCCCGTCGACCCACCGAGTTCGAGTTGGAATGCGTTGCCGCCAGGCCCCTGCGGCCGAATCGCCAGGTGCAGCTTCACATGCCCGGGCTTCCACGAACCGATCGGTCCCAGCTGCTCGTAGCGCGTGTCGACGCTCTCGCGCCGAATGCGGTAGGACACCGCATCCCGCAACAGCGTGCCCGGGTGATAGTCCTCGTCGATCCACGACATCTCGGGCAACGCCCCGGCCTGCACCCGCGCAACCTCCACGAACGCCCCATTCCCATGCTGCCGCAACACCGCCCACCAAGTCCCCGGCGCCGCCTCGGAAAGCTTCCACGCCAGCTCAGGCCGCCCCTGGGCAATGGACACGAGCGGCGCTGCGGCGGTGGCCTTGGTGTAGGTGTGCGTCCAGCGGAGAGGTTGGAAGAGGTCGCCCCACGCGACCCAGACATCCCCGTTCCCATCCCTGAGCACGGTATGAATCCCTGCTGACCCGCCGCGATAGATCTCCTCACCTACTCCCCAACCGTTCTCATCTGGTATGCAAACGCAAACGCCCTGTGACCCGTTGAGGAAACTGCTGAAGGTCCATGCGACGACGGGATATGCAGCATCATCGTGGCTCATTTCAGTCAGCCCAACCGAGTTGCCGAACGCCCCTCCTGGGTAGGCACAGTTGAGTAAGAATTCAGGTCCCCACGCCCCTGCCTCGAGTCGGCGGATCCCCGCGCTCTCTAAGCTCTCGCCTGGTCCGTAGGTCAACCATGCTCCGCCTTCTGGATGGCGTCGCAGCCGCGGCCTCGTGAAGTAGCCTGACCTGATCGGCTCACTCACCGGTTGCCAGAAGTCCCCGCGGAGAACACCCCAGCCGAGCCCCTGGCTCACCTGCGTCCGGTCCCAGACAAGCATCATGGTCGTGTCGTCAACTGCGAGCATGCTCATCGCGCCGGAAGCCGGATCGTCGATGGGGAGCTCCTGCCAAGCCCCCCCCCCAACCGAACTGAAGATGCGCAGAAACCCGTTGTTCTGAAAGATGTCCTCAGTCGCTGCCCAGCTTCGATTCGCACTGGCGCTGCCCGCGAAGTTGATCCCGTACTCTTGGATCGTGGTCGCGATGTGCTCCGGCGGGGTAGCGACGAACCCGTCATCCTCGGCCCAGAACAGCTTACGACGATCGGGCTCCGTGCCACCGCCGAACAGCAGCGGGTGCTCACCCTCGGCCGCATCTACGTGGAACAGGAACACCGGCGTGATCCCAAGCGCACGTGCCGGAGCCCAACCACCCGAGACCCACTCATAAGCGAGAGCCTCAGAGAAACGCTGAGTGACCTTGACTGCGGTGCCATAGAGACGTGGCTTGCCCTGAGCGGTCAGATCCAACCGTGGACCCACGATGTAGTCATACCCCGGTTCCTGCTTTCCCTCGATGGGAGCCCAGGCTTTTCCCGGCGGCGCCGCGTGCGCGCTATTGGGAAGACCAATCAAGAGTGAGAGGGCCCCGAACATCGCATGCAAGCACCCCCGGGCGAACGGTTGCCGCTTGTCATCGGATGTTTGGGGGGATTGGCTCGGGGAGTCTCCAAAAGACTTCATGGGGACAAGTATAGCTTGACAGTCCGAAAAAAAAAAGGCGAAGCTTGCGCCCGGGATAAATGGGGCTCGTGGGTCCTTGTCGAGACGTTGAGACCCACCAGCTCTCGAGATCCTTCTCCCTCATTTCTCGGCCACCGACAGTCCGCTCCCCGCGCCAACCAGCACCCCGCCGAGTCGTCGTGGAAGCATTCCACCCTTCTCACGGGGGACCGCAATGCGAGTCCGTGTTCTCGCGCTACTGACCTGCTTGCTGATTTCCATCCTCGCCCTGAGCCCGGCCGTTCGGGCGGCGGGCGTCGGAGTTTCGGCCCCGGGGCACGTAAACGTCGAGGCTGCCGCCGCAGATAGCTTTCTCTTCTTCCCGCGTCGCCCGGGTTCCATCGGACAGCGCATGAACCGCGATCTCGAGTTCTCACTCTCCGCCAGCTACTCACGCACGCGCGGAGACGCAATTCCCGGCCTCACTGTGGATGATCACGCGACCCTTCTCAACTTCGCGAAGACCCTTGTCGACACGACCGCCAATCCCTTCAGCGCGCCCTATCCGGATCTCCGGCTCGTTCACGACTACTTCAACAAGACCGGCGTGAGGTACGACACGAATCCGGCCTTTCCGGGCTTCCTGCCCTCGACGTCCGAGTCCTACCCGACCGCGGATCGTTCGCACGTCGATCACTACATCTTCGAGCCGGGACTCGATGGGAACTTTAGCGGCAGGCACCCCGCCTACTTTCGCTGGCAGAAGGAAGACTCTTCCACGGGCTGGTGGACGAGCCCCAGTAGCTACGAGGTTCTCGGAGAGAACTCGACGAGCTACCCGGGCCCGCCAGTTGCGGGAATCCAGGACCTCAGCGGGACTGGCTGGACTCGACCCGACGCGACGGCGAACTGGGGCGCAATTCATGAGATCCACCACTACTTCAGCGGTGATGGCGGGAGTGCCGCGGATGAGTTGGTTGCAACGGCGGCAGAGGTGCTGGCCGGCGCGCTGCCGACAGCCGCGGCGACGTTTGACGTGAACTATACGTGGGGATTGCTCGACAACTTCCTGAGCCCGCAGGGGTCCGGTGTGACCCACACCTCCACGAACTACGCGGCGTGGCGGCAGCTGAGTGCCTATGTGCTGACCAACTTCAGAAACCAGGATACGACCGCGACGCTCCCTCCCGATGGCACTTCGGGGCTCGCGGACGACCTGATGTACCGCTGGGCTCACAGAGAGTCCAGAACGCTCGAAGCACTGGGCTCGCAGCTGGTCAACGACAGCTGCTACACCTGCTCGCAGAAGGCGGCTTTCCTCTCGGGAGCAACCCCGCTGCCACCGCGCGATCGCGTGAACGTGCTGCTTCACAACTGGCGGGTCGCGAACTTCGTCAACAATCCGTTTCTCGCCCCGGACGCCGACGGACACGGGATGTACGGCTATCCGCCGCAGTTCGGCTTCTCCCCGACCCAGGACGTCGGGGCGTGGAGTGACAATGACACGGCCAGCGCAGCCTACAACGTCGTGGTCTTCCCGACCGAAGTGACGGCTCGCCCGTCGTGGACCTCGAAAGACACGGTGATCTCCGTGGAGCGCACGCGCGACGCGGTCACCTACCCGCTGCGACTGCGCACGCTGGGGTCCGAGTATTGGGTCATCCGCTCGACGAGCGGAATCCCGGGCGGGAAGGAACTGATTGTCCGCGTGGCCGCCGACAGCATCCACTGGCAGAACAGTTTTGGAGCGGCTCCTACAACCTGCACGGGAACATTTGCTGACCAGTTCACGTGGACGAGCAACCTCTCGGCATCCCTTGTGGGCTACACGGACCAGTCAGACTCACTCTGGGACGAGGGCTCATGGGCCTCCCAGGTTGCGGGGCCAGTCTCGGTCGACATCGACAGTCTTGCCGGGGAACTGCAGTTCTCATTGCCCGGCTTCGGCACACAGTACAAGGCAGCCGTACTCGTCATCACTGCCGGGCTTGGTCCGTTCGGATCGATGTCAAAGAAGACAAACTTCGGTCAAGCGTCCGACTTTCAAGAGGCGACCCGCTACCGCCTCAATCTCGCCCTGCGAGATACGTCGACGGCGGATGTGAATCCGCGAACGCTGGTCGAGTCGATGCCGACCGAGGATCACCCTACGTGGTCCCCGGACGGCGGCGAGATCGTGTACAGCTCGGGGACGACGCCATATGCGCAGCTCTATCGCGTGGCGGCGGCGGGCGGTACACCTTCCCTCCTCGTCGGGGGATCGGCGCACGAGCGCACGCCGGACTGGTCGCCGCGAGGCGATTACATCGTGTATGTCGAGGAGGCAGGCGACACGTCGACGACGATTCGCCGACTCAACTACGAGGATCCGGAGTTGGAGGCGCTGACCTCTGGGGCCACCCAGGCCGTTCACCCGGCGTTCTCGCCGAACGGCCAGCGCGTTGCCTATGGGCGAAGGACGCCGGGCCTCACAACGTGGTCGCTCCGATCCGTCAATATTGATGGGACCGGCGATGCCGCAGTGTCCACGACCACCCACGCGAACCCGATTTCCTCGATCCGCTGGACGGCGGATGGCAGCTTCATCTATTACGTCTCCGGTGGGAGGATCCACGGGGTGCCCGCCTCCGGCGGCGCGTCGACCCAGCGCGACAATGTCGTGGCGAACCTTGGCTCCTTCGACTTGCCGCGAGGTGCGGGCCGGATGCTTCTTGAGGAGATCGGCGCCACGAAGTACTTCTGCGATGGCGTGAACAACTTCGTTCCATACCGCCGGCTCGCGCTGCGCGACACGACGGTGAGCCCGCGCGACACGGAGATGCGGTTCTACAGGACGGGGACGAGCTTCTATAGCCCTCGCTACTCTCCGAACAACCGATTCGTCGCCTATCGCTCGGACCAGAACTCCGTCGGTGCCGGCGATCTGTACGTCGGCGAGTTGATCTGGGATCGCGCGCCGACCTTCAACGTGGCGATCAACGACACGACGGTCTGGGAGGGTCAGGGCCTGACAATCGACATCCGCGCCACCGATCCGGACGGTGACGCCGTGAGCTACGCGGGAGCGCATCTGCCCTCGGGCGCCTCGATCGTCAGCGGTTACCTGCTGTGGCCGACTCCGACCCTCTCGAACGCCCCTCACTACATCGCGCTTCGGGCATTGAGCCCCGGGGGAGCCGTCGTCAGCAAGGTCGTCCGTATCGACGTGACCCCCCGCCCGGTCGCCGTGTCGGATCTCCAACTCGGGACCGGGCGCAACACCGCGGCCCTCGCGTGGAGCGAGCCGAATCAGCCCGGCGGGGAAGCTGACAGTTACGAGATTCGCTACCTCGCCAACTCGACGATCACCGAGTTGAACTTCTCGACCGGGGCCCTCGTCTCCTACGGCGGAGCGCCGGGACCCGAAGCGACTCCGCACTGTGTCGAGCCTTCCGTGGGCTCGTGCACGGCCTACTCGTATGCGATCCGAACAATTCGGGATGGCGTACCGTCGTTCATCAGCAATGTCGCGAGCGGGAGCACGACATGCTCCGGGTCGAGCATGGTCTTCTGCATGTTTGACGGGCTCTACGGTGGTGGCGACGGGGGCGGCGAGTCCCTGCGTCATGGGTTCACGAACTTGGCCTCGCAACGCGATGCTGGCCTCGGCATGGAATCCATGAGGGAGAACTCCATGCTCGGGCACGCGCAGGGCTCGACGGGCTCGGACCTGATGCGCCTTTCGGGAGATGCCGGCCCGATCGAGGGCACGTACCGGGTTCGTCTTCGCCAGTCGGCACCCATGGAGGTCAACGTCGAAAGCGTGACGCTCGGCGCGGTGGATCACGACCCCGCAATCGAGGCCATCGCCAGCCCCGAGGGCGTTCTGCTCGGGACCCTCTCCCCCGTCGGCGGGGTGCGCGGGGCCGACGGCGCGGTGGTTGAGGTGGCGGGCACGACGTACCGCCCCGGTGATGCGCTGACGGTCGAACTCGGAGGGACCGAGACGGCGCTCGTCATTACGGCGAGCGGACCGGCGGTTCAGCCCGGAGGGGACTCCACGGGGATCCTCGTACAAGTCCAGGAAGAATCGGAATGGCGCACTCAGGCGACGGTCCATCCTCGTCGTCATGCCGAACCGCAGGCGATCGACGTCGCGGGGGCGTCGACGGTTCGCCTCGTCTTCGCCACCGCCGCGCGGATCGAGAACTTGCTGCAGCTCGAAGTCGTCGGACGCGCCCAGCCAACTCCAATGGCGCTCGTCTCCGCCACCCACTCCGGCGGTGAGGACGTGACTTCGGCCGTGAACGGTTCGGAGTCCGAACCTGTCGCCCTTGTCGTCGGCGAGGAGCTCTCCCTGGCATTCACGGCCAGCGAAATCCCGGTTGGAAAGTCACGGACGCTGTTCCTCGGCGCGCAGGGAGCCCACCGGGCCGCCGAGCGCTCGACGACGGCGTCCTCCGCTGCGAGCCCCGCAGAGGTCCGCGAGCTCACCTTCGCGCTCGGCGCGGCACGGCCGAATCCGACGACGGGTCGGGTCACGATCGGTTACTCGCTGGCACAGTCGGCGAAGACGCGCATCGAGATCTACGGAGTCACGGGACGGCTCGTGCGCACGCTGGTGGAGGGAACGCAGGAGGCAGGGGCATACGACGTCGCCTGGGACGGACGCTCGAACTCCGGTACATCGGTGGCCCCGGGAGTCTACTTCTACCGGATGGAAGCGGGACCGTTCCGGAGCGAGAAGAAGGTGGTTGTCGTTCAGCCGTGAGCGAGGCGGTTGCCTGAGATACTGAATCCCCGAGCGCCGCCGCTGCTACTCGCACGGCGGCCTCGGGTGTTTTCGGCGGATAGCGAAAGGGGCCCGAAGTTCTTCGGGCCCTTTTGCCGACCGCTCCTTTGGGGGGAACCAGTTCTCGGAGCGATCCGCTACCGTGCCGCCACCAGCTTCGCCGTCTTCACGCCCTGCGGCGTGACCAGCCGCGCGAAGTAGACACCGCGCCGGCCGCCGGCACTCCACGTCAATTCGGTCGTGCCCGCCGGGGCATCGCCTGCGTAGAGGCGCGCCTGGCGACGGCCGCTTGCGTCGTAGACGTCGAGTGTCACGCGCTGTGCGTCGGCCAGCGTGAACGCGATGCGCAGGTTGCCGGCCGCGTGCGACGTTGCAAGCGCGACCGCTTCACGCGAACCCGCGCCAGGCTCGGCGACGACGTCCTCGACATGCGTCTTCATCGCCCTGACCGGTACGCGCTGGCCGGCCCGGCCGGAGTTGATGTGCTCGGCCTGGGCGCGGGCGACCGGATCGTTCGACGGGATGCCGTCGTTGATCATCGCGGCGAGACGACGGATCTCCTCGTCGAGCGTGCGGCCCGAGGGATCGACCACCAGGTTCAGCGACAGGCGGCCGCTCACCACGTTCAAGAGGACGACCAGCAGCTCGCGCTTCGCCTGGCGCAGGGCGTTGCTGCCGCCGGCATCGAGCGTGGCGTCCATGTCGACGAGCGTCAGGCTGCGGGCGGCCTTCGGGCCCAAGCCGTCGGGATCCACCTGCGTGACGCCCTCGACGCGCACCGGATCGGTCGCGTGCTGGGCGAAGCCGGTGAAGATCGCCTGCGGGAAGTTCAACGCCATGTCCTTCGGGTTCTCGTCGCGACGCCCGCTGCCACGCAACGCGGCGGACACCTCGCGCCGCCAGTAGTTGTCGGATTCGGGGTTGTTCACGACCGGAGTCGGCGGCGGATCGACGACGTTCGCGGCGATGGCGAACGCGACACTGCGCGTCTCCCCGGCCACGATCGACGTCGCGATCGACGCACTCGTCGGATTCACCGCGTGATAGCCAGCGGGCACCGTCAGCGTCAGCGCGAGCGGTCCCTGCGGCACTTCGGCGACATCGAACTGGCCGCCGGCGCCGGTCACGTGCGTGCTGCTTGTGTTGTTGGCGTCCACCATCGAGACCTGCGCGCCGGCAAACGCCGCGCCGTCCGCGGTGACGGCGACGGCGAGCGAGCCGGTCGTCAGGGGCGGGAACGCGGTGATGCCGCAACGCAGGCCGAAGGCTCCGCCGTTCACGTCGGCGAAGTCGGGGGACAGCAGGCCGGACGCGTCCACTTCGAACGACACGTCGCCGCTGCCGAAGCTCGAGTTGGTGAAGAGATGGACGGCGAAGCCGGAAGCCAGGCTGCCAGCCAGGTTCCCGTACAGCGTCTCATCCGTCGTCGGCAGGGCGATCGCATCGCCGGCCTCGAACGTGCGGCCCAGCACGGTCCACGTCGCGCCGCGAATCGCGTTGCCGGCCGCATCGACGACGCCCATCGTGCAGGCGGTCTGGCGCCACTCGAAGTCCATCGCGGTCATCCCGTCGAGCGCTTCGCGCGCTTCGCTGCGCACCAGGTCGACCGCCGTACCGTCGAACGCAGCGCGCACGTCGAACATCCAGCCCGCCAGCGACGGGCCGCTCATCCCCGTGTGGGCCGACTCGTCGGTCAGCGGGAGCGTGACGACGCCCGGCGCGTAAGTCGCGCCGTCCCCGGCGAAGCCCCAGCGCGCACCCGCGATCGGCGCGCCATCCTGGTCGATGACCCCGACCGCGACGTCGGCCGTGCGCCACATGAGGACGACGTCGCCGCCGCCCGGATTGAGGAACACGAAATCGTTCCGCGAGAGCCCGTTCGCCCCACCGGGGCGCAGCGCGCCATCGGGAAGCATGGGGCCGAGGACCGCCGGCGCGATGGTGACGAGCTGCGGACCGGCCGTCAGGTCGACCGTGGCCGGCGTGGTCAGGTCGCCGGTCGTTCCCTCGACGCGAACCATCGAGCCATCCAGCGGACGGCCGTTCTGATCCACGACGCGGAGCGTGTAGCTCTCGGGCGTGCCGCCGAACTGCGCCTGCGCGAGCGGCGGGACCGTCAGAGTGAAGACCGCGGCCGTGACGGCGATCGCGGCAAGCGTCGGTGCGAACCGACGAAGGACAACGTCACGAATCCGTTCCATGGGGCACGTCCTCCTGATCCTCCCGGTCGGCCCGCAGCGCGTCGAGGGGCATGCCGGAACGATCAAGGAGTGTGCATCGGCCGTGCCGAAACGGCGCCGTCAGGCGCAATGCATCGTGGCGACGACGCGCGCGCCAGCGCCACCGCTTCGCGGCGCGATCCGCAATCGACTCGCATCGTGCACGTCGGGCCGATGTGCCGTGCGGGACATGGTTTCCACCACTGGCGGCCGCGACGGCGCCGGGAACCGCCGCCGCCGGGCAATGCGCAACTCCGTGCGGTGGAGCGGAGCAGTGCGGGGGCGACGCTCGATGTCCCCGGTAATCGCGCAGCCTGCGCGAGCCGGCAGGGCGGGATGCACGTGGCGCCGGCGCGTCCGCAGCCGGCCAGTCGCCGGTCAGCAGCCCGATTCGTCGGCCTCCAGGAGCGCGCGCTCGAGCACCGCCGCGACCACGCGGGCCGGCGCGCGGGCCGGGCGCATGGCGCGGGCGAGCCGCAGCGCCTGTGCCTCGCCCTGGGCATAGACAAGCACCTGGTCGACGACGGTGGTCGGCTCGTCCCACGGCTCGATGCCGCGCTCGGCCCGCAGGTCGGCCAGTTCGTCGTGGGTGAGCACGCGCGTCGGGTCCGACGGCAGGCGGTAGTACCACGTCTCGACGATCCAGGCGCCGGTCGGCCGCTTGAGCCGCATCAGGTAGGCCCCCGGTTCGAGCAACGTCCAGGTCGAGTCGAGCTCCGACTCGAGCCAGGCGCCTTCGCGGACGATGAGGGGGGATTCGTCTGACTCGTCGAGGCAGCCGCCGCCGTCGTACAGGAGGTCAAAGTCCCCGCCCTCCTCCTCGCAAGCATGGGCGCGGGGCGCGGCCAGCGGGGCCGCGAGCAGGACGAGGCTCAGAGCGAGGATCCAGGGGCGAGTCTTCATGGCGATCTCCTCCACTGCCGCTCCGGGCTTGGGCGGCTTGAGGCGGGAGAGCGCAAGGAGGGTGCCGAGGCTGGAAGTGATTGATATATATATTGTTACTGATTAGAAACCCTAGCCTTCGGCTGGCATGTGTCCATATGAACACACTTGACGCTGCAACCGATCCACATTCATACTATTAGTATGAAAGTCGCCGTTTCGATCCCGGACGAAGTCTTCGCGGACGCAGAACGCCTGGCCCGCCGCCTCAAGGCATCGCGCAGCCATCTGTATAGCCTCGCCCTCGCGGAGTTCGTCGCGCGTCACTCCCCTGAGGAGATCGCCGCCTCGATCGATCGCGTGATGGACCGGCTCGGCGAAGAGGACACCCGGTTCATGGATGCAGCTGCGAGGCGGATCCTCGAGAACACCGAGTGGTGATCGCCCAGGGTGAGATCTGGTGGGCGGACCTTCCCGCTCCGGTGGACTCGGAGCCGGGCTACCGTCGCCCGGTCCTGGTCGTCCAGTCGGACGACTTCAATCGGACCCGCCTGCGGACGACCATTTGCGTGCCCCTGACCAGCAATCTCGCGTGGGCCGAGGCGGCGGGAAACGTACTCCTCCCCGCCCGGACGACCGGTCTCCCAAAGGACTCGGTCGCCAACGTGTCGCAGATCGCGGCGATCGATCGGAGCTGGCTCACTGAACGCGTGAAACTTCTCCATCGTCCGCGCCTCGAGGCGGTCCTGCTCGGAATCGACCTGATCCTCGGTCGCTGAGCGAAGCCCTCAGCCCCCCACCCCCGCAGGCCCCCGAAACAGCGCGAACGAACTGGTGAATCCGTGCAAGTGCGTCGCACCGCGCACCATGCCGATCTCGCCGTTGGCGAAGAAGCCGCCCAGCGCGACCGCGCCCAGCTTCTCGCGGAATGCGTCGGTGTCGTGGTCGGGACGGCCGTACAGGTTCTTGCCGCGCCCGAGGCACGAGAAGAGCAGCGCACCCGCGGGTGGCACGGCGCCGGGTGCGGCCAGCACGTCGCTCGCGTAGCGGTCGAGGTGCAGGTCGAGATCCTCGGCCGAGGCCAGCGCATCGCGCAGGTGGAAGCGCACCGATTGCCCCGCGCGCGGCTCGTCCCCCACCGCAAGCGCCCCGTTGTCGGGACTGACGCCCAGGATGTTGCGGATGAGGTAGCCGGACTCGCTGGCCTCGTCGTCGAGCGGATCGAGGCTGACGCCGAGGAACAGCGCCGAGCGCGCCAGGCGCTGGTCACGATCCGACAGCCGCGGCAACAGCGCGCGCAGGACCTCGAGCGGCGGGTCGCCGTCGAGCTCGAGGATGAAGTTCTCGCTCGCCCGCGTGACTCGCATCGGCTCGCCGATCGCGCGGCAGCCCTGGGCGACGATCGTGTCGACGACGATCGCGCCGCTCAGCGCCACGCCGACGGCGCCGGTGCGGAGGACATCGCCGTCGACAAGCAGCATGTTGCCGCCCGGCTCCTCCGCGGCGCTGGCGAGCCCGCCGACCTTGGCGCTCTTCGGGAACGCGTAGTCGAGGCCGCGCACGAAGTCGTCGGACGGAAATGAGAACGGCTCGGTCAGCACGATGAAGTGCGGGCGCTCGCCCGGATCCATGCCGAGCGCCGATTCCCACGCGCGCGGCGGAGCGTCGGCGTCGGGCAGGTCTCCTTCGTCGAGCCGGAACGGGCGAACCGAGACGCCGGGCAGGCGGGCCGCGGTGATCGACAGGCCGGGGCGCTCCTCGACCTCTCGGCCGTCGCCGATCACGCCGCCGGCCGAGCAGCCGATCCAGTGGCGCGGCAGCAGGTCCTCGCTCACTGCGGCGACGAGCGCCAGCGCCTCGGCGCGGTGGTGCGCCGAGAAGAAGACGAACGCGAGGTCCGGCGGCACGCCGTCGAGTTGCGCGGCGACCGCCGTCGCGGCCTCCTGCGCCGCCTGGCGGGTGTCGGCGCGTTCCGAGACCGCCGAGGCCCAGGTCATCACTCCATTCGTGCGTTCGTTCATGCCGCTCATGCTACCGTCCCCGCGACGAACGTGCTAGCTTCGCGCCCGTGCCAAAGCTCACCTCCCGCCTCAATCCGAACGATCCGGTCTTCAAGGAACGCGCCGTGTTTCACCGCGCCCGCGCGGCGGAACTCGCGGAGCGCCTCGCCGCGGCCCGCACCGGCGGCGGCGCCGACGCGGCCGCGAAGCACACCGCCCGCGGCAAGCTGCTGGCGCGCGAGCGGATCGAACGCCTGCTCGACCCGGGCTCACCGTTCCTCGAGCTGTCGCCGCTCGCCGCCGACGGCGTGTACGACGGCGCCGCTCCGTCCGCGGGCCTGATCACCGGCATCGGCCGCATCGCCGGGCGCGAGGCGATGGTCATCGCCAACGACGCGACCGTGAAGGGCGGCACCTACTTTCCGCTGACGGTGAAGAAGCACCTGCGGGCGCAGGAGGTCGCGCTCGAGAACAAGCTCCCCTGTTGCTTCCTCGTCGACTCGGGCGGCGCGTTCTTGCCGCTGCAGGCCGACGTGTTCCCCGACCGCGGGCACTTCGGGCGCATCTTCTACAATCAGGCGCGCATGTCGGCGGCGGGGCTGTCGCAGGTCGCGATCGTGATGGGCTCGTGTACCGCCGGCGGCGCCTACGTGCCGGCAATGTCGGACGAGGTCGTGATCGTGAAGAACCAGGGAACGATCTTCCTCGGCGGGCCACCGCTGGTCAAGGCCGCGACCGGGGAGGAAGTTTCGGCCGAGGACCTGGGCGGTGGACTCGTCCACACGACGAAGAGCGGCGTCGCCGATCACCTCGCCGACGACGATGCACATGCGCTCGAGATCGCCCGCGAGATCTTCGCCAATCTTGGCCGCCGCGGCGAGGCCGTGGGCCGCGCGGGCTCGTACGCGAACGTCGAACGTGCGCCGGTCGAGGATCCCGCGTATGCGACGTCCGAGCTCTACGGCGTGCTCCCGGTCACGTTGCGCGAGGCTTACGACGCGCGCGAGATCATCGCGCGGCTGGTCGACGGCTCGCGCTTCCACGAGTTCAAGGCGCTGTACGGGCCGACACTCGTCACCGGCTTCGCGCATCTGCACGGGATGCCCGTCGGGATCCTGGCGAACAACGGCGTGCTGTATTCGGAATCGGCGCTCAAGGCCACGCACTTCATCGAGCTGTGCTGCCAGCGCGGCACGCCGCTCTTGTTCCTGCAGAACATCACCGGGTTCATGGTCGGCCGCGACTACGAAGCCGGCGGCATCGCCAAGGACGGGGCGAAGATGGTCAACGCCGTCGCCAACGCGAACGTGCCCAAGCTCACGCTCGTGGTCGGCGGCTCTTTCGGCGCCGGCAACTACGGAATGTGCGGCCGCGCGTACGATCCGCGCTTCCTGTTCATGTGGCCGTCCGCGCGCATCAGCGTGATGGGCGGCGACCAGGCGGCCGACGTGCTGTGGACGGTGAAGGAAGACGGCCTGCGCGCCGCCGGCAAGGCGCCGAAACCCGAGGACGCCGAGGCGTTCAAGCAGCCGATCCGCGCCCGCTACGAGGAAGAGGGTTCGCCCTACTACTCGACCGCGCGCCTGTGGGACGACGGCATCCTCGACCCCGCGCAGACGCGCGACGCGCTGGGCCTCGCCCTCGCGGTCGCAATGGCCGCCCCGGTGCCGCCGACGAAGTTCGGCGTGTTCCGGATGTAGCGATGGTCACGCGCGGACGCTGACTCTTCCCCGGTGCACCCAGTGCACGATGACGAAGTACGCCACCACGAGCGGAATCCCCACGCTCCACCAGCCGAGCGCGATCCGCAAGCCGGCGGCATCACCCCCACCGTTGTAGGCCGTGATGGATGGTCCCGCCGCCCCCGCCACCGCGGGCAGGATCAGCGGGAACAGGCACGCCGCCGTCGCGCCGAGCAGTCCGGCGAGGAAGGCGCACGAGCCGAGGAAGGCAACGAGCGATCTTCCGCGCGTCGTGGCCAGGAGCACGGTGACGAGCCCGCCCACCGCGACAGCGACGCCGAGCCACGCCAGTGGCCGCGTCGGCAGCGCCGCGAGGAACTGCGGCCGCACGGCGACCGTCGCCCAGGTGATCAGCGGCCACAGCACTGCCACCCCTCCATAGAACACACGCACGCGCCGCACGCTGCGCTCGTGCACGGCTCCCGCAGTGCGCCAGGCGAGGAACGTGGCGCCGTGGGCGACGAGCGCGATGAGCGCGAACACGCCGGCGAGCACCGTGTACCAGTCGAGGATGCCGACGGGAGGCGCGGGCCGGAAGTGCGTGAACAACGTGAGCTGGAACCAGCCGTCAGCCGTCAGCGGTACGCCGCGGATCAGGTTCCCGAGCGCGGCGCCGAACAACACCGGGAGCAGCGCGCTGGCGCCGCTGAAGACGACGTCCCAGAAGGCGCGCCACATGGGCTCCTCGACGTGACTGCGAAACTCGATCGCGATTCCTCGCCCGATCAGGCACCACAGCACCAGGAAGATCGCCAGGTAGAAGCCCGAGAGCCCGGACGCGAGCGCGGCGGGGAACGCGACGAACAGCGCGCCGCCGGCGGCCAGGAGCCACACCTCGTTCGCGTCCCAGTAGGGGCCGATCGCGGCGATGACGCTCCTGCGCTCGGCGTCGTCCCTCGCCACGTTCAGGTGCAGCGCGCCGGCGCCCAGGTCGTAACCGTCGAGCACGACGTACACCGTGAACATCAGCGCGACGATCGCGTACCAGAGCTCAAACATGCGCGCCCCCGCCGTATTCGTGCGGGGCCTCGAGGCCGTCGGGACCGTGCGCGATCTCGCGCGAGACGAGGAACAGGAACAGGATTCCAAGCACGAAGTAGATGCCGGCGAAGCCGATCAGCGTGAACAGCGCGCTGCCGGGGTGGACGAGCGGGCTTGCCCCGTCCTTCGTGCGGAACAGGCCGTAGATGAGCCACGGCTGGCGCCCCAGTTCGGCGGTCATCCAGCCGGCGGTGTTCGCGATGTAGGGGAACGGGAATGCGAGCACGAGCGCCCACAGCACCGGGCGCGTGGTGAACAACCGCCGGCGCCAGGCCAGCAGCAGCGTCGCCAGGCCGCTGAGCGCGATGAAGATCGTGCCCAGGCCGACCATGATGTGGAAGGCGTAGTAGAGGAGCTCGATGTTGTCGGGCCAGTTCTCCTCGGGCACGGTGTCGAGGCCGGGCACGTCGGTGTGGAACGCGCCGAAGGCGAGGAAGCTGAGCACGCCCGGCACCTGCAGCGGGTTGTCGATGCGCCGCTCCTTCACGTTCGGCTGGCCGATGATCGTGATCTCGGCGTAGGGCCCGCTGGTGAACCGGCCCTCCATCGCGGCCAGCGCACCGGGCTGGTGCTCGGCGACCAGCTTCGCCTGGTGATCGCCGGTCGGAAACGCGACGAGCACGCTCGAGATGAGTCCGGCGATCACGCCGACGGTGACGAAGCGCCGCGCCTGGTCCTCATGCTTTCCGCGCAACAGGTAGAATGCTCCGACGGCGGCGACCACGAAACTGGCGGTGACGACACTCCCGACCATCGTGTGCGCGTACTGGGCAAGCCCCCACGGGTTGAACACGAACGCCGCGAAGTCGGCCATCACGAGCCGCCCGTCCGGCCCCACCGCATAGCCGACCGGGTGCTGCATGAACGCGTTCGTCATGATGATGAAGTAGCCCGACGCCCAGCTCCCGAGGAAGAGCGCGAACGCCGCGAGCCAGTGGCCGATGCGCCCAACGCGCCGCTCGCCCCAGACGAGCACGGCGAGGAAGCTCGATTCGAGGAAGAACGCGAACAGGCCTTCCATCGCCAGCGTGTGCCCGACGATGTTGCCGGCGTGGCGCGAGAAACCGGCCCAGTTGGTCCCGAACTGGAACTCCATCGGGATTCCGGTCGCCACACCCATCGCGAAGTTGAGGCCGAAGATGCGGATCCAGAAACGCGCGGCGGTGTTCCACGCTTCGGCGGTGGGGCCACCGCGCAGGGCGAGCGACTTCATCACGAGGATGAGCAGCGCCAGCCCCATCGTCAGCTGGGGAAACAGATAGTGGTAAGTGATCGTGAAGGCGAACTGCAGCCGGTGCCAGAAGAGCGGGTCCACGGGCGGCATCGTACGCCGCTCGCGGGGAATCTGCTAGAGTCGGCCGCATGCGTGATCACACTTGGGGCACCGTCGCCATCCGCGCCATCGGACCCGTCCGCCGCCTGCGCCTGACCCGCGCGGCCGAACGGAACGCCATCTCGAAGCAGATGATCGAGGAACTGCGCCTGGCGCTCGCCGTAATCGAGGCCGACATCGAGGCGCGCGTCGTCGTGCTCGAGGGCGAGGGCAAGTCGTTCTGCGCCGGCGCCGACATCGCCGAGATGCGCGCCTCGGGGGCCGCCACCTTCGAGCAGAACCGCGCCGACGCCGACGTGCTGGCCGGATTGTTCCAGGCGCTCGATGCGATGCCGAAGCCGGTGATCGCCCGGGTGCACGGCCACTGCCTCGGCGGCGGCGTGGGCCTGGTCGCCTGCTGCGACGTGCCGGTGGCGTG
>JBKJNH010000006.1:0-7753 GCA_046596055.1 Candidatus Eiseniibacteriota bacterium
GGAGCGCGGCCACGCCTACATGCTCGAGGATCAGGTCTATACCGAGCGGCAGAAGGTGGCGAAGCAGCCCGGCACCTGCCTGCACTGCCACGCCTCGGTTGTCGTCCCGTATCGGAAGGCGGGGGGCGGCGACCTGTTCGCCGGCTTCGAGAAGCTGAACGCAATGCCGTATGCCGAGGCGCGCGAGCACGTGACCCACCCGGTCTCCTGTATCGACTGCCATGAGCCGGCGACGATGCAGCTGCGCGTGACGCGCCCCGCGTTCATGGAGGGCATCCGCGCGCTGAAGGCCCGGGAGGGCGTCCTCGACTACGACGTGAACGAGGACGCGACCCGGCAGGAGATGCGCTCGTTCGTGTGCGGCCAGTGCCACGTCGAGTACCATTTCAAGGGACCGGAGAAGCGGCTCACCTACCCGTGGTTGTTCGGCCTGCGCGTGGAGCAGATCTACGCCTACTACGATTCGATCGGCTTCAAGGACTGGACGCACGCCGAGACCGGCGCTCCCGTGCTCAAGGCGCAGCACCCCGAGTTCGAGATGTGGAACCAGGGCATCCACGCCCGCTCCGGCGTGGCCTGCGCCGACTGCCACATGCCGTACACGCGGGTGGGCGCGCAGAAGATCAGCGACCATCAGATTCGCAGCCCGATGCTCAACGTGAACCGTGCCTGCCAGACGTGCCACAAGTGGTCGGAGAAGGAGCTCATCGCGCGGACCGAGGCGTCGCAGGAGCGCGTGCACGGAATGCGCGACGAGGCGATGAACGCGCTCGTCGACCTGATTCGTGACCTGGCACGCGCCCGGGCGGCGGGGGACACGGCGGTCGCCTACGCGCAGGCGGCTCAGTTCCAGCGGCGGGCCCAGTTCTACCTCGACTTCGTCGAGGCCGAGAACTCGACCGGCTTCCACGCCCCGCAGGAGGCGCTGCGCATTCTCGGGCAATCGGCGAACCTGTCGCGCCAGGGACAGCTCGCGCTGCGGCCGGTCGCCACGCGATGAATCTCTGGCAGTACGAGAATCGCCGGCAGCCGCTGCTGCCGACCGGGCAGTTCGTGCGCCGTCTCGTCGGGCACGTCGTCTTCATGGTCGCGATCATCCTGGCGGCGTTGGCGGTGGGGACGTGCGGGTATCGCTTCACCGAGGGCATGAGCTGGCTCGATGCGCTCTACAACGCGTCGATGATCCTCGGCGGCATGGGGCCGGTGAACGATCTGCACACGACGGCGGGGAAGCTCTTCGCGTCGGCGTACGCGCTCGTCTCGGGCGTCGGCATCATCGCGATCGCGAGCGTCTTGCTGGTGCCGCTGGTCCACCGCGTGTTGCATGCGCTGCACCTTTCGACGCCCGGGGAGGAGAAGGAGGAAGAGGAGGGCGACTAGCCGCTCATCTCGCCGGCCTCACCGCGCAACCAGCGCATTGCCTCGGCCTCGTCGAGGAAGACGCCTAGGTCGACCGCGCCGCCTTCGCCCATCGCCTGGCCGACGCGGCCCATGCCGTACGACGCGGGCGTCGAGACGAGCGTCGCCCAGCGGGCGCCCTTCACCATGTCGGCCCGGGTGTTCATCCAATCGACGATTCGACGGATGTACAAGCGCTCGGGCGGGGTGTCGATGCGTCGCCGATCCCCAAGGAAGTGGAACCCGACACGATACCGGGGATTTGCGAAGACGGTCTCCATCGTGCTGCGCCATTCCTCGAACGTGGGGTCGATCCGGTAGATGAACGTGACGACGCCGGTGACGGGATCGATCGAGTAGGACGGTGCCATCGTGGTCGCCCTCCGTGCCGGCGGCTGACTGCTACAGTGGCAGGTTGCCGTGCTTCTTCTGCGGCAGCGTCTGCCGCTTGGTCGACAGCATCGCCAGCGCTGCGATGAGCTTCGGTCGGGTCTCCTGCGGCTCGATCACGTCGTCGAGGTAGCCGAGCGCCGCTGCCGCCCATGGATTGGCGAACTTCGCGTTGTACTCGTCGATCAGGAGCTTGCGCTCGGCGGCCGGGTCCTTCGCCTTCGCGATGCGCTCGCGGTGGATCACGTTGACGGCCCCCTCGGCGCCCATCACCGCCAGCTCGGCCGTGGGCCACGCCACGTTGTAGTCGCCGCGAATGTGCTTCGAGCTCATGACGTCGTAGGCGCCGCCGTACGCCTTGCGCACCACGACCGTGAGCTTGGGCACCGTCGCCTCGCAGTAGGCGAACAGCAGCTTGGCGCCGTGGCGGATGATCCCGCCGTGCTCCTGGCCGGTGCCGGGCAGGAAGCCGGGCACGTCCTCGAACGTGACGAGCGGAATGTTGAAGCAGTCGCAGAAGCGCACGAAGCGCGCGGCCTTGACCGAAGCGTCGATGTCGAGCACGCCGGCGAGCACGTTGGGCTGGTTGCCGACGATGCCGACCGGGCGGCCGCCCAGGCGGGCGAAGCCGACGACGATGTTCTTCGCGTAGTGCGCGTGCACCTCGAAAAAGTCGCCGTCGTCGACGACCTTCCGGACCAGCTCCTTCATGTCGTATGGGCGGTTCGCCTGGTCCGGGACGATCTCGCACAGCGTCGTGTCGCGCCGGTCGATCGGATCCGTGCCGGCGCGCCGCGGCGGGTCCTCGAGGTTGTTCGCCGGCAGGAACGAGAGCAGCCGCTTGACCTGCTGGATGCAATCGGCGTCGTCCTCGGCCGCGAAGTGGGCGACGCCGCTCTTGGCGTTGTGCGTCATCGCGCCGCCCAGGTCTTCCATCGTCACCTCCTCGGAGGTGACGGCGCGGACGACCTCGGGCCCGGTGACGAACATGTGGCTCGTGCCCTTGACCATCAACGTGAAGTCCGTGATCGCGGGGGAGTACACCGCGCCGCCGGCACACGGGCCCAGGATCGCCGAGATCTGGGGCACGACGCCCGAGGCGAGCGTGTTGCGCAGGAAGATGTCGGCGTACCCGCCGAGCGAGGCGACGCCCTCCTGGATGCGCGCGCCGCCCGAGTCGTTGAGCCCGACGACGGGCGCGCCGTTCTGCATGGCGAGGTCCATCACCTGGCAGATCTTCCGCGCGTTCGCCTCGGACATCGTCCCGCCGAACACCGTGAAGTCCTGAGCGAACACGTAGACGGGCCGACCGTCGACCGCGCCCCAGCCCGCGACGACGCCGTCGCCCACGTACTTGCGGTCCTTGATCGAGGGATCCTCGCTGCGATGCGTGACGAACGCCCCGATCTCCTGGAACGACCCGGTGTCGAGCAGCAGCGCGAGGCGCTCGCGCGCCGCCAGACGGCCCTGGGCGTGGAGCTTCGCGACGCGGTCGGCGCCGCCGCCCTCGAGCGCCTGCGCGCGGCGCGTTTGCAGGTCGTCGAGGCGGGTTTCGTGGCTCAAGGAACCTCCGGAGGCGGGCGTCTGAGGATGGGGGCGGCGATCGGTTCGATCGCAGCCTAGAGCGGGCGGGGGCGCGTTTCAAGGCCGGGTTGAGACTGCGTGCGGGGCTGGCGCAGCAAGGGCGGGCGCGGTAGTCTCCGGCGTCGCACGTATGCCCGCACGTCCCGATGCGCCTTCGGAGGCAGCGATGCCCTATCCCGAGTTGCACCACCTGGAGTGGTCGAAGCGACTGCAGGCGCGCATCTACCTGTCGGGTTCCGCCGCCCCGACGCCGCCCCCGGCCGTGCTCGGTCTCGATCGCAAGTCATTCCCCGGCGCGACGGCCCGCGACAAGGACCCGTGGTACCTGGCGAACACCGATCGCGGCGACGCCGAGCTGCAGGCGCTGGTCGCGGCGCGCGCCGGCGTGGCGCCCGCGCGCGTCGTGCCGGTGTGCGGCGCGAGCGAAGGTCACTTCCTGATCGAGATGCTGGTGCGCGGGCGCGACGGCGGCGACGTGCTGCACGAGTCCCCGGGCTACGGTCCGCACTTCGGCGTCGCGCGCGCCTTCCCCGGCGAGGCCGTCGCGCTGCCCCGCGACGCCAACGGGCGCTTCGACCTCTCCGTGCTCGAGCGGCCCGAGAGCGGTCGCGCCAAGATCGCGATCCTCTCCGACCCGCACAATCCCAGCGGCCAGCCGCTGGCACGCGAGGACCTGGCCGAACTCGTGCGCTGGGGCGACCAGCGACGGGCGCAGATCGTGATCGACGAGGTGTTCCGCGAAGCCGACCCCACGCGCGAGCCCGGAAGCTGGGCCGCCGAGTGGCCGCACCGCGTGTGGTCCGTCTCGAGCGTGACCAAGCCGTACGGCCTGGGCGGGCTGCGCCTGGGCTGGGTGATCGCCCCGGCCGACTGGGCCGAGGCGCTGCGCAAGATCCAGGACTACACGACCGTGATCGCACCCGGCCCGTCGATCGTGCTCGCGCGCCAGGTGCTGGCGCGGGCCGACGCGGTGCGCGCCTGGGTGATCGCAGCGATGGCGCCCAACCGCGAGCACTTCGCGGCGAAGGACGGCTGGGCGACCGCGGGAACGACTGCGTTCGTGCGCGTCGCAGCGAAGCGTGGCGCGACCGTCGGCTCCGACGCGGCGGGGATCGACACGCGCACGTTCTGCGCCGAGGTCCTCGCCGAACACGGGGTCGCCGTCGTGCCGGGCGCGTTCTTCGGCGAGCCCGCCGGCTTCCGCATCGGCTTCGGCGCACCGCCGCGCGACTTCAAGCAGGGCTGGGCGATCGTGCGGAAGGAAGTGGCGAAGCGACGCTGGCGGATCGAGGGGCCCGTCGTGGAGACTGCGAGCGCCGTGACGTGACATCCCGCGCCCAGGCGCGGCTTTTTCGAACAGGAGGACTCACTTGAGCACGACCGGTACCGCCAACACCTACACCAACCTCACGCTCGAGCGGCACGATGCCGTGGCGCTGGTGACCATCTCGCGCCCCGAGAAGCTGAACGCGCTCAATCGCACGACGCTGACCGAGATCGATCACGTGTTCACCGCGCTCGCCGCGGACGAAGGCGTGCGCGCGATCGTCGTCACGGGCGCGGGGGAGAAGTCGTTCGTCGCCGGCGCCGACATTGGCGAACTGTCGGTGCTCGACACGCGCGGGGCCGAGGAGGCGTCGGCGTTCGGCTCGGCGAGCTTCCGCCGCATCGAGCGCATGCGCGCCCCGGTGATCGCCGCGGTGAACGGCTTTGCGCTGGGCGGCGGCTGCGAGCTCGCGATCGCCTGCCACATCCGCTACGCGTCGGAGAATGCGAAGTTCGGGCTGCCCCAGGTCGGGCTCGGCATCATCCCCGGGTACGGCGGGACGCAGCGGCTGCCCCGCCTCATCGGCGCGGGCATGGCGAACGAGCTGATCGCCACGGGGCGCATGATCGATTCGACCGAGGCGTTGCGCATCGGGCTGGTCAACCGCGTGTGGCCGCTGGCCGAACTCGTGCCCGCGACGCTGGCCCTGGCGAAGGAGATCGCGACGAAGGCACCGCTCGCCGTCGCAGCAGCGCTCGAGGCCGCGCGCATCGGCATCGAGACCGATCTCGACACGGGGCTCCGGCTCGAGTCGTCGCTGTTCGGCATGCTGGGTTCGACGAAGGACATGCACGACGGCCTGTCGGCGTTCGTGGAGAAGAAGAAGATCCAGTTCGAAGGGCGCTGAGCGGGAGCGCATCGACCATGCCCGCCCCGTTCCTCACGGCGGCCGCGCTGTTCGCGGTCGCCGTCCTCTACTCGGCCGTCGGCCATGCCGGAGCTTTGGGGTACCTGGCCGTGCTTGCCTTTGCCGGGCTGCCCCCCGAGGCGATGAAGCCCACCGCGCTCGTCCTCAACCTCGTCGTCGCCACCGTCGGCACGATCCAGTTCGCACGTGCCGGGCACTTCGCGTGGCGGACGTTCTGGCCGTTCGCTCTCGGATCGATTCCCGCGGCGTACCTCGGCGGGATGCTCAAGCTGCCGGTGACGTCATACCGTGCGGTCGTCGGTGTCGTGCTCCTGCTGTCCGCGATCCGGTTGTTGTGGACGGCCCGCTCCCCGAACGATGCGCGCGCCGATCTCGGCTCACCCCCACTGTGGGGCGCCCTGCCGATCGGGGCCGGACTTGGATTCCTCTCCGGGCTCACCGGCGTGGGCGGTGGGATCTTCCTCTCGCCCGCTCTCCTGCTCCTGGGATGGGCCGGGGCCAAGCGCACCGCCGCGGTTTCCGTCGCGTTCATCCTGGTCAACTCGGCAGCCGGGTTGCTCGGGCACCTGGCGTCGGTGGAGCGCATTCCCGCCGAAGTGACGTTGTGGGCGCCGATCGTTCTCGTCGGCGGGCTCCTCGGCTCGAGCCTTGGAAGCCGGGTGTTGCCGGGGCCGACGATCCGCCGCGGGCTTGCCGTCGTGCTCGTGCTCGCGGGCGTGAAACTGCTCGTCGCGTAGGTCGCATGCGATTTCACTGCCCCCGGGGGCAGTGAAATCACACGCCGCCGTGCCGCTCCATCCGCAAGGCCAGGTGCCGCTTCACGTCGGGCCACTCCCCGGCCAGCACGCTGAAGAGCACGCTGTCCCGAGCCGAGCCATCGCGGCGCCGGGCGTGATGGCGCAGCACGCCGTCCTTCTTCGCGCCCAGCGCGGCGATCGCCTTCTGCGAGGCGAAGTTGAAGTTGTCGGTCCGCAATCCCACCACCGCGCAGCCCAGCGTCTCGAACGCGTGGGCGAAGAGCAGGCGCTTGCACGCGGTGTTGACGTGCGAGCGCTGGCGGCTCCGCGCGTACCACGTGTAGCCGATCTCCACGCGGTCGATCTCGGGGACGATGTCGTGGTAGCGCGTGCTGCCAACGATCGTGTCGGTCGCGAGGTCGCGCACGACCCACGGCAACATGTGCCCCGCGGCCTGGCCGGCGAGCGCGGTGGCGAGGTAGGCGTCGGTCTCTTCCGGCGCGGGGACCGTCGTGTACCACAGTTCCCACAGGCGGCCGTCGGCGGCGGCGGCGCGCAGAACGACGCCGTGATCGGCGGTGAGCGGCTCGAGCCGGACTCCGTGGCCTTCGAGCGTGACGACCTCGATGCGGATCATGAAGGACCTCCTTTGAGGGGCGAGGATGCCCGAACGGCGGGCTTGCCTGCAGCGCAAATGTGGCGCAATCATGGGGCTCGCCTTCAAAAAAGGAGAGCTCCCGTGTCCATCGATCCGTCCTACGGCTACCTGCTGCTCGCTCTCGTGCTCGGTGCACTGGTCGGCTGGGAGCGCTTCATCGATCACAAGCCGGCGGGCCTGCGCACGCACACGCTCGTGGCACTGGGAGCGGCGGGCGTGATGGTCGCGGCGCGCGGCATGATGGGACACGACGAAGCCGCCGACCGCGAGATGTCGCGCGTGGTCCAGGGCGTGATCACCGGCATCGGGTTCCTGGGCGCGGGCCCGATCCTGCAGTCCGGCGGCAGCGTGCGCGGGCGCACGACGGCCGCCTCGATCTGGATCGTCGCCGCCATCGGCCTGGCGGCCGGCGGGGGACAGGTCGGCTACGCCGTCGCGATGACCATCGCGACCTGGATCGTGCTCCGCGGATTCCGCGGAATCGAGCGGGCGTGGCTCAAGCGGCACCCGCGGGTGCACTTGAGCGCCCGCCGCCCCGAGACGTTCGGCGGGGAGTAGGGGTGGCTACGGAAGCCCCTTCGAATTGGTCCTGCGGCCAAGCCGCCAGATGCCCGCAAACCCAGCTTTCAGCACTCAGTGACATGCGTGGAATTCGCGGAAGCCGGCGATGCTGTGAGCCGGTACAGCTTGAATGTGGAATCTGATAATCGTTAGACTAGCTGATCACATTCAAGCTGTACCGGCTCACAGCATCGCCGGCTTCCGCGAATTCCACGCATGTCACTGAGTGC
>JBKJNH010000023.1:0-4120 GCA_046596055.1 Candidatus Eiseniibacteriota bacterium
CGGCGCATGCCCGGCCCACCGACCAGCAGGTCGAGGAGTCCGCGCAATCGCCACAGCGAGTTCCAGCGGTACCACCCGGTGTCGCCGCCGATGGTCTGGATCGGCGCGAAGGCAACCGCGGCCGGCGCGGCGACGCTCACGGCCCGCGAGTCCACAAGCCGTGTCCCGAAGCGCACCCCGCCCCACGACGGAGGCTCCCCGGCCGAGGACAGGGCATCCGACCAGCGCGTTTCCGCGAACTCCTGCTCTTCGCGCGCCAGGGCGCGTCGGACGGCCTGCTCGATTCCCATCGGACGAATGGCAAACGTCTTCAGCGCCGCATCGCTGCGCACGACCGTGGGGTGCGTGATGCTCGCGATGAGCTTCCGTCCGACGCGGGCGTACAACGGGGTGACCAGCCCGAGCCACAGGCTGGACAAGTACGGTGTGAGGACAGGCACCGCGAGCATGCGCAACTTGAGGCCGCGCTGCTTCGCGTACTCACGCATGATGTCCGCGTAGCACACCTGGTCGGCGCCACCGATCTCGTACACGTCGTACTGCGAGACCGGCAGGCGAAGCGCCGCGAGCAGGTACTCCAGCATGTCGTCGATGGCAATCGGCTGCGCCATCACGCGGACCCAACGCGGCGTGATCATGAAGGGCAGGCGCTCCACCAGCGAGCGGATCATCTCGAACGACAGGCTGCCCGATCCGATGACGATCGACGCGCGAAACTCGAGGACCGGCACGCCCGACTCGCGCAGGATCCGCCCGACCTCCTGCCGGCTTTGCAGATGCGGCGAAAGCGTCTCTTCGTCGCTGCCCAGCCCGCCGACGTAAATGATGCGCGTCACCCCCGCGGCCTTCGCTGCCTCGCCGAAGTTCGAGGCCGCCCTCCGGTCGGCTTCCTCGAACGAGGCGTCCGAACCCATCGAGTGCACCAGGTAGTACGCCGCGTCCACGCCGCGCAACGCGGCGTCGAGACTCGGGCGATCGAGGACGTCCCCGGGGACCACTTCCGTCGTGGCGCCGACGTTCTGCCGGAGCGCTTCCGGCCGCCGGGCGAGGCAGCGGACGCGGTGGCCCTGCTTCTCCAGCCGCTGGAGGAGGCGTCCGCCGATGTACCCGGTGGCACCGGTCAGGAGGATCATCGAGAGGGCCGGGAGTACGGCGTCGTGTCGTGTGGCACGGAGCTCACCCACTCCGTCGCGAACCTGGACGGACATGTCTCCGAATCGACCCGGAACAGCGGCGTGTTGGGCAAATGCCTCGCACTATGCGGCGCGCAGCGGGGTCAGATCGCCTCTCCTGAGCTCCGGTTGACCGAGATCTCGGAGGATTCGGTTCATCTTCGCCACCGAGATCCGATGCGGAGCGGTAATCTCGATTCCGATGGCGCGCCCTGCCCGGCTGTAATCCACGAGGATCCCGGGCTCGACTTCCACGGTGCGATAGCTGCGCTGTCCAATTTTGCGCGGCAGATAGTAGTAGGCGGCCATGGGTCGCCCGTGCCGAAACGTCACTTCCAGATAGGTATCCTTCATTTGCTTCCCCTCTCGACCGGATAGGCCGTCACGATGACGAGCACGCGAAGGCGAGAATCCGGTTCGACGATCACTTTCCACGGCCGACCGCGCTGACGGGTTTCAACAACCCACCGACCCACCACCAGATCCACCTCGAGCCCGGTAGCCGCACCCAGCATAGTCCGGAGCTCCACCTCAGTAAACCGCCGGTCTTCCATGCGCTTGAGTAGGTGCGGGCTCAGCTCGAGCTCCCAGTCCCACCATTCGGGCCATCGGATCTTCGTCAGCTCACTTCCTCCTCGCCCGTTCTGCCGAACGCTCGCGGTGAGCGGCCGCGGCAAGCGCCTGCGGGCTCGCAGGCCGCTCGAGTCAAAGGTCAGAGAGTCACGAGCAACTGGTCATCGTCGGCTGCGGTGGCCGCACACTCAATCGGCCCGACGCGTCCGATGGTGACTTCACCATGTCCTCGGATCAGGTAGTCGACGTTCTCCCAACGCCCGATGACTCCACCTGCGCTGCCGCCACCGCGCTCCGACTTTGAAGCCTGGCGACCAGCCTCGCCTGCCTGCGGTAGATCGTCCGGCGATCCCCGGCGAACTGTGCCGTTTCCCCGCCGGCACGCGGGGTCACGGTCAGCGCATCCTTGCTCGGCGAGGAGGCGACGTCGCCGACGGCCACGACCTCTTCCAGCTCGCTGGTGCAGTGGATCCAAAGCTCCCAGGTGCCGACGGAGAATGTGGCGGAAAATCCATTCCGACCGATCGGCTCCGCGCCCGGATTGAGAAGCTCAATATCGTCCGTGATCATGGTGAGCAGGCGAGTACCGCAGCTTCGCCCTGTCCGCGTCGTAGCGGCATGGGCGGGCGAGCATAGACACAGGCCGATCAGGGGATGCGCACGAGCAGCGTGCTCGCCGTCAGGTCGCCCCCGCGGGCGCGCACGGCGTAGACGCCGGCCGCAACCTGGCGGCCGGACTCGTCCCGGCCGTCCCAGGTCAACCGATGGGACCC
This sequence comes from Candidatus Eiseniibacteriota bacterium, assembly GCA_046596055.1. Classification (GTDB taxonomy): domain Bacteria; phylum Eisenbacteria; class RBG-16-71-46; order RBG-16-71-46; family DASYSL01; genus JANPEF01. The sequence continues at coordinate 2,519 of JBKJNH010000023.1, forward strand.
CGCCGCAAGCGAAGCCCGGATCACGCGGACCTGTCTTCCGAGCAGGTTGTGGATGCCGATGAGAACGTCACCGGGCCGCGACAGCGTGAACTGCAGGGACACGTCGTGGCGGGAGGGGTTGGGCGTTGCCAGAAGGAGTGAAAGCCCGGACGCCAGGGGTTCCACGCCGACGGTGGCTTCGGACGTGCACGTGGACGAGCATCCGTCCCCGTCCACCAGGTTGTTGTCGTCGCACTCCTCGAGGCCCTCGAGCGCGCCGTTGCCGCAGGTTGCCGCCGGTACGCTCCCGGTGCTCCCCGCGTTGTTCCGGGGCGCCGGCGTCGCGAAGGCGAAGTCGTTCGCGCTGTCACCGGTGTCGTCGCCGCTCTCGAGCAGGGTGGGAGAGCCGGCGATGTCCAGGCGACGCGCGATCGCCCGGCCCAGGATTCCGTCGCCGGCGTTGAACGGCGTGCCGACCCCCGTGCTGGGGCCACCGTAGTTCCCCCAGGCCACGCAGTCGATCGTATCGAAGCAGATCTTGCCGCCCGCGGCCGGGATGACCGGAGTCATGGCCAGGTCCGCGCTCACGCCGAAGAAGGTGGCCGCCTCGGGGGTCGCGACCAGGATCTTCGCCTGGTTCGCTCCGTTGGCGACGCTGCCGCCGAAGGTGAAGGTGCCGACCATGACGTTGCTGCTGTCGAACACCTGGATTGAGTGGTTACCGACGATGTTCTGACCCCCCGCGTACATCTGGAGCACGACGTAACGAGCGTTGGGTGCGGCCGGCGTGCCGGCGAAGACCTCGGCGATCTTCATGAGATGGAAGGCGGCGTGCGCAGGCGCCGCAGGCGACAGCGCGGTGAGAAGAAGGCTGCCAATGAGCCAGGCCGATGGTCGCATGAGAGTGCTCCGGGGAGGAAACCGGGAGAAACCCCGATCGGCAAGGTGCGGAGTCGGGGACAGGAAGAAGGCAAACCAGTTTACCTCGGCGTCCCGCCGGGATCAACCAGCGGCATCGACGTGTGGAGAAGCTCAGGGGGTGGTGTGGTGCCCTGCTGGCGCGGGTCACAGTGGACAGCTCCTGAGGCCGGAAGACCTTGTCCAATCGCAGCTCGTACCTCGGGCGCGCGTTCAACCCGGAGCACTGCAGCAACCGTGGGGCGAATCTTCGCGCATCGCCCGCCGCGCTCCCCGAAACTTCCCCCCTGCTGTAGATTTCCCAGCATGCTCCTCACCCCCGGAACCCACCTCGGCGCTGGAGGGATGGGCGAGGTCGATCGCGCGCCCGAAGAGGCGTTCCGCAAATGCGTGCTGGCGATCGTGTACCACGCGCTGGGGCCCGTTCATGAAGAAGATGGGGTTCGAGAGCAGTAGTCCGGCTGCCCGCGTCTGCTCCCCATTCGGAGACCACCCATGGTTGCGAGGCTGATTGCGATCGTCGTGAGTCTGGCCGGAGCGGGCACCGTCGCGGCCTCGGCCTCGGCCTCCGGATTGACGGTCGATACGATGGACCGTCGCGACGTCGTCCGGTTCTATCAGACGACGTACCTGGCGTCGGAGGAGATTGCCGCGGGCTGGACCGGACGAGTGTCGGGTTGCGATGCGGGCACGGTGGACGCGGCC
>JBKJNH010000326.1:0-14200 GCA_046596055.1 Candidatus Eiseniibacteriota bacterium
GCGTGTCGAACGTGACGAGCACGACGTCGTGCTCGCGTGCGGCCGTGTCGATCGCCTGCCACAGCACGATGCGACCGCCGTCGTCGAGCGGCCACGGCGTGCGGGGCGTGAGGACGAGCGCGGTCGTGCGCGCGGTCACGCCGACTCCCCGCGGGCGATCGCCTGCAGGGCCTCCTCGAGCCGGTCGGTCGCCCGCTCCCAGGTAAAGGCGCCGATGTGTTCGCGGCCGCGCGCGGCCAGTTCCCGCGCGAAGGCGCGATCCCGCGCGAGGCGCACGAGGTGGGCGGCCAGCGCATCGGGCTGGTGCGGCTCCGCGGTGAGCACCGTGTCCCCGGCGATCGCGTAGTCGGGAACTCCGCCGACGTTCGTGGCCACGACCGCGCAGCCGGACGCCATGGCCTCCATCGGAGGCAGTTGACACCCCTCGGTCCAGCTCGGCGACAGGAACAGGTCGCACTCGCGGTAGATCGTGGAGAGTCGTGCCGGGACGGGGTTGCGTTCGAAGACGTCCCCCGGAGCAAGACGCTCCACGAGTCGGGGGCGACCGAACATGTGCAGCCGCAGGCCGGGAACATCGCGCCTCGCCCGCTCGATCGCAGCGAACCCATCGGCGCAACCCTTCCACGCCATCTTCTCGTAGAGCATGCCGACGACGGGAGGATCGTTCGCGATGCGTCCCCGATCGTGGAACTGGGCGAGGTCCACGCCGTTGACGATCGGCCCCCAGGTGCGGGCGCCGAAGCGCTCGAGCGCGAATCGTTGCAGCCAGCTCGCGATGACGATGCGCTCGAGCGGCAGGCGCCAGCTGGCGTCGACGCTTTCGCGCAACGCGGGCTCGAACGCCTCGTCGTGCTGGAGGAAGTATGCGCTGCGCCCCGCGGCGGCCGGGGCCGCGGCGACGACGGCCGCGGTGGGCCACGACGTCGCCAGCGTGACGTCGGCCGGCGGCAGGTGTTCCGGCGACAGGGCGGGAACGACCTTCCAGTGCGCGCGCAGCCCGTAGTGATCGATCATGCGCTCGGAGTGCAGGACGAATCGCTCGAGGACCCACCCCGTCAAAGCGCGGCGCCCCGCGACGCCAACCGGCAGTCGGGGTCCCGGACGCGGCGCGACGAGGTGCACCTCGTGGCCGCGCGCGACGAGCTGCCGCGAGTGCTCGTAGACCACCCGCATCCCGCCCGTGAACTGCAGCGAGGGCAACGCCCATGCGATGCGCAGTCGACGCCGCGTCATGACCGGGGTCCCAACCGCCCGGCCCGCGTGAGCAATTGCTCCCACACCGGACGATGGAGCAGGCGCAAGTGGAGGCTGAACAGGAGCAGGTCGACCACGCCGCCGGCGAGGAGCCCGAGCCAGGCGTGCGCGACACCCGGCGACGGGCTCACCACTCGCGCCACGAGGAACGCCCCGACGCCCGCGCTCGTGGCGGCGCCGAGGTAGGGCAGGCCAGCGCGAAGTGCCGCGCGCGTCCGGCCGATCCCGAGCCAGGACTCCATGCGGTGAATGAACCACATCGCGCCGAGCAAGCTGCCGAGCACGGTGCCGACGAGCAGCCCGCGCGAGCCGAACAGCGCAAGCCCGAGGAGCGCGAGGGCGACGTGCAAGACGGTTCCGATCAACGCGAACTGCGTCTCGAGGTGAGCTACACCTCCGGCCCGCGCGGTCGTGCTGCTCACGCCGGTGAGCAGGTTTCCGAGCTGCGTCACGGCGAGCGCGACGAGGAAGAACGTGGCGTCGACCGGGGGCTCGTGCAGCCACGCGCCGAGGATCCACGGGGCGAGCGCCACGATCGCGCCGGCAATCCCGAAGCTGAGGGCGAAATGCGGATCCAGGGCGGCGCGGTAGATCGGCAGAAGGCGACCGGGCTGGCCGGCGGTGTGCTCGCGCGCGAACGCCGGCAGGAGCGCGTTGACGAAGAGGATCGGTGGCAGCAGGGCGGCGAAGGTGACGCGGGAGCCCAGCTCGTAGGCGGCGACCGGGGCGAGAGCGACCAGCGAGCCCAGGATCACCTTGTCGACGTGCGCCTGCAACAGCCCGAACAACGAGCTGAGCTGCACCCAGCCGCCGAAGACCAGGAGGTCACGCAACGGCAGGGGCGCCGGTGCGAGTCCTCCCGCCGGCGTCGGCGCCGGGCGCAGTCCGCGCAACGTCGCGGCGTAGCCGAGCGCCGTCACGGTCGTGTAGGCGAGCTGGACCTGGGTCAGCACGAGCAACGGCTGCGGCTGACCCATGGCCCACACGATGGCGACGCCGAGTCCGAGCGCCGCCGGCAGTCCCACGACCAGGGCGCGGTCCATGCGCTGGATGCCCTGCAGCGCGGCGAAGAACAGGTTCGCCGCCGAGCCCACCACGAACGTCGCGATGGCGAAGACGAGCGCGGTCCGTGCCTCGCCCGCCCACGCAGGAGGTACGTGGAAGGCGCCCAGCACGAACGACGACGCGGCGACGAGCCCGACGCCGAGCACCGCCGTCACCAGCACCTGCAACGCCGCCGCGCGGGCGATGAGCGAGTGCACCTGGCGTCCGGCGCCCTCGCCCCACAGCCGCGCCACGGACCGCGTGACCGCCACGCCGAGTCCCAGGTCGACCGCGCCCAGGCTGCCGCCCAACACCAGGAGGATCGACCAGAAGCCGAAGCGCTCGGGCCCGAGCACGGCGAGCACGCGGGGCGTCACGGCGAACCAGACTCCGAGCACGGCAAGGCGGGCCACGGCGGTGTAGAGAGTGTTGCGACCGACGGTGCGCGCGATCGTCACGTGCGTTCGGCGGATCCGGTCACGTGAGAGGGGCGACGACACTCCGCCAGGGTCGTCACGGCGAGATACGGACCCGGATCCACGGCCACGATCTGGTGCGCCCGGGGCGGGAGCAAGTCCTCGACCCGGGCCGTCATCGGGCGTCGTCGTAAGGCGCGCTGGAGCCAGCGGCCAAGTCGCATGAACGGGTTTGTCCAGAGGAGCGCGAGGATCGGCTCGTAGAGGAAGCGCTCGGGTGGGTCGAACGTCTGGTGGAAGAGCACGACGCTCCCGAACCGCTTTGCCAGCATGCGACGCAGTTCCTCGGCCGAGAACTCGACCGTGTGGAACGGATTCGCGGACGGGGCGTCGACTCCAGCACCGTGGACGCGATTCATCGCGCTGCGATTGGGCGTGCTGATCACGAACACGCCGTCGGGCGCGAGGAGGTGGGCGACACGGTCGAGGAAACCCTCTGCGTCGCTTACGTGCTCGATGTTCTCGAAGTTGACGATGAGGTCGAACGGGGCGTGCGCGCCGGCCTGCACGAGCGTGACGCAATCCTCGCGAATCCAGTGGACGCCCGGTCGATCGAAGCGGGTGCGGGCAACCTCGAGGGCCTCGGCGGAGACGTCGACGCCCACGGCCATCCCGGCTCCCTGGTCGAGCAGCAGCGCCGTTCCGTAACCGACCCCGCAGCCGGCGTCGAGCACCCGACTCCCCGCGACCAGGCGGGCCGCTGCGAACTCGTAGCGCTGGCGGTGCTCGGGGAGGTGCGTGTCCCAGTAGGCATCCCCCGGCGCAATCCGCTCGGGGTGGCCGTCGGCATGGGACGAGCCGTGGGCATGGTCGTGACCGTGACCGGGCGCGTGGTCGTGCTTCGCGGTGGCCATGCGAACCCTCAGCGCGAGGCGTCGCGCACGAGAATGATCACCGTCGCCACGCTGCCGGCGACGAGCAGGACATCCTTCACGACACCCCAGAAGTTGACGTCCTTCTTCTCGGGCACCCAGATGAAGTCGCCGGGCTGGATCGGGCCGGCATCGCTCAGGAGCAGGGTCTGGCTCGATCCCGCACGGGTGACGCGCGCATCGCCCCGACGGGCGCGCTGCGTGTACCCGCCGGCCAGTTCGATGTACTCCGTGCCGGGGCGGCCGGCCGCGAATTCGATGATCGCGGCGCGCTTGACCTCACCCGAGATCCGCACCGACTGCGTCTCGCGATCGAGCAGCACGTAGTCACCATCCTCCAGCCGCACATTGAACGCGCTCGACTCGGTGCGCAGCGCGTCGTAGGAGACGACGAACGCAGCCTGTTGCGATGCGAGCTTGGTCTTGAAGACGGTGTACTCGGCGTCGGTCATCTCGGAACGGGTGAGCCGCGACAGGCGCTCGAACTCGATGTCCCGTTCGGGCGACCCCACGCCACGACGGAAGATCTGGATGCGTCTCAGCGCGGCCTGGTCGGTCGGGCCACCGGCGAGCGCGAGAACGTCCGAGAGTCGCTCGTCGTCGCCGTCGATCGCGTACGGTCCGGGTAGGCGCACCTCCCCGGCCACCGTCACGTTCCGCACCCTCCTGAAGTCGGTGGAGGTGCGGGCGAACAGGCGGTCTCGCGGCTCGAGCGCACGATCACCGACGCCGTCGCGCAATCCGGCCAGATCGACCGCGACCGAGTCGAGCACCTCGTCGCCGTCGAAGCGGACGAGCTTCCCCGCATGGCGTTCCGCGCCGGGCTGCAAACCGCCGGCGAGCGCAAGCAGGTCGGACAACGAGTCGCCCCGCGCGTACTCGTACTCGCCGGGCCGGGCGAAGCCGCCCAGCGCGTAGACACGGTCGCGGCGCGGGGGCACGAGGAGGACGTCGCCGTCCTCGACAAACGGATCGTCGGCGGCGCTGCCGAGGTACGCGAAGGCGTCGAGATCGACGCGAACGATCCGGCCGTCGCGGCGACGCAACTCGATGTTGCGCCGCGATCCGTCGGACAGGAGTTCGAGCGAGCCGCGGAAGACCTCGCTGGCGCGGGTGGCCGCCGTCGCAATCGTCACTCCCGGAGTCTTCACCTGGCCCGCGACGAAGACCTTGAAGTGCCGCAAGGCGACCAGACGCAGGTCGACCCGCGCACCCGGGTAGGAGCTCCGCAGGCGCGTCAGGATCCGCCTGCGCGCCGCCTCGAGCGTCTCCCCGCCCACGTCGATGACCCCCAGTTCGGGCAGGTTAAGGCGACCCTCGGTGTCAACGAGCAGCGTCGTCTGGCGGGAGATCGGTCCGGACAGCTCGAGCGAGAGAACGTCTCCTGGCCCCAGCGGATAGCGTGCGGGGTCGACCGCACCGGCGAGCGGGTCACTCGATGGGGTCGAGTTTCGCTCTGCAACGACCTGGCCCGTCCCTTCGCGGACGGAACCGGTCGCTTTCACGTCGTCGTCGACAGCCTGCGCCGATCCGGATGCCATCGCGGCGAGTCCAGACCCGAGGACCAGTGCGAATGTCGCGCGACGCAGGGAGCGAAGGACGCTCATCTCGCCACCTCCTTCAGCACCTTCCGCTGGCCGTACATGCGCTCGTAGTACTGGCGGAACTCGCCGGACTTGATCGGCTCCCACCAGTCGCGCCGCGCCTTGTACCACTCGATCGTCTGGGTGATGCCCTGGGCGAACTCGACCTGCGGGCGCCAGCCCGTGCGCATGGTCAGCTTGGTCGACGACAGCGCGTAGCGGCGGTCGTGACCGGGGCGGTCCTCGACGTGGCGGATGAGGGTGGCGGGCCGCGCGGTGAGGCGCAGGATCTCGGCGGTGATCGACAGCACGTCGAGCTCGTTGCCGGCCCCGATGTTGAACACCTCGCCGTCCACGCCGTCGGCCTCGAGCAGCATCGCGACGGCGCGGCAGTGATCGTCGACGTGGATCCAGTCGCGCGTGTTCTTCCCGCTGCCGTAGACCGGCAGCGCCTCATCCTCGAGCGCGTTGGTGACGAACAGGGGAATCAGCTTCTCGGGGTACTGGTACGGTCCGTAGTTGTTCGAGCAGCGCGTGATGACGACGGGCAGGCCGTAGGTCGCGTGGTACGCGAACGCCAGGCGGTCGCCGCCGGCCTTGCTCGCGGCGTACGGATTGCGCGGCTTGAGCGCCGTCTCCTCGGTCGCCGGGTCGCCCATGATCTCGCCGTACACCTCGTCGGTGGAGATCTGCACGAAACGCGTGACACCGCGGCGCTTCGCCTCCTCGAGCAGGACGAACGCGCCGTACACGTCGGTGAGGACGAACGATCCCGGGTCATCGATCGAGCGGTCGACCATGGACTCGGCGGCGAAGTTGACGACGTGCGTCACGCCCTCCATCGCCGTGGCTACCGCCTTCGGGTCGCGGATGTCGCCGTGCTGGAACGAGAGTCGCGACGCGTCGACGACGTCGACCAGGTTCGACTCGTTGCCGGCGTAGGTGAGCGCGTCGAGGACGTGCACGTGCGCGGCGGGCCAGCGGGCCAGCGCAAGGCGCACGAAGTTGGAGCCGATGAACCCGGCCCCGCCGGTGACGAGGATGCGGGCGCCGGTGAGGTCGCGGCCGGCCGGGCGGGTCACGGGAGCCTCAGCCATCCTTGCGACTCCAGTCGTAGGGAATGTCGTTGTCGTGCGGCGGGATCCGGAACTCGTCGGGCTCCGTGTAGTGGTACGGCTGCGACGGCGTGTTGACGAGCATGCCGCCCATCGGCTCCATGCCCTTCATGCCGTGCGCGACGCCCGGCGGGATCCGCAGCAGGATGGGGTTCTTCTCGCCCATGAAGAACTCGTTCACCTCGCCCTTCGTCGGCGAGTCGGGACGCATGTCGTAGAGCACGACCTTCATCATGCCCTGCACGATGACGAAGTGGTCCCACTGCACCTTGTGGAAGTGCCAGCCCTTGACCACGCCGGGGTAGGCCACGGAACAGTAGACCTGGCCGAACGACTGGAAGAAGGGATCATCGCAGCGCAGCATCTCCATGAGATAGCCGCGCTCGTCGGCGATGACCTTGAGCGGCTTGACGACGACGTCCTGGATCATCGGCTCCTCTTTCCCGTCGACCGGCGCGCGGGCTTCTTCGCGGGCGACACCCCCTGCCCCACTCCGACGTACTTCATGCCGACGGCCGCAGCCTCGGCGGCGTCGTACACGTTGCGCAGGTCGCACAGCACGGGGCGACGCATGCGGCGCACCAGCTTCTTGAGGTCGAGCGTGCGCAGCTCGTTCCACTCGGTGACGAGCACGGCGCAGTCGGCGCCGTCGACGGCCTCGTAGGCGTCGGCGGCGAACGTCATCTTCTTTCCGATCGGCAGTCGCCGCACGTGGTCCATTCCCGCCGGATCGTAGGCCGTCACCTTCGCACCGCGGCGCAGCAGGCCGCCCACGATGTCGAGCGCCGGCGCGTCGCGGATGTCGTCGGTGTTGGGCTTGAACGTGAGTCCGAGGATCGCGATCCGCTTGCCGCGGAGCGAGCCCACGGCGGCGGCGATCTTCTCGACCATGCGGGTCTTCTGCCGCTCGTTGACCTCGACCACCGTCTCGACCAGGCGAAAGCGCGCTCCCCGCTGGGCGGCGAACGAGGCCAGCGCCATCGTGTCCTTGGGGAAGCACGAGCCGCCGTAGCCGGGGCCGGCATGCAGGAACTTGGAGCCGATGCGACGATCCTGGCCCATGGCGCGGGCCACGGTCTGCACGTCGGCGCCGACCTCCTCGCACAGGTTCGCCACCTCGTTGATGAACGACACCTTCATGGCGAGGTACGCGTTCGACGCGTACTTGATGAGCTCGGCCGTCTCGAGATTGGTGACCAGGATCGGCGTCTCGAGCAGGTAAAGGGGCTCGTTGAGCTCGCGCATGAGCCTCTCGGAGCGCGGGGTCTCGGCGCCCACGACGACGCGATCGGGCCGCATGTAGGTCTCGATTGCGGACCCCTCGCGCAGGAACTCGGGATTGGAGGCGACGTCGATCACAGCCTTCTTGCCGGCGCGCTTGCGCATCGCGTCCTGCAGCAGGCGGGCGGTGCCAACGGGCGCGGTCGACTTCTGCACCACGACCTTGTATCCCGTGACGGCCCGCGCGATCGCGTCCCCCACCGCGAAGACCGCCGAAAGGTCGGCCGAGCCGTCCTTCCTGGGCGGCGTGCCCACCGTGATGAAGATCAGCTCGGCCCAGCGCGCGGCTTCGGCCAGGTCGGTGTGGAAGTGCAGGCGCCCGCTCTGCAACGAGCGGGCCACGAGCTCCTCGAGTCCCGGCTCGTAGAACGGGATCTCGCCCGCGGTCAGGCGCGCGATCTTCGCCGCGTCGACGTCGATGCAGCGCACGGTGTTTCCGAAATCGGCGAGGCAGGCGCCTGTGACCAGGCCCACGTACCCCGTTCCCACGACTGCGATGCGGCTCATGCTCCTCCTTCGACCGGTGTCGCGTGCGCCTGTCGCGCCGCGTCGAGCAAATCGGACAGCGTCGTCTCCAGAGCGTACGCGGGCGTCCATCCCGTGGCCGCAGTGAGGCGCGCCGGGGAGCCGACCAGGTACGAAATGTCGTTGGGCCGCAGGCGCGCGGCCTCTTCGGTCACCTCGATCGCCACGCGCGCGCGGGCGACCAGCAACTCGACGATCGCGCGCAGCGCCACGCCGCGCCCCGTCGCCACGTTGTAGGCCGCGCCGGGCTGGCCCTTCTCGAGCAGCAGCGCGTAGGCGCGCACGACGTCGCGTACGTCGCCGTAGTCGCGCACGGGCGCGAGGATGCCCACGCCGAGGCGATGCGGCCCCGCGTCGCCGGCGGCCTCGAATCCAGCGATCTGCCGCGCCCACGAGGCGATCGCGAACGTGGGCGCCTGGCCCGGCCCCGTATGCGAGAACGAGCGCGCCACCATCGCCTTCAGTCCGAACGACGCGGCGTAGAGGCGCGTCGCGTGATCCGCAGCCGCCTTGCTCACGCCGTACGGGCTCACCGGCTCGAGCGGTGTCGCCTCGTCGCACGGCGCGCCCTCGGCGATCCGACCGTACGCCTCGGACGAGCCGACGACGAGGATCGGCCCGCCGAACTTCGCCTGTCGCGCCGCCTCGAGCAGGCGCAGCGTGCCGCCGGCGTTGACGCGCAGCGTGCCCACCGGATCGGCGAACGAGCGCGCCGCGCTCGATTGCCCGGCCAGGTGGACGATCGCGTCGTTGCCGGCCAGCGCGCCCGCGAGCGCATCGTCCCCCTCGTCGCCCGCGTCCCAACGGGTCCAGCCGCGCAATCCCGGCTCGGCGGCGAGCGTGGCGCCGGGGACGGTTTCGAGTCCGCTCGCCCACGTCGCATGCCCGCGCGCAGTGAGGGCCCGCACCAGGTGCGGCCCGACGAAGCCGTTCGCGCCGGTGACGAGGACGTTCAGGACGAGATCACACGGGCACGCGAGCCGGCTCGGCGCGGCGCCAGTACTCGAGCATGTCGGCGAGAGTGCGCTCGAAGGGAATGGTCGGCTGCCAGCCCGTCACGGCCGTGAACTTCGAATGGTCGCCGAGCAGCACGGGCACGTCGGACGGGCGCATGCGCGCCGGGTCGGGCTTCACCTCGATCTTCACCTTCGTCATCGTCAGGAGGAGATCGAGCATGTCCTTGATCTTCCAGTCCTTGCCCGAGGCGATGTTGTAGACCTCGCCGCCCTCGCACTTCTCGAGCGCCAGCCAGTAGGCGCGCACCATGTCGCGCACGTCGGTGAAGTCGCGCCGCGCCTCGAGGTTTCCCACCGAGACCACCGGTGGGCGGAGACCACGCTCGATGTCGGCCACCTGCTTGGCGAAGTCCGAGGCCACGAACACGGGGCCGCGCCGCGGGCCCTCGTGGTTGAAGCCACGGGTGCGCACGGCGTCCGTGCCATAGGACATGAAGTACTGGTAGGCGAGCATGTCCTGGCCGACCTTGCTCACGGCGTACGGCGACAGCGGCCGCAGCGGGTTGGTCTCCTTGATCGGGAGCTCGTCGGCGTAGACCATGCCGTACTCCTCGGAGGAGCAGGCGACCTGGATGCGCGGGTTGATGCCGACCCGGCGGCAGGCCTCGAAGATGTTGAGCTGGCCGAGCACGTTGGTGGTCAGGCTCTCGGACGGGGCGCGCCACGAGGTGGGCACGAACGACTGGGCGGCGAGATGGAAGATCCAGTCGGGCTTGATCTTGGCGATCGTGTCGCGCGTCGAGTCGGCGTCGCGCAGGTCGCACTCTTCGAGCTGGATCCGGTCGCGGAAGTGCTCGATGTTCTCGGTCCGGCTGCGCCAGCGGATCAGACCCCAGATTTCGACATCGCCGCGGTCGAGCATGAAGTCGACGAGGTGGCTGCCGGCAAAGCCGGTCACGCCGGTGACGAGAACGCGACGCATCTGGGATCCTTTCCGGAGGGCGGGCTGCCAGGCGGTGGGCCGCGATATAGCGGCCGAAAGCCCAGAATAGGGGCCGGGCGCGCGTCCGGTCAACGGCCTCGCTTCCTGCGGGACTTCTTCTTCGCCGGCGCGGCTTTCGGCGCCGGGGGCGGCGCACTGCCCGGGATGAAGACCGCGTCGATGCGGTCCCCCAGGTGGCCCAGAAACGCCAGGCCCTCCCCGCCCGCCGCCAGCCGGGCCCGCTCCAGCGCACGGCGCGCCGTCGTGGCCAGGCCATATCCGGCCCAGGTCGGGCCCGCCCCGAGCGCGGCCCGGGTCCGCGCATAGGCGAGCGCGCGCAGGCTGAGGGAGGAGTCGCGCGCGAGCCCGGGATTGGAAGCACGCGCCGAGTCGCTCGCCACGACGGCGAGTCGGTCACCCCACAAGCGCCACGTCTCCCAGCCCGGCATCTCGGTCCCCTGCGCATCGGCGGTGATCGAATCCGCGATCGAGATGCGCCGCAGCAGGTCGTCGAGGGGCGGTGTCGCCGGACGCCTGCTCTCCTCGGGGGTCACATAGAGGCCGAGCGTCGGAGCCAGGGGTGGTGGTGGTGGCAGGGCAGCGAGTGAATCGGCGAGCCGCGCCCGCGCGATCGTCGAGTCGAGGCCCAGGCCGAGGCTCGGCTCATCGGGCCGCAACGGCGTGAGCAGCCACGGCCCGGCGTCGTACCGATCGGCGCCCCCCGCCGGCAGCGTGACCGTGGTCGTCGTCGTCGCGTAGCCCATGGCGACGAGCGTGATGTCGTGCACTCCCGGCGCGAGCGGGCCCAACAGGAAGCGCCCGGCCGAGTCGGTCGTCGCGTACACGGCGACCGCCGGCACGACGACGTGCACGCCCGCGACCGGGCGCAGGGCGGTGCGCACGGTGCCGATGACATGCGTTGCGGCGTGGGTGGGCGAGGTGAAGCCCACGGCGAAGGCGAGTGCGAGCCTGGGGCCGTTCGCAAAGCGCGCGCGCTTTGCGCGCGTACACTTCGCGCGCGATGTCATCTTGCGCCCTGCCAGAAATCGGCCCATGCGGCGCGGGGCTCGGCGGCGGCGGTCACCGCGCGGCCAACCACGAGCCAGCTTGCGCCGGCGGCCAGCGCGGCCCGCGGCGTGACGACGCGCGCCTGGTCCTGCGTGTCCGCTCCCGGCGGACGCGTTCCCGGCACGATCAGCAGCGGCGCCGGGCCGAAGCGATCGCGCAGTGCCGCAACTTCCTCGCCCGAGCACACGAGGCCGTCCGCGCCCGCGGCCAGCGCATCGGTGGCCAGCGCGGTGACGATCTCCGAGAGCGACACGTCACGGCGGTAGTTCGCGGGCAAGCGCTCCGGCGCGTGGCTGGTCAGCACGGTCACGGCGAGGATGCGCGTCCTTCCGCCGCTGGCCTCACGCGCGGCCTCGACCGCGGCCTGCACCATGGCGCCCCCGCCGCCGGCGTGCACGGTGAGCATCTCGACCCCGAGGCGGCCCGCGGCGCGCGCCGCTCCGGCCACGGTGTTCGGGATGTCGTGCAGCTTGAGGTCGAGGAACAGGCGCTTGCCGCGACCCGACAGCTCGCGCACCACGGCAGGGCCCTCGGCGGCGAACAACTCGAGGCCCACCTTGTAGAAGTCCACGTCGTCGCCCAGCGCGCTCACCAGGCGGTCGGCCTCGTGCCACGCCGGCCGGCCGAGCGCGACGATCCCGGGTTCGCTCACGCGGGGGTCCACGTCCGGACGGTGCGCACCAGGTCCGACAAGCGGACGACACCCTGCGCGCGACACCACGTGGCCACGCCGGCGGCGACGCGCATGGGGGCATCGGGCCGCGCGAAGCTCGCCGTTCCCACCTGCACGCACGACGCGCCGGCGACGATGAACTCGAGCGCGTCCGTCGCGGTGACGATGCCGCCCATCCCGACGACCGGGATCCCGACGGCGCCCGACACCTCGTACACCTGGGCCAGCGCCAGCGGCTTGATCGCCGGGCCCGACAGGCCACCCGAGGCGCGGCCCAGCATGAACGTGCGGCTGGCGAGATCGATCGCCGTACCGACGAACGTGTTCACGAGCGACACGGCATCCGCGCCGCCGGCCTCGCACGCGCGCGCCAGCAGCGCCGGGTCCGTTGCATTGGGCGTGAGCTTGGCGATCAGCGGGCGCGCCGTGAGCGCGCGCAGCTTCCGCGTCGTCGACTCCAGGCGCCGCGCATCGGCCCAGAAGCGCGCGCCGCCTTTCGCCACGTTCGGGCAGGAGTAGTTGATCTCGTAGGCCGCGCAGGGCGCGGACTCGAGCGCGCGCACGAGGCGCACCAGTTCGCCAGGCGTTTCGCCACCGATCGAGGCGACGATCGCGGTCGGGACCTCGGCGGCGAGCTTCGGCAGCTTCTTCTCGCGGAACACCTTGAGGCCGACGTTCTCGAGCCCGATCGAGTTGAGCATGCCCGACGGCGTCTCGACCATGCGGTGCGGCGGATTGCCGGCCCGCGGCTTGAGCGTCACCGTCTTGGTGACGACGGCCCCGAGCGAGGCCAGAGCGTAGCGATCGCCGAACTCGTCGCCATAGCCATAGGTGCCTGAGGCGACGAGAACAGATGACGCGAGCGTCAGCGAGCCGATGTTGACGGTGAGGTCACAGGGCGTCGGGATCGCCGTCGCGGTCATGACTCCATCTCCGGCGGAACACTCGCGACCGCTTCGCGGTCGCGGGACCAGTCCACGCACTCCGCCGGAACCACCGGTCCCTCGAGGCAGGCGATCAGGTAGTCGGGATTCGCACCGGGGCGCGGCTTCGGCCCGCCCGCCGGCCGCGGCACGACGCACGAGCGACAGATGCCGGTGCCGCACGCCATGTGCGCCTCGATCGACGTGTAGGCGGGCACGCCGCCCGCCGCTCCCAGGCTGCCGACCGCGGCCAGCAGGCCGTGGGGGCCACAGGCATGAAGCGTCGCGCCGTTCGCGGTGAGCGCCTCGCCGAGCTCGGACTCCTCGGCCAGCAACTCGAGCACGCGCCCGCGACGGCCGCGCGATCCGTCGTCGGTCGCCTCCCACACGCGGGTGCGCGTGAGCGTCGCGCCCATCTCGACCGGGCCCGCGAAGTCGGCGCGGCTGCGCGCGCCCACCAGGAAGTGCACCGGGCGTCCGCGAGCCTCGAGCTGTTCGGCGAGCATCACGAGCGGCGCGGTTCCACGGCCGCCGCCGACCAGGATCGCGGGGCCCCGGCCCTCGAGCGGAAACCCGCGACCGAGCGGTCCGAGCACCGTCCAGCCGGCCCGCGGCGAACGGGTCATGAGATCGGTGCCACGCCCCACGCGCGAGTAGAGGATGCCCAACATGCGGTGGCCATCTTCTTCCCACGTGCGGGCGATCGAGAACGGTCGCGCCAGCACGAGACCCCCGGTCGAGGCGCCGGGCGGCGTGAGCATCGCGAACTGTCCGGGCGCCGGCGCGGGCATGCCGAAGGGCACGGCAAGCGTGAGCCACCACAGGCGCGTCCCCGGCAGCGGGGCGTTGGCAAACGCTTCGGCCGGCGACTCGACGAACGCCGTGCGGACGGCCTCGGGCGCAAAACGCGCGGGCGTCATTTCTCGAGCTTCCCCGTGGTGTCGGCCGGCGGGGTGAAGCGCGCGCGCTGGGCCGCGCGAATCGAGTCGGCCCGCGCCCGGTACAACGAGTCCCGCAGCGCATCCGCCGGCAGGACCCGCATCGCCCCCGCGGCCAGGCTGTCGCCCGGTGCAGGAGAGCGCAGGCTGTCGACCGGGGCCTTCACCGCTCCCGGCGTCCCGGCTGCGGGCCGCGCGCCGGGGCGCGACGCGGGCGTCGGTGGCGGCGGCACGTACATGGCGTTCCCGGGAACGAGCGAGACCTTGAAACTGGTCGGCGGCAGAGCGGCGAGCGCGAACGAGCTGTCGGCGGGATCGGTCAGCAGACGCTGCGCCTCGGCTGCGGCCGGCGCGGTGGGCCAGCGCTCGATCAGGCGCTCGAAGTCGGCCTTTGCACCGGCCATGTCCCCCAGGCGACGGGCCTTCACCCAGCCCTGGGCGAACACGGCCCGCGGCGCGTACGGACTGTCGGGGTACTCCTTCTCGAGGCGCGCGTACTCCGCGACGGCC
>JBKJNH010000114.1:0-3068 GCA_046596055.1 Candidatus Eiseniibacteriota bacterium
GACGCCGACCGTGATCGCCGAGTCGGCGGCATTGAACACGGGGAACATGTTCCGGCCGAAGCCGAAGTCGAGGAAGTCGACGACCGAGCCCCAGCGGACGCGATCGAGCAGGTTGCCCGCCGCGCCACCGATCACGCAACCGAGGGCGATTGAGCGCACCCAGGTGCGGCTGCGCGACTGCAGGGCGAGCACGACGACAAGCAGGAGCGCGGCGGCCGTGATCGCCGCGAACGGCAGGCCCTGCCCCGCACCCAGGCCGAACGCCACGCCGGTATTGCGCACGTAGGTCAGCCGCATCCAGTCGCCGAACAGGGGCTTCGAGTGAACGAGCGCCAGCTCGCTCACGGCCCACGCCTTGGTCCAGCGGTCGAGCGCGAAGACGAGCGCGGCCGCGATCCAGACGGCCAGGAGCGTGGGATGACGCCAGGCGGCACGCATGCGTCAGCGGCGGCCCGCCTTCTCCTCCTTCTCCTTGCAGGTGATGCACAGCCGGGCGTGCGGTACGACCTCGAGACGCTGCGGCGCGATCGGCTTGTTGCACGTCTCGCACATGCCGTAGTCGCCGCCGTAGAGACGACGCAGCGCCTCGTCGACGTCGTAGAGCGCGCGGCCCTCGGTCGAGGCGAAGAGGAACGCTTTCTCGCGCTCCATCGCGTCGGTGCCCGCGTCGGCCATGTGAAACGAGTAGCCCGACAGGTCCCCCGACGAGTCGCGCGGATTCTTGTTGAGGACGTTCGCCTCGAGGTAGCCGAGTTCCTTGAGCAGGCGTCCGCGCTCCTCGAGCAGGCGACCCTCGAAGTGTTTGTGATCGGCGACGCTCACGCGCTCGACGACGGCCGGCTGCTTCGCCACGGGCGCCGGTGCGGGACGCGTCGCCGGCGGAGCGAACTTCGGCGCCGGGGTGGGGCGAGCGCTGGGCGCGGGCTTCGCGGGCTTTGCGGGCTTCGCGGGAGGCGAAGGCCTTGCGGGCTTCGCAGCAGGCGCGAGCTTCGCGGCCTTGGCGGCGGGTGCAGCCTTCGCGCCCGGGGTCGCCTTCGCGGCTGTGGCCTTCGCCTTCGAGGGCGCCGGCTTCGCGGCCTTCGCGGGCACGGCCTTCGTCGCCGCCCGGGCGCGGGCGGACGAAGCCGCGGAGGAGGTCGTCGGGCTCTTGCGGGCAGGCATGGAGTCTCCTCGGTCGGGGGCTAGTGACCGTTGCCAGGCGGGCGCGACGGCGCCTCGTCGAGCCGCTCGACGACGCGGCTCACCAGGCGATCGAGTCGCGGCGCCGCGGCCGCCGCGGCCGCCAGGATCTTCGGAATGTCGACCGGCTCGAGGGCGTCCGGCCAGCAGCGATCGGTGATCACGGCGAATGCGAGCGTGCGCAGCCCGCCGTGCACCGCAACCAGGTTCTCCGGCACGAGCGACATCCCGACCACGTCGGCGCCGATGCCCCGCAGGAAACGGTACTCGGCCGCCGTCTCGAGGTTGGGCCCCGCGACCGCCACGAACACGCCCTTGCGGACGGCGAGCTTCTGCTCGAGAGCGACATCCTCGGCAAGGCGGATCAGCTCGCGATCGTAGGGCTCGCTCATGTCGGGAAAGCGCGGGCCCAGCGTCTCGTCGTTGGGCCCCATCAGTGGGTTGTCGCCCATCAGGTTGATGTGATCGGTGACGACCATGATGTCCCCCACCGAGAACAACGGGTTCATCCCCCCGACGGCATTGGACACGATCAGCGTCGTCGCCCCGAGCGCCTGCAGCACGCGCACCGGGAACGACACCTGCCGCATGGTGTAGCCCTCGTAGTAATGGACGCGCCCGTTCATCACCACGGCGGTCCGCCCGGCGATGCGTCCGAAGACGAGCTCGCCGCGGTGGCCCTCGACGGTCGACGCGACGAAGTGCGGGATGTCGCCATACGACACGCGCGCCTCGACCGTCATGCTGTCCGACAGCGCGCCGAGGCCGGTGCCGAGGATGACCGCGACCTCGGGGGTGAGCGCCGTGCGCGTGCGGATCGCAGCCACCGCTTCCTCGATCTGGGCGCGCAGGGCGCCGGGCTTGTCGGTGTG
Source organism: Candidatus Eiseniibacteriota bacterium (assembly GCA_046596055.1). Taxonomy (GTDB): domain Bacteria; phylum Eisenbacteria; class RBG-16-71-46; order RBG-16-71-46; family DASYSL01; genus JANPEF01. Next base: position 2,052 of record JBKJNH010000114.1, read on the forward strand.
CGTGAGGCTCATGCGTCTCCCGTGGCGTCCAGCGCCGCCAGTCTGCGTTCGAGCTCGTCGACCGCGAGGTCGATCTCGAGCCGCTTGTCCCGTCCGCCTGCGCCGTGCATCAGGCGCACGGCCCGCGCGGGCAGGTCGAGGCTCGTCGCGACGAACGCGACGAGCGCGTGATTGGCGCGCCCGTCGATGGGCGGCGCCGCGATCTTCACCCGGCGCCGACCGTCGGGCAGACGGCCGACCCAGGCACTGGTCTTCGACCCCGGCGTGACGCGAACGTCGAGCCGGGAGGACTCCGACTTCGTCACCCCAGTCGCTGGGCCAGCCCGAGCAGCGAGGCCACCACGAACTGGTTCGTGAACTGCAGCAGCAGGATCGCCAGCAACGGCGAGAGGTCGATCCCGAGGCTGTCCATCGGCACGATGCGGCGGATCGGATCGCACAGCAGGTCGGCGATGCGTCGAATCGCGACGACGACAGGGTGGTACGAATCGAGGTTCGGGATCCATGACAGGATGGCGCTGGCGAAGATCGCGAACGACCACAGGTTGAGGATCATCCCCAGCAACGTGGCCACCGCGTTGAGCAGGTTCCCGAGCACGAACAAATCGGCCGTCCTTTCGCTCCGCTGCCGTCAGCCGCGCGCCCCGAAGAGCGCACTGCCGACGCGGACCATCGTGGCCCCCTCCTCGATTGCGACCTCGAAATCGCCGCTCATCCCCATCGACAGCTCATGAAGGCCCGCCGAGCGGGCCAGTCGGGCCAGCGCCTGATAGGCCGGCCGGGCCGCGTCAGCCTCCTCCACCAGCGGCCCGACGGTCATGAGACCCCGCAAGACCAGCCGCGGACAATCTCGCCGCAGGCTCGCGATCAACCCCGGCGCGTCCACCGGATCGACGCCGTGCTTGGCGGCCTCGCCGCTGACGTTGACCTCGATCAGCACGTCGAGGGGCCCGGCCCGGCCGAGCTCGGCGACGTGGCGATCGAGCGCACCCGCCAGGCGGGCCGAGTCGACCGATT
>JBKJNH010000384.1:0-13483 GCA_046596055.1 Candidatus Eiseniibacteriota bacterium
GTCGAGGCGCGGGGCCGGGTCCGCATCGGGCTGATCGCGAATGAACTCGGCTCTCCACTCGGTGAAGGCCTCGTTCGTCTCGGCGTCCGCGACGTCGAGGGTGCGGCCCTCGTTCTCGGCGAGGTGACAGAGCGCGAGGTCGGGCAGGCTCGCCGAGAGTTCCGCCTGCTGGGCTTCGTCGAGGCCGGTGGCGGCGACGAGTTCGAACGCTCCTTCTCCCAGGGACAGGAAGACGCATCCCGAACGCGCGAGCACGGAGCGGGCGGCGACGTCGAGGACGGCGACCCCGGCCGATGCGGCATCGTGCGTCTCGACGAGACTGGTCGCCGCCTCGCTCATGGCGAGCACGCGGCTCGTGATTTCCGACAGCTGCCCGTAAGCGACGTCGAGCGACGCCTGGAGCTGATCCCTCTCGGCTTCGAGGCGGGCGATCTGGGAACGGAATTCGTCGGTCATAGCCAGAAGTCCGCGCGCACGATGCGGGCATAGAATCGCCCGGCGCGCTGAAGGAGGTTGAGAGGCATGGCGTCGACGCGCGCGATCCCGGTCATGCCCGGCCGCAGGGCGCGCTCCGGATTCGCGATCCGGCCCCGCGCGACGAAGTGCTCGGCCTTGCGCTCGGAATCGACCAGCTCCGCGGTCGGCAGCGCGAGGACGGGCCCGCCCCGCGGCGACCAGTCGACGTCGACAACGCGAAACGAGAGCGAGCGGCCCGGATCCGAGCGCAGGCGAAGGTCGACGTGACGATCAATTCCGAGGTCGACGATTTCGCGCTCGCTCGCGACGAGCAGCACGTCGAGCGAATCGGATCGGCCGATCTCGAACAGGAAGTCGCCCGCCTCGACGGTGCGTCCGATCCAGCGCCGGGGCCGCAGCGTGAGCACGTCCCCCTCGCGCGGCGAGACGATGAAGCTGCGCGCGTCCGCGCTGCTCACGACGGCGGCACGGGCCCGAGCGAGCGGCAACGCCGCCAGCGCGGACGGCTCCCCGGACGACGCGGCGCCGCGGCGCGCGCGGCGGAATCCCGTGTCGCCCCGCTCGGTCTCGGCGCGACCGGCCGTCGCCTCTCCACCCTCGCCGGTGACCCGCACGAGCGCGACGACGGTGCCCGCGCCGACGCGTTCGCCGCCGTCGACGAGGACGTCCTCGACGCGTCCGTCGTGCGGCGCCACGATCTCCCGCCGATCGGTCGCGGCAAGGGTCGCGGCAACCTTCACGCGATGGGGCAACGGCACCAGCAGGGCACCCACCAGGACGACGACGACCGCGAGCGCCGCGGCGAAGTGGCGTTGCACGAGTCCGCTCTTCTCGAGCGCGAGGTAGCGCGCGCCGCCGTACAGGCGCTTCCACAGGCCGCGCGTCGCGTAGAAGAACAGGATGGCGAACAGGCCAAAGCCGACCTCGCGGAAATTGCCGACGAGAAACCCGCGGATGAACAGCAGGGCGGCGATCGCGTAGAACAACGAGTACATCATCGCGAGCGTGCCGTAGGCGAGGAACGCGCGGCGCTCGTGGCGCGTGATCCGCTCGAGTTCGACCGGCAGGCGCAGCACGTGCCGCCGGAACAGGTCGCCGACGTACTTGAACGAGCGCTCGCGCAGGTCGGGAATGTCGAGCCAGCTCATGAGCACGTAGTAGCCGTCGAGCTTGATCAGCGGGTTGTAGTTGAAGATCAGCCCGGTCATGCCCGAGAACAGCATCACCCGGAACGCGAGATCGTGGAGCAGCACGTCGGGCGGCGTGCCGACCCAGATGAACGTCGACGCGGTGAAGCACAGGATCTCGACGTAGCCGCCGGCCAGGGCGACGGCGGCGCGCTTCCAGCGGCTCTCGAAGAAGTAGATGTCCGAGACGTCGCAGAACATGCCGGGCATGAGGTACATGAGCATGAAGCCGATGCGCTTCGGCTGGCCTCCAAAGTGCTTGCACGCGAGGCCGTGCCCGAACTCGTGGGCGACGACGACGCCGAACAGGATGAACCACAGGAGCAGGATGCCGAGCCAGTTCGAGTCCTGCAGCGTGAACATCGTCGCCAGCCCGACGGCGAGCGCATCGCGCCGCTCCCACAGGAGGCCGCACGCGGCGAAGAAAGCGAAGACGGAGCCGATCACGAACCAGCGTTCGAACGCGATGCGCGCCACCGGGTAGACGAGGTTGAACGCCAGCGTCGGGTCGACGACGCCAAACTGGATGTTGAAGATGTTCGTCAGCGACTCGGGCGCGAACCGGTTACGCGCGGCGCGGGCGCGGGCGCGCTGCATCTCGTTCATGCTGAACGATTCCTCGAGGAAGCCGCCGCGACGCAACTCGTCCACACGCTCGTCCACCCACTCGAGCGGAAAGTCGTACTGCGGATAGCTCGCCATGAGGGCCGTCGCGACGGCGGTCGCCCCGCGCCGCCCGTCGAGGAGCTCGCAGATCTCGTGCGTCAGCCGGTCGTGCCGGTAGTAGATGTTGCGCACGGGATCGTGGATCGTCCACGCCACTTCCCCCGACTCGAGGAGCTGGCGCACCACGAGGTCGCGCCGGAAGCGCGGGTACGGACGATCGGCCGACATCGGCGTGCGGGCCTAGCGCGCCGCGTCGACCAGCCGGGCGGTGACCCGGCTGCCGGCGGCGGGAGCGGGAGCGCCTCCGGTCGCGACGAGGTCGCCGGGCACGAGGCCGGCCAGGATCTCGTAGCCGTCGGGTCGACTGGCGCCCAATTCGACCGCCACCCGCTGTGCCTGTCCGCGGTCGACGCGCACGACGAACAACTGGTCGCCCGTGCGTTCGAGGTGGGCGCCGAGCGGCAGGATCGCCCCGCTCGCGATGGCGCGTTGCCCCGCCCCATCGCCGGAAGCGATGGCGGGGAACTCGGCGCGCACGCTCGCCCCCGCGAGCCCGGGCGCCTTCGCGGTCGCCTCGATCTCGACGCGGAATCGTGCCGTGACCGGGTCGACCACCGGGCTCACGCGACGCACGCGTCCCTCCACCGGTTCGACCGCGGCTTCGGTGGCGATCAGCGACACGGCGTCGCCGGCTCGGATGCGACCCTGGAGCGCGGCGGGGAGATAGAGATCCGCCTTGAGTTTCGCGGGCTCGGTCACGCGGAACAGGGTGTCCTGCGCCTTCACGGGTCGATGCACCTCGGCCCGCACCTGCCACACGATCCCGGCGACCGGAGCGCGCAGGGTGCGTCGCTCGAGCGCCAGCCGCGCCAGCTCGAGGTCGGCCCGCGACGCCTGCGCCTTGGCCCGCGCCGCGTCGAGCGTCTGGCGCGAGATCCACTCGCCCTGCGCCCCCTTCTCGGCGCGGTCGAGCTCGGCCTGCGCCTGGGCGGCGAGCGCGCCGACGTAGTCGACCTCGAGCTTCTGCTCCTCGGAATCGAGCCGGGCGAGCGGCTGCCCCGCCCCGACGCGCTGCCCCTCGACCGCGAGGACCGCGCGCACGATGCCGTCACTGCGGGCGATGACCGGAGCATCGATTGCGGGTTCGAGGTAGGTGAGGAAAGCATCCGCGCTGCCGAGTCCGGGTCGGACGGCGACCACGTCGATGGCCGGACCCGAACCCGTGGGCGGGGCCGCAGCGCCCTCGGGGGCGCCCCGGGAGCAGCCGGAAGCCAGGATGGCCGCGAGCAGGAGGGCGAGCGGCACGGCATCGACACGGCGCGGCTGCGGCATCTCCGTACCTCGGGCAGGAGGAAGAATCGCGAGCGGGGGGGGGCCGGGGTCGATGTTCCAGATGGAGTTAGGGCCAACCCAAGCAAGGTGATCGGCAGGCATGGTGCCCCCCATCGAGCGGACTGTCAACGCGGGGTTGTGCCCACTTGATTGTGTGCGGCCCCATTCGGGAGTTTGGCTCGTTGCAGGACAACAGGTTACGCGCCGGGGAAGGGGGTCCGAGAACCACCAGAGCCCGACACACAATCAAGAGGTCACCACGAATGGGATCGGCCCCGAGCCACGCGCTCGAGGCCGACCTGGAGGTCCTGCGAGGAGACTCGACTGCGGAGTGGAGCGGGCGGAGGCGCCGGGGTCACGGGTGTCACGCTCTGAAGTAGCGCTCTCCGCCACGCTCACAACGTCCGACGCATCCAACGTCGGCACGCTATCGTTAGGTGCAGGGGTTGTGCCACACTGTGTCCAGCTCCCGTCACAACTTTGAACTCGTTGTCGGACAGTACTTTGCGCCGAACTCCGCTGCACGAGCCCCCCCTCGGGCGGCCCGGCCGGGCCCCCCGGTTGTGCAGCCCGCACGGCGGGAACGTCGCAACTTGCAGACGGGCCGCCACGGGCGAGTCCCGTCGAGGAGAGAAATCCCATGGATCTCAACGCCGGATTCGTCCAGCCGATGCGCGACGAGTTGACCCGAATTGGCTTCACCGAGCTGCGCACGCCTCCCGAGGTCGACGCTGCCCTGGGCGCGAAGACCGGCACGGCACTCGTCTTCGTCAACTCGGTCTGCGGATGCGCCGCGGGCATGGCGCGGCCCGGCGTGGCGCAGGCGTTGGCCGCTGCGGGCGTGAAGCCCGATCGCCTGCTCACGGTGTTCGCCGGACAGGATCGCGAGGCGACTGCGCGGGCGCGCGAGTACTTCACGGCTGCCGCGCCGTCGTCGCCCTCGATCGCCTTGCTCAAGGACGGCGAGCTGGTCGCCTTCGTCGCGCGCCACCAGATCGAGGGAAAGAACTCCGCGATGGTGGCCGAGCAGGTCGTCGCGGCGCTCGAGGAGCATTGCATTTCGACCGCTTAGGACGCGGGTCGAGTGATCTTGCGTTCTCCGGACGTCGGCGACTTCAGGCGCGCGTTGGGCGCGCCGATGATGCTGGCGTCGGGCGAGTCCGGCGCGTTCCCCCCGCGCGCGTCGAGGCATCGCCCCCTGGAGGCGTCATGACCGAGACCAAGATCCGCAACTTCCCGCGCTCGCTGCCGCTCGCCCTGTCGGCGGTGGCGCGCCTCGTGCCCGGGTACCGTGGCTATGCCGCCAGGGAAGACCGGCGCGAGGAGGATCGGCGCCTGCGCCGGCAAGTCGTTCGTTGCCTACGCGACGCGTCGCAGGATCTGCATCGTGCGGTGCGGAGCGCGCGTTTCCAGGGCACACCCCCGGGCCTGGCTCGGGTCGGCGAGTTGTCCCGACGTCTCGATGCACTCATTGCCGACGTCCTCCATGCGGCCGACGCGGACCCGGCGTTCTTCGCTCCGGGCCGGGTGGACGAGCAGCGCCTCGAGCTGCTGTACCGGGCGGACATCGCCGTCGCCGAGGCGGTGTACGGACTCGGCGCCGAAGTCGAGGCGTGGATCGTCCACCCGGATCTGGATGCGGCCGGCGCGGGCGCGTTCACGGGGGTCGAGACTGCGCTCGACTTCGCAACGATGGCGTGGCGGGCCCGGCGGGAGATGCTCGACGCAGAGTGAGTTTTCGCGCCGGGCCGGGCGGCTGCGCGGGGTCGCGACAGGCGGGGCTGGCGATTCTGCTACATTGCCGCTATGTCCTTCGTCCATCGAGTCGCCTCGGGCATCGCCTGGGGCCTGGCGCTCGTCGGCCTGCTCGGCGTCATCCTCGTCATGTTCCTCGTGCGTCCGCTCCTCGATCGTGGCGATCCCGATCGACGGCGCATGGGCCGCTGGTTCCACGGCTTCGGCGTGACCATCCTCCGCCTGCAGCCGTTCGTGCGCGTGCACTTCGACGTCCGCACCACCGCTCCCTACGGCGAGCCCTGCGTGGTCGTGGCCAATCACGAATCCGATTGCGACGTCTACGTGAGCAGCTGGCTCGCGACCCTCGGCTGGAACATGAAGTACCTGTCGAAGAAGTCGCTCTTCGACGTGCCGTTCTTCGGGCCGGCCATGACGCTGGTGGGGGACATCCCGGTCATTCGCGGAGATCGCCGCAGCCGGCTCGAGGCGTTCGAACGTTGCCGCTGGTGGCTTGCGAAGGGGATGCCGGTCCTGTTCTTTCCGGAGGGCACGCGTTCGCGGACCGGGGAAATGGCGAGCTTCAAGGAGGGTGCGTTCCGTCTCGCGATCGAGGCCGGCGCGCCGATCCGGCCGGTGGTCTTCGCGGGGACCCGCGATGCGCTGCCGCCGGGCGAGTTCTTCTTCCGACCCGCCCGCATTAGCATTCGCGTGCTCGACCCGATTTCGGTGGCGGAGCTCACGGTCGACGACGCCGGAGCGCTCGCCACGCGCGTCCAGGCGCTGGTGCTTGCCGAGCGCGACGAGATGCGTCGCGCGCTCGGCCACTCACCCGCCGCCGATCACTCTTGATCGGTCCAGATCTGGTTCATGTTGGACAGCGCCGTCGGATGGCGGCGTAGCAGGTAGACCGACATGCCCGCCGCGGCGAGCAGGTTCGCCACCGCGATCGTCCACAGGCCCAGCGTGCCGAGGATGGCGCGCCCGATCGTGAATGCGAAGACGAAGAAGCCGGTCTCGAAGATCACGAACAGGAACAGGATCGCCACGCCCACCGTCGGGAAGCGCTCGAACTGCACGGCGAGCCACGACGTGATAAAGCCGGCCCCGAGGAAGGCGAGGAAGTGGACCGCGGTGTACCACGCCACCAGCTCGGGTTGGATCGGCACCGCGGTCGGGTCGGTCGCGCCGCGGAACAGCACGGCGCCGAGCATCGACGGCGTGTAGAAGGGGCGTTGAGCGAGGAGGTCGAGCACCAGGTACCAGGCAGCGACGAGGCCGGCGCCGATCATCCCGGCGAAGAACCCGTCCTCGAGGACCTGCGTCGTGACGGAGCGAGGGGCCGCAGCGGCGGCCGTTTCTAAGGTGGACATGTCCGCACCTCCAGGGCTCGGCCGGCCCGGGAACGGACCGGCGCGGTCGGCAGCGAGTCCGGATATCCTAGCAGAGCCTTGTGGCCGCACGATTGTGTGTGGGTTCTAGATGGGTCTCCAGGCGACTCAACCCCGCGTGTGGGCATCCCGAGCATCAGGGGGTATACGCGCTGTCAGGAGATTCCGATCCCGGGTTCTGGGCGCGCTATCGAACCCCGATCGGTCGGAGGAGGCCCCCCACCAGGGCATTCCAAAGCCGGAGTATGCGACTCCTAACGTGTTCTACAAAAACAAGTTAACCTGTAATAATGACCCGCACACAATCGTGCGGTCACGATCAACATCCTTCAACCACCCACTCTTCCAGAGACTCCCATCCGATGGCCGAGCCCACCCTACCCACCACCGAGCCGGTTGACTCCGCCGCCCCCGTGTACCTCGCGACGGCCGGGCTCCTGGTCGGGATGGCGTTGCTGGGCATGACCGTGACGGCGGGACTGGCCCGGGCCGGGGCTACGGATCCGTTGCGCGTCTTCCTCTCCGCAGCGGGCGTGTCGGTGCTCTGGATTGGCGGGGTCACCCTCAGCATCGCCGCGCTGACGACGCGGTCGGGGGCCGGGGGCCTCGGTCTCGGGCCTGCGCGCCTGTCGGGCCGCGGCTGGGCCGCCGCGATCCTCGGTGGGCTGGCGCTCAGCCAGGCGATCGATCTTCTCCTGCAGCTCACGGGTGCGGGCCGCGGTCCGGCGCTCGGGGGCATGATCGACGCGCTGAAGAGCGCCCGGGGGCCCGGACTGGCCCTCGCCCTGCTGATCGTCGGCCTGGGGGCGGGTACGGTCGAGGAGCTTTTCTTTCGCGGGTTCGCGCAGCGCCGGCTCGTGGCGCGCTACGGCGGGCCGATCGGCATCGCGATCGCGGCGGCGCTGTTCGCGCTGGCGCACGGCGAGCTGCGGCACGCGCTGTTCGCGTTTGTCTTCGGCGCGTACGTCGGCGCCGTTGCACGCTGGAGCGACAGCACCCGGCCGGCGATCGCGGTGCACGTGGTCAACAACGCGGTCTCCGTGCTCACCATCGCCGCCGGGTTCGAGGCGCTCGAGGCGCGCGTGCCGCGCGTCCTGATGGCGCTGGCCGCCGTCGGGCTGGTCGCGGTCGCGGTGGCGAGCCTGCGCGCGGTCCGTCGCGTGGCCGCGGAGTGGACGCCGCCGTCGAGCCTCGGGTAGGGTCGCCCCATGACGCGCAAATCCTCCCGCTCGCACTCCACGTCGTCGATCATCCCGGGCTGGGATGCCTTGCGCGAGCTGTTCCCCGGCGACGCGGTCGGCGGCGTCGTGCTCATCGCCTGCGCGGTGGTCGCCATGGCGTGGGCGAACTCGCCCTGGGAAGCCTCGTACTTCGCTGCTCTCCACCACGAGGTGCCGTTCGCGATCGGTTCGCTCGGGCTGCGCCTCTCGGTCCTGCACTGGATCAACGACCTGTTGATGGCGGTGTTCTTCCTCGTCATCGGCCTCGAGATCAAGCGCGAGTTCGTCGCGGGCGAGCTGGCCGACCTGCGTCGCGCCGCGTTGCCCATCGCAGGCGCGCTCGGCGGGATGCTCGTGCCTGCGGCGATCTATGCCGCCTTCAACGCGGGCGGCCCGGGCGCGCGCGGCTGGGGCATCCCGATGGCGACCGACATCGCATTCTCGCTCGGCGTGCTCGCGCTGCTCGGACCGCGCGTCCCGCGGGGGCTCACCGTGTTCCTCGCCGCGCTCGCCATCGTCGACGACCTGGGCGCGGTGAGCGGGATCGCGATCTTCTACACCGCGAAGGTGAACCTCGCCGCGCTGTTCGTGGCGCTGGCCATCGTCGTCGGACTGGGGTTCCTCGCCATGCTTGGCGTGAAACGCCTGTCGGTCTACATGGCTGCGGCGCCCGTGCTGTGGTGGTTCATGTTCGCCTCGGGCGTGCATGCGACGATCGCCGGCGTGCTGCTGGGGTTCGTCATCCCGATGGGAATGGCGGGCGACTCGAACATCACGGACTCGCCGCTCGAGACGCTCGAGCACGCCCTCAAGCCGTGGATCACCTGGCTGGTCATGCCGATCTTCGCGCTGGCCAACGCCGGCGTCGCGATGGGCGGCATGACCGCGAGTTCCCTCGCCCAGCCGATCACCGCCGGTTGCGCGCTCGGGTTGCTGGTCGGCAAGCCGATTGGCATCTTCGGCGTGGCGTGGCTCGCGGTGCGCAGCGGAATCGCGGTCCTGCCGCGCGGCGCGGACTGGGGCAAGCTGTGGGGCGTCGCCATGCTCGCCGGCATCGGGTTCACCATGTCGCTGTTCGTCGCGTCGCTGTCGTTCCGCGGCGTCTCCGGCGGCGAGGACATGGCGAAGCTCGGCGTGCTGATCGGTTCGCTGATCTCGGGCGTCCTCGGTATGTGGATGCTGGGCCGTGCGCTCGGGCCGGCGAAGACGCATGGCGCAGCCCCGCTTCCCCTGGTGCTCGCGATCGCCGCCCTCGCCGCGGCCCCGTTCGCCGCCCACGCGGCGTCGCCGCGCGCCGCGCGACCGGTCACGCTGTCCGCCGTCGCGCGCGACTCGCTGCACGCCGCCTACGCGAAGGACCGTGCCGATACGGACGTCGCGCTGCGCACGAGCCCGACGTCGGCGCTGGGCGCGATCGCGCGCGTGCCGTTCAGCCCGCCGTCGCGCGCGCTCGTGGTGGGCACGGCGCCGACCTGCGACCTCGTGCTCGACGATGCGAGCGTGCGCGCGCAGCACGTGCGCGTCACGGTGGACGGCGACTCCTTCCACGTCGTCGCCCTCGACCCGGGCGCGACGTTCGTCGCCCATGCCGCGGGCGGGCGGGACACGACCGGCGCGACGCTGCCGCCATCGTGGATCGGCGTGGGGCGCTACCGCGTGCGCCTCTCGCACCAGAACGAACCAGCCTTGATCGCCTGCGATCCCGACGCGCCGGCGAAGGCTGCGTACCCCGGGTCGGCGTGGTGGCCGGTCGACCTCGCGTACCGCTTCGTCGTGACGCTCGATCCGGATCCCGCGCCCGACACGCTGTGGATCGAGTCGACCAACAGCGCGTCGCGGGCGTCGCTTCGCGCCGGCTGGTTCCGCTTCGTCCTCGGGGGCAAGGAACGGAAGCTCGCGGCGGTCCGCCTGCTCGAGCCCGGCGTTCCTCCCGGGGACCTCGCGGTGTTCTTCCGCGACGCGACCAGCGGGAAGGGTTCGTACGGCATGGGGCGCTACATCGATCCCCAGCGGCTCGCGGACGGGCGCTACGTGCTCGATTTCAACCTGGCGTACGACCCCAACTGCGCCATCTCCCCGTACTACAACTGTCCGGTGCCCCCGGCAGAGAATCACCTCGGCGCCGCCGTTCGGGCCGGCAGCGCCGAGCCCGCGCACGGGGATCACGAGCGATGACGCCGGCCCAGGACGTCGCGCGCGATCGCGTCGCGGCCGCCGCCGTGGCGCTGGTCACGGATGGAATGGCGGTGGGCCTGGGCACCGGCGACACGGCGCGGCGCTTCGTCGCGGCGCTGGGCGTTCGCGTGCGCGAGGAGTCGCTGCGTGTGCGCTGCGTCGTCACCTCGAACGCGACCGAGGCCGCGGCCTGCGCGGCCGGGCTCGAGGTGTGCGCGCTGCCCGAGGTGGGGTCGCTCGACCTGGCATTCGATGGCGCCGACGAGGTCGATCCTCGGCTCGACCTGATCAAGGGCGGCGGCGGCGCGCAGACCCGCGAGAAGATCGTCGCCGCCTCGGCGGCCCGCTTCGTTGTCATGGTCGACTCGGGGAAGCTGGTCGACCGCCTGGGCGCCTTTCCGGTGGCGATCGAGATCGTGCCCGAGGCCATCGCCCTGGTGACCCGGCGGCTCGATTCCCTCGGCGCGACGTCCGGGCTGAGGTATGCTCCGGGGGCAGCCACGGGGCCCTGGATCACCGATCTCGGGCACCATCTCCTCGATGCGCGGTTTCCGCTCATCGCCGATTCCGCCGCCCTGGCGGCTGCCATCGACGCCGTTCCAGGCGTCGTCGCACACGGTCTCTTCGTCGGCATGGCGTCCCTCGTGCTGGTCGGTGAGCCCGAGTCGTCCGCCGTGCGCTCCCTGACACGCACGCTCTGAAGCGTCGCTGTCCCCGGAGGCTCCGCATGCGCCCAATCCGCGCCCGTACCCTGCGCCTGTTTGCGCTCCCGCTCGCCCTCGCCCTCCTCGTCTTCGGTTGCGCCACGAACCCGGTGACCGGCAAGAAGGAGCTGTCGTTCGTCTCCGAATCCCAGGAGATCGAGGCCGGCCGCCAGAGCAAGGTGGCGACCCAGGCCGAGTTCGGGTTCTATGCCGATCCGGCGCTGGCAGGGAAGCTCGAGTCGATGGGCCAGGCCCTCGCCGCGAAATCCCACCGTCCGGACCTGCCGTGGGAGTTCTCTCTGCTCGACGACCCGACCGTGAACGCCTTCGCGGCTCCCGGCGGCTTCATCTACATCACGCGCGGCATCCTTCCCTACTGCAACAACGAGGCGCAGCTGGCGGGGATCGTGGGTCACGAGATCGGCCACGTCACGGCCCGTCACTCCGCGGCCGCCAGCACGCGCGAGCAGCTCGCGGGGCTCGGGCTCATGGTCGGCAGCGTCGTCTCCGAGTCGATCGCCCGCTACGGGCAGACGGTCGGGCAGGGGCTGGGGCTGCTGTTCCTCAAGTACGGACGGGACCAGGAGAACGAGTCCGATCGCCTGGGCGTCGAGTACTCGATCAAGGGCGGCTACGACCCGCGCGAGATGCCCGCCACCTACCGGATGCTGTCGCGCATCAGCGGAAGCGAGGGCGCGCGGCTGCCGACCTACCTGTCCACGCACCCCGACCCCGCGGCGCGCGAGGCCACCGTGCGCGCGCTGGCGGCCACGCAGGTCGGTGCGCGAACCGACCTGACCGTCGGTCGCGACGCGTTCCTGCGCCGGCTCGACGGCCTCGTCTTCGGCACCGATCCGCGGCAGGGCTACTTCGAGGCGGGGCGGTTCTATCACCCGGAGATGAAGTTCACGATGGACTTTCCCACCGGCTGGAAGACGCAGAACGCGCGCAGCGCGGTGACCGCCGTGAACCAGGCGCAGAGGGCGGTGATGCAGGTCTCCCTGGTCGCGGCGGGGTCGCTGACCCCGGCCGCGCTCGCGCAGAAGCTGGTGGCCGACGGCCAGGTGACGAGCGCCGACGGGCGTGCCGAGACGATCGGCGGCTACGCGGCGTGGACCGGCTCGGTCGGGGTGAAGGACGAACAAGGGCAGGCCGGCCGGCTTGCGCTGGTGCTCCTGCGCCAGTCTCCGTCGGTGATGTTCCGCATGATCGGCCAGGTTGCGCCGGGTTCCGCGGCGGAGCAGGCGTTCCTGGCATCGGCCCGCTCGTTCCGCCCCCTCACCGAGGCGGCGCGACTGAATCCCACGCCGGCGAAGATCAAGATCACCCCGGCACCGAAAGCGGGGTCGTTCGGCCAGGTGGTCGCCGCGATGGGCGCCCAGGGTCTGTCCGTCGAGCAGACGGCGATCCTCAATGGGGTCGAGACCGGCGATGCCATCCCTGCCGGGCGTCTGCTCAAGACGGTGGTGCCGGCGAAGCTCCGCTAGCAGGCTGCTGAAGAAGGGGTGAGTTCGGGACGCGGGAACCGATAGATTCGGTCGCATCCAGGAAGGAGACCGCTCCCATGATGGGCACGACGAGCACCCAGTCGGCGATGTTCCACCACACGTCGGTGGAGCAACTGGTCCCGGTGGACGATCCGCTGCGGGCGATCGAGGCGGTGCACGCTGGTGCGGGCGAACTGCAGCTTCAAGAGCATCGAGCCGATCGCGGTGACGCAGTCGCCGAAGCAGTACCGCGAGCGCGTGGCCAGGGAGAACCCCGGGCCGGAGGACGACGCGTCGAGTCCGCCGCCTCCGGATGCGGGCGTCTGCCCGGGGGGCCGCAACCCGGAGGTGAACTTCCGGGGCGAGCGTCGCCGCAACGCAACGCATCGCTCGACGTGGCCCATCAGCATGGGACTGGAGTGATCGTCGTGACACACGACCAGCGGGCTTTGGACGTCTTCGACACCATCTATGAGATGGAGGACGGCGTCCTTGCGCGGGCACCTGCCCAGGCAAAGTCGGAGAGTCGGTAATGTTCGCCCCTACTCTGATCGCCGCCCAACAATGGCGGCCGTTCTGTCGTTCTGGGCACAGACGCAGGTGCGGCTCACGTTCGAGGCCCAGTTGCTCAAAAACACCGACACCTCACGGGATCGAACCGCGATGGCGGAGATCATGTGAATGTTCTGAAAGGCGGATGGCGTGAATGACACGGGTTTCATGGGTGGTTACGGGCACGGAGGATGGATGGTGCTATGGTGGGTCGGCGGGATCGCGATCCTGATCTTCGTGGTCTGGAGCCTCGCTAGGCGGCGAGACGGTTCGTAGGAGGACACGGCACATGTTGGACATCGATTACGGGTTTACTCGCACCCTGAAGGGTGTCTCTTATGAAGTGGCGAGAGAGCGCATCGAGGCGGCGCTCAAGGAAGAGGGCTTTGGCATCCTGACTGAAATCGATGTCAAGGCCACGCTCAAGGCGAAGTTAAATGCCGACTTTCGCAACTACGTGATACTCGGGGCCTGCAATCCGGCGCTTGCCCACCAGGCGCTGAGCGTGGATCCCGGCGTCGGGCTCCTGCTTCCCGGCAACGTCGTGGTCACACAGGA
>JBKJNH010000027.1:0-2878 GCA_046596055.1 Candidatus Eiseniibacteriota bacterium
GTACGCCGGCGTGGTGGCGGAGAACGCCGTGAGCGGCGCCCTCCAGGCGCACGCGGCCAGGAGGTCCCGATGATCCGCCGCACCGGACGGATGGCGCGACCCCTCGCCCGGATCGCGCTCGCCCTCGCCGCGCTCGTCGCCCTTGCGGGCGCGGGCGCGGGCACGCCGGCGCACGCGGCCGCGAAGATCGCCTCGACGCCCGGCGGCCTCACGCTCGAGGTCGACGGCGCGCCCATGCTGGTGCGGGGCATGAACTGGGACTACATCCCGGTTGGGCACAACTACTCGTTCGACCTGTGGAAGCAGTCGGACGACTTCATCCGTGCGGCTCTCGCCGACGAGATGCCGCTCCTCAAGGCGATGGGCGTGAACGTCATCCGGGTTTACTCCGGAATGCCGGCCCGCTGGGTCCGCTACGTGCACGAGACCTACGGAATCTACACCGTCATCAACCACCCCATGGCCCGCTACGGCTACACGCTCGACGGCGTGTGGATTCCGTCCGTCGACTACTCCGACCCGCGCCTGCGCGCCGCGGTGAAGAAGGAACTCGAGGCCCTCGCTGCCGAGTACCGGGACGAACCCGGAATGCTGATGTGGCTCCTGGGCAACGAGAACAACTACGGTCTGTCGTGGTCGTCGTTCGAGATCGAGGCGCTGCCCGAGGGCGAGCGGAACGCGACGCGGGCCCGCCATCTCTACCGCATGTTCGAGCAGATGACGCTCGCCCTCAAGGCCGCCGACCCCGCACGTCCCGTGGGCATGGTGAACGGCGACGTCCAGTACATCGACATCATCGCGCAGGAGTGCCCGTCGATCGACGTCTACGGGACGAACGTCTACCGCGGGATCTCGGCGCGCGACCTGTTCGACGTGGTCAAGCAGAAGCTCGGCCGCCCGGTGCTGTTCACGGAGTTCGGCGCCGACGCGTGGAACGCGCGCGACATGCGCGAGGACCAGCGCTCGCAGGCCCGCTACCTGATCGGCCAGTGGAAGGAGATCTACGAGCAGACGGCCGACAAGGGCAGCTCGGGCGTGTGCATCGGCGGAATGATCTTCCAGTGGAGCGACGGGTGGTGGAAGTTCCGCCAGGAGGAGCGGCTCGACATCCACGACACGAACGCCTCGTGGCCCGCCGATGCCTACGACGACTTCGTGCCCGGTCGCCAGAACATGAACGAGGAGTGGTGGGGAATCTGCGCCAAGGGCCGGCCCGACGCGAGCGGCCGCTACCGGCTCCATCCCCGCGCGGCTTACTACGCGCTGCGCCGTGCGTTCGAGCTCCCCGCCTACGGCCCGGACGTCACACGCGAGCGGATCGCCGCGCACTTCGCCACGATCCAGCCGCTCGCGAGCGAGCTCGAGGCGCGCGGGGACGCGGCGGCGCTCGAGCTCGAGACGTTAGGCCGTGTGCGCGTGAGCGGACTGCGCATGGACTTCCAGACGATCAGCACGGGCGGCTCGCGCATCACCACGCCGCAAGAACGTCCCGACCGTCCGACGTCCTACCCCGCGTTCCTCGGCTTTGACCACCTGGCTTCGTTCTACGTCGACTTCGAGGCGACGCCGGCGCCGAACCTGCGCGGGAGCCTCTCGCTCAACGTCCTCGGCAATGTCCCCGA
The DNA here is from genome assembly GCA_046596055.1 of Candidatus Eiseniibacteriota bacterium. Classification (GTDB taxonomy): domain Bacteria; phylum Eisenbacteria; class RBG-16-71-46; order RBG-16-71-46; family DASYSL01; genus JANPEF01. The sequence continues at coordinate 1,623 of JBKJNH010000027.1, forward strand.
GAACCCGATCGACGAGATCTTCTACGAGAACCGCGGCCGGCCCCGCACGGTCGAGACGCCGGCCGGGAGCCTCGAGATCCGCGACCTCGAACGCCTCAAGGTCTACCGCGCGTCGGTGACGTGGGAGGAGCCGTTGTTCGACCTCGCCGGCTACGGCCGCTCCCCGCATGGACACTGGGGCTACGAGGGGGACTTCTTCGGCCTGTACCGCGAGGCGTACTACGGCGGGAACATCGACACCTACAACGGCGACGCCCCGATCGGGATCGAGCTGACCGGGAAGCGCGCCCTCGACGGGCTGAAGCTCGCGTTCGGCCCGCAGGTCTGGTGGGGGGCGAACCCGACCTACCTCATCAAGGTCCGCCGCCCGTTTGGTTCCGTCACGGCCACGGCCGTGTGGCAGGACGACATCACCTCGCAGTCGAAGGTCACGTCGTCGAACGCCATTCCGGTCCCGCCGACGCAGACCGCCACGCTCAACCTGGCGACGACGTGGCGCGGCGTGCAGTACGAACTGGGCGGGATCTGGTCCGGCGGGAACAAGGTGGGCGACTCGTTCCAGGTCCTCGGCACGGGGTCCGACGGAAGCACCACCGTGCTCGAGGACTTCGTGCGCTCCGGCGACACGTTCGGCGTGAAGGGGAAAGTGCGTGGTCAGACCGGCCGCGTGGTCTGGTACGGCCAGGGAGCGCTCATGGGACTGGTCGCCGACGGCGGCCCGAGCGCGATCCAGAACTACACGGGCTGGGCGCTCAAGGACGTGGGAACGGGGAACCAGTCGAACCTCATTGCCGGAGCGGCCGCGACCTTCGGGACTCTCCAGGTGGCGCCGAACTTCCTCTGGCAAAAACCGCTGGTCGCACCGATCCCGGGCGATGCGCCGTCCCCCGGTCGTCCGCGCAACATCCTCGACGATCCCTTCGCCGTCCTCGGCAGCCGCGAGACGCTCGGCGCCGAGTTGATGCTCACGTGGGATCCCACTCCGGGCACCTGGTTGTGGACCTGGGACAACGACGTGCGCGAGGACGCGAGCCTCGCGGGGAGTCTCGGCTTCGTCTTCCGCCACCACCCGACGACGCGCGACGCGTCGATCGGCATCCTCGCCGACGGGACCACCCAGTTCGCCTTCCCCGGCGCGCCGCCGGCCGCCGACCTGTGGGAACTGCGCGGGCGCGTCGTCTCGCGCGTCTCGCCTGAGCTGCGCGTCGTCGCGAACGTGTTTGCGGGAACCGCGCAGCCGAACGGCGACGATGACC
>JBKJNH010000030.1:0-15371 GCA_046596055.1 Candidatus Eiseniibacteriota bacterium
AGGCCGAACGCGTTCTTCGAGCGGTCGTCGTCGATGATCGACTCGTAGACGATGAGCGCGCCGCCCGCGGGGAGTGCGTCGTACGCCTTGGCGATCAGCATCTGCTTCGTGGGCAGGTCCCAGTCGTGGAGGATGTGGCCCATCAGGACGACGTCGGCCATCGGGAACGCGTCCTTGAAGAAGTCGCCGGCCGCAAACTTGAGACGATCGGCCACACCGACCTTCGCAACGTACGCCTCGAAGATCGGCCCGACTTCGGGCAGGTCGAAGCCCAGGCCGCTCAGGTGGGGGTGAGCGGCCGCGATCTGCGCGGCGAGGTCGCCTTGCGCGGTGCCGACGTCGACGAAGGTGCGATGCTCCTTCCACGGGAACGCGCGCGCGATCGCCAGGTTCGCCCCGTGGCTGATGCCCGTCATCGCCGCGAGGAACTGTGCGAGCCGCGCGGGATCGGCGTAGAGCTCCTCGAACAGGCCCGGCCCCCCGCCCTTCACCTCGTTCTGCGGCTGTCCCGTGCGCAACGCCTCGGTCAGGTGGCTCCAGAACGGATACAGGCGATGGTTCGCCATCTCCAGAATGCCGCCGACATACGACGGCTTCTGCCGGTCGAGGAACAGGTCCGTCTCGGGGGTGTTCGAGTAGCGATCACCGGCGCGCTGCAGGAACCCCAGCGCCACGAGCGTGTCGAGAAAGTCGCGGGCCGAGCGCTGGTGCAGCGCCAGGCGGCCGACCAGGTCGGCGTACGCGCGCGGGCCACTTGCCAGCTCGCTGAAGAGCCCCAGCTCGATCGCGCTCAGGAGCGTCTTCGCCGGCCAGAACGCGAGGCCGGTCTGGAGGATCTTCTCGGGATTCGGATGATCGGACATGCGTGAAGCCTCCAATCGGGATTCGTCCCGCTCGGGCAGCGTTGCCGCCCAGGCGTGACAGTCGTGGTAGAACAGATCGGCCGCATCAGGCGGATTCAGCCAGGCGATCTCGTGCTCGGCGGCGCCAGCCGCGGCTTCATCGATCTCGGCACGGAAGAAGGTGGCCCGCATCTCATACCACCGTTCGTCTTCGCTGGCCCGGAAGAATTGAATCGCCTCGCCGAGCGGCACGATTCGCCGCACGTCGCGCCCGAGTTCCTCGCGAACCTCGCGGCGGATCGCCTCCTCCGGAGTCTCTCCGGCCTCGATTCCGCCGCCGGGCAGCCAGAAGCAGCGACGGTCGCGCTCGAGGGCGCGGACGGCCGCCACCCGGCCTACAGCGTTTCGGATGACGGCGTAGGTGGCACGTCGCGGGTGCGTGACGACACCGGCGGGCGCGGCTCCGAAGATGCGAACGGCGGATTGGGCATGCACGAGACGCTCGATCCCCTCTCAGCCCAGCGTCACGTCCACCGCGGCCGCGAGTTGAAGCTTCCCGGTCTCCCGCCCCAGATCCGCGAACGCGAGGTTGTAGTCGCGAACGATCTCCTCCGCCGTGTGGCCGTCGTACGGAATCGTGCCGTGCCCGTCGGAGACGACGACTACGTCGAAGCCGCGAGCGACCGCGCCGCGCGTCGTCGCGTTGACGCACGCGTCGGTCTGCATGCCACAGAGCACCACGCGCCCCACGCCACGTGCGGCCAGGAACTCGCCGAGCGCCGGAACCGTGAACGAATCGCCTTCGCTCTTGATGACCTCGAGATCCATCGGCTCGTGGTGCAGATCGCGATGGCAACCGGAGTCCGGCTCGACCCGCGTGTCGCGCACGATCACGACCGGGATCCCCGCGCCACGAGCGCGAGCCATGAGCCCGTTCAGGCGCTCGATGAGGGCCGGAGCGTCCGCAATTCCCTCTTCGACCAGGCTCTGCTGCACGTCGACGACGATGAGTGCGGTGTTCATGACTTCACCTCCCGGGGTGCAATGCGACCGCTCCGGAGCAACCACGCCAGGTACGCCGCGGCCACGACCCAGAGCGACGACCAAAATCCGAAGATGGCCGCGAGGAGGAACACCGCGCCCACGAGCGACTCGAGCACGAGCGTCCGGGGCGAGGCTCCCATCACGGCGAACAACGAATAAAGAAAGGCGATGACGATCATCACGGTCGTGTAGAACGCGCGGTCGCGATCGAGGCGGGTGACGGTGGCGAACACGCCGACGGCAAGTGCGAGGAACGTTCCGACCAGGAGTGGCATCCTGCAGCTCCTTCTAGTGCTGCTGCAGTGCCGAGCTCGTCACCTCGACGATCGTCGGGGCGGAGAGATCTCCCTGCAGCTCGATCGATCGAAGCGCGAGCGTCGACCGCGATTCGTACGTGAGCTCGATGGATTCGTCCCCGGGTGGACGGATGAAATCGACGCATGCCAGCCACCAGTCGCCGGGAGGGGCCTCGCCGTACGGGTCGAGCACGGCCATGATGCGTCCTTCGAGAGCAGGATACGCTGCACGGAAGGCGAGAAAATCCTGGCGCTGGCGTGCGCTCGGCCCCGAGACACCGGCCTCGAGGAACACTTCCGTCGGTTCGGGCCCTCCCGTGTCGAACCTGCCGATCCACTTCGACGAATCCTGCCGCTGGAGCGAATCGAAGTCGAGGTCCGCGACGGGCGGCAAGGGCTTTGGCTTGCCACTGTAGAAGCCCCCATCCTTGAACCCGAACAGTGCGATGCCGAGGAGCATCAGGAGAGGCCCGGGCAGGGCCGGGCGGTCCCAGGACATGAGCACGGATATCGCGACCGTTAGGAAGGCCGCAAAAGCAAACCTCCGTCGATCGAACACCGTTCGGCCGTCGCCCAGGCGCCGGTAGGCGTACTCCAGCACGGCGGCGATGAGCACCAGGATGCCGACCATGCCGAGGAGCCCCGTGACGAGATCGGCGACCGGCATCGTCACTCGAGATCTCCCGCCGTGAGCGCCTCGAGCGGATCCTCGTCCGGGCTCGCGACCAGCGCTCGCAGGATCTCGTCCATCGTGATCACGTCGAGCAGGTTGTGGTGGAACACCGGGATCAGGCGGTGCGGCGCGCCATACTTGACGAAGTCGTGGTAGAGATCCGGCACCTCGGAGCCCGGAACGTCGCCCACGCGGCGCCGGTGGCGCACGTGCCACTCGACGGTGACGAGGCGACAGTTTGGCAGCACGCCGCTCCAGCGGCGGCGCGCGTGATGCACGAGGTCGAGGTGCCGCTGCGGCCGCTCGAACGACACGTGGTGCAGCGCCGCGCGATCACCGAGGAACGGCACGTCGTAGGACTTGCCGTTGTACGTGATCACCGTCTCGAAGCCGGCGAGGAACCGTGTCAGCTCGTCGACCAGCGCCGGCTCCTCGCTGTAGTCGCGGGCGAAGTACTGGCGCACGACGTAGTCGCTGCCGTTCCAGTGCATCGTGCCGGCGAGGAACACGGGCGCGTTCGACAGCCCGCACGTTTCGAGGTCGAGGAACACCGCGCCCTCGAGTCCGCGCTCGACGCGCTCGGCCAGCTCTGGGTGTAGGCCGGAGGCGCGCCACGCAGGCGTCTCGTAGCGGCCCCAACCAGGCTCGCGCGGCTCGATGTCGGAGCGCAGGCGCTCGTGCAGGTAGCAGCGGCCGCGCGGGCCCTCGAGCACGCCGCCGGGAAGGAAGCTCTCGACGCCGAGTGGTTCGTGCGAGACGATTTCGTCGAGGCAAGCGAAGTCAGGACGCTCGACAGGCAGCGGAGTCGTCGCCCCACGCACCCGCTTCTCCGCCAGTCGCGCGAGCGTCTTGGCCAAAGAGTTCACGTCAGTTCACTCCGATCACCATCGAGCCTGCTTCCGAGCGTCCCGAGTATCCCGATCGGCCTGCTATTGCGAATCTGCCACACGGCGTTGCCAAACCTCATTCCGCAGCCGAACGAGTTCGCGCCACGGCTCAATGCTCCAAAACCCCCTCGCATTGCCGGCAGTGGCTGGGAGGACGAACTGAATGGTGCCGTCGATCAATGGTTCCAATCGTCCGTATTCGACGTCATGCCCTGCAAACTCTTGGGCTGCGCGCTTGCCATTGAAGGCAAGAATGCAGGGGCGATACTGACGAATCTTGGCGCGCAGAGCCGCGCGGTCGAAGTGCTCTCCCGGAATGCCGGCGTCGGAACCGGAGACGTGCTTCGCAAGATCGGTCAACCCAATCCCGAAGTCGGTGACACTCCAGCACTCTTCGGGCTCGAGCTGCCTGGGGGTCAATCCAACTTCAGCCAGGGTCTGCCAGAAGCGGTTCCCTCGTCCGGAGTAGTAGGTCCCTCGGCGGGCAGCCTCAGCCCCGACAGCCGTGCCACAGAACACGACGCCCAGTCCCGGTTTCAGCACATCCGGGAGAACGAATTGCTCCACGACACGTCGGTACGGTCGGACGGCGACCAGATCATTTTCAACGACGGCCCGGACGTCACGAGACTCGAGCGTAACGAGTGCACCAGTCTGGCCCGAGGCAGTGACGAACTCCACCTCCAGACCACCCTGCTCGTACACTTCGACCACCGCTCCGAGATCGCCTCGCTTTAGCCCGAGTGCAGGCAAGTCCTTCGCGAGAACCACGACATCGAGCAGATGAAAGTTCATGTCCGGCCTCCCGGAAATGCCGTGACGAATCGTGGCGCGTCTTCGCCTGCCTTGATGATCCACACGCTCACGATCTCGGCGTCGACCCCCGCGGGACCGACAAGTTTCGCCAAAATCTCGTACTTCTGCCCGTATGGCGAGGCACTCGAAGAGTGTACTTCCTGCGTGAGGTGCTGGTCACGCAGGTCTGCCTCGAGCTGCTGCCACTGTTCCTGCGAATAGCCCAGAGCGCGGAATACCTTCGCCTTGTGCCGGCCAACCGGGTGCGATGGGGCGAGCAGGTAATCCCGGAGTTTTGCTCCATCGATGATCGCCCGATCCGCATTGGGCAACGTCATCCTGCGCCGCTCGACTCCGTCCCCACTCCCACGCCCCGCACCGCATCCAGCAGAAGGCGCGTCGCACGCTTCGAGGGCATCGGCCAGCCGTTCGACAGGTCGGGATCCTGCTGCTGCGCCGGGCGCAGGATCGGCAACCCGGTGCACGACGGGCAACCGTCGTCGCACGGGCAGTCGCGCACCAGCGCGTCGCACGCGGCGAGCAGCTCCTCGAAGCGGTGGAAGCCCTGCTCGGCGAAGCCCAGTCCGCCCGGGTAACGATCGAATACGTACAGCGCCTGTGTGCCCAGGTTCTTGGAATCGAGCACCGCGCCGATGTCCGACGGATCGCACATGGCGAACAGCGGCATCAGCGTGACGACGAGGTTACGCAAGCCCGACAACGCCTCGCCCGGCGCGAAGCCCGCGGCCTTTATCGCGGCGCGCGCGGCGACCGGCGGCGCCCACCACAGCGACGCGGTGTCGAGCGTGAGCCGCGGCAGATCGAGCGACTTGTAGCCGATCGAATCGAGCGAGTAGAAGCGCACCTTCTTCATGCCGATGGTGGCCCAGGAAACAACTGCCTCGCCGTAGCCAATCGTCGAGCCCAGCGCGTCGCGCGTGCGCGCCGCCGCCGGGTCGCGGACGAGAATGTTCGTATCCAGTACCGGCTGCGTGTAGTAATCCACCTCGCGCGGCTCGCACACCGCCTGCTTCATCTCGAGGTCGAGCTTGCGCACGTAGTAGGAACGTCCCTCGTGAAGATAGATCGCCTCGGGGTACACCAGCTCCGGCGCCGAGATCGCGTCGACCGTGCCCAGCACCAGGTTGTCGCGCGTGCCGTCGACGATGGTGAACGTGTTGTCGGAGATCGTGCGCAGGTTGATGCGCCCCGCCGGGTAGTCGGTCGACGCCCAGAACCAGCGGCCGTCGAGCACGCGCACCTGGCCATCGTGCGCCAGCGCATCGAGCAGCTCGGTCGCCTGCGGGCCGAACGCGGCTGCATCCTCGGCGGTGATCGGCAGCTCGTAGGCGGCCGAGGCCAGTTGCCCGGCGAGCAGGTACGGGTTGTGCGGATCGACCACGGCGGCCTCGGGCGTCTGCTCGAAGAAGTACTCGGGGTGGCGCATGAGGTACTGGTCGATCGGCTCGTTGTAGGCGACGCAGATCGCCAGCGCCGCGTCGTGCGTGCGCCCGGCGCGCCCCATCTGCTGCCACGTGCTCGCGATCGTCGGCGGAAAGCCCACCACCAGCGCCGCATCGAGCGAGCCCACGTCGATCCCCAGTTCGAGCGCGTTGGTCGAGATCACGCCGGCGAGCTCGCCGCTGAACAGGCGCCGCTCGATCGCCCGTCGCTCCTCGGGCAGGTAGCCGCTGCGATAGGGCGCGATGCGCGCAGCAAGTCCGGGCGCCTTCGACAGCAACGTCTCGTGCGCATAGCGATAGAGGATCTCGGCGGTGACGCGCGCCTTGGTGAATGCGATCACCGACGCGCCACGGCGCAGCAGATCGGTGAACAGTCGGCCAGCGTCGGCGTTGGCGCTCCTGCGCTCCATCTTCTCGCGATCGAGGAAGCGCGGGTTCCACAGCGCCACGGTCTTTGGCCCGCGCGGCGAACCGTCGTCGGTGATGGGCGTGACCGGAGCGCCGACCAGCGCCTCGGCCAGCTCGGCCGGATTGCGGATCGTCGCCGAGCAGCAGACGAACACCGGGTCGGCGCCGTAGTGCCGCGCGATGCGGCGCAGGCGGCGCAGCACCAGCGCCACGTTCGAGCCGAAGATGCCGCGATAGGTGTGAATCTCGTCGATCACGACAAGCTTGAGCCCGCGGAAGAACCGCGCCCACTTGGGGTGATACGGCAGGATCCCGGCGTGCAGCATGTCGGGATTGGAGAGGATCACCGTCCCCTCCTGCCGGAGCTTGCGCCGCGCGGCGGTGCTCGTGTCGCCGTCGTAAACGCCGGCGCGCACGCGCCGGCGGGGGTCACCGCCCGCATCGGCCGCCGCCGTCGCCGCATCGAGCAGCCGCCCCAGCGACTTCAATTGATCCTGCGCCAGCGCCTTCGTGGGGAAGAGATAGAGCGCATGCGCGTCGGGATCGGCGAGCAGCGCCTCGACGGCTGGCAGGTTATAGGCCAGCGTCTTCCCGCTCGCCGTACCGGTGACCAGCACGATCGAGCGCCGCGCCCGCACGTGATCGATCGCCTGCGCCTGATGCGTGTACAACCGCTCGATGCCCTGGGCGCGCAACGCCGCGACCAGCGCAGGCGGCAGGGGCTCGGCCGGCGATGCGTGGCGAGCCGCGCGGGCGGGCTGGCGATGGACGTGCACGAACTCCCCGCCATAGTCGCGGGAGCCGCGCACCTCGTCGATCCACGCCTCGAAGTCGGGACCTTCCCCGGGCAAGCGACGCGCCGAGCCCGCTGTCACCGGCCCCGCCGCGATCAGCTCGCCCGCGGCGGGGTCGGTGGCGGCCCGCTGTCGATTGGTTGCCAGGGGGCGCAGGCCGAAGAGCGGGATCTCGGGTCCGTCGATCACGTGCGGGATCGGCTATTCGATCACGATGCGCGTGGGCCGCAGGTCGTCGACGACCCAGCGCTCGCCCTGCGGCACGACGGTGATCTCGAGCGCATCGGCGCCGCCGGAGCCGCCGCGGCGGTAGCGCTGCGTCACGTCGTACGGATCGGTGCCGGGCGCGGCGCGAAGCGGCCCGATCGGACCGCGCTCGAGCCCGAGCTCGCGCACCTGCTCCAGGACTTCGGGCCCGCTGGCGTACGGGAGCGCGCCCTCGGGGCCACCGTCACGCAACGCGTGCATGAACGCGACGATCGCCGAATAGGGCGACGGCGCGGCCAACTCCTCGCGCAGCACCCACGAGGCGCCCGCGTAGGCGTAGCGCTGGCGCTTTTCGACGGACGGACAGGTGGGACACGCCTCGAACAGCGGATCGCGACCGCCCGAACCGCGCAGGATGACCGCGGGCACCAGTTCGTCTGCGCTACCCGGGACCACCAGCACGCTGTCGGTGACGAGCGGGAGCACGCGGTTCGAGATGACGCGCCACGGCGTGTTGCGTCCGCCCACGGCGCCCCGCTCGACGAGCGCGACCTCGACGCCGTTCGAGCCGCGCGGGCGCGTCCACGCCGAGACCAGCCCCACTCCGCCGGGGCGCGTGTAGGTGGTCAGCGCGCCGATTGCCTCGGGACCGAAGCGCGCGCGGTGCGGGGCGCTCGGCGGCAGGACCTGCAGCACGGGCTCGCCCTGCGGCGCGGCGGGATCGGGCCACGCCCAGAACTCGGTCCCGGCGTCGGCGCCGCCGGTCGGATCGCGAACCACGACCTGCCACAGGGCGAACGGCCCGTCGGCGACGACGATGCTGCTGGCCAGTCCGATCGCCGTGAGCGCAGTGCGCAGGTCGTCCGGCGTCGGCGTGCCGCCGTCGCTGCGCGAGGGCAGGCGCTCGGCATCGCGGCCCAACGCCTCGTTCGCGCTCGCGCTCGCGCTCGCATCGAGTCGGTCGACCCACGCCCCGGCGAACGCGGCGCGCGCCATCGCGCCGGCCTCGCGCCCCTGGAGCGAGTCGCCGCTGGCCCAGCCCTCACGGGCGCGCTGCGCCCACGTGGCGAGCGAGTCGACGTCGGTGACGACCTCCTCGACGATCAGGTCCTCGTCACGCGGTGGATCGATGCGGTCCGAGCGGCAGCCCACTCCGGCCGCAAGCGCCAGCCCGGCGGCCACGGTCGTGCTGGCGAATCCAGTCCAGCGCTTCATCGTGCGCCTCCGGCGCCGGACGGCGCAGGCTTCGCCGGCCTCAGATCTGCCGGCGCATCGAGCCGCTCGATCAGCCAGCGGCCGTCGACGAACTTCATCTGCACGTCGAGCATCTTGTCGCGCCGCGCGGCGGTGCCGTACTGAAAGCGCATGCGCTGGTGCCACCGTCCACCCGCGCCCTGCCCCAGCGCCTCCCACGACTCCGGCGCCTTGAACGTGGCGAGCTTGAGGGTGCGCGCCCTGGTCAGTACCGCCGGTGTGGCCACCAGGTCGCGCGCCAGCGACGTCTGTGTCGTCTCGAGCGCGCGCAGGAAGAGCACGAACGTGGCGAAGGGAGACGGCAGCGTCCGCCGGTCGAGCGCGACGAAGCCCGAGTCCGAGCGCTGCCAGATCCGCTCGGAGAGCAGCGGCGGAAGGTCCGGCCCCGGCCGAAAGCGCGCGTCCGGGGGAGACACCACCCAGGCGAGTAGTTCGGGCACCGCGTCGTCGTTCAGGTCGACGAAGCGCGCATTGCCGCGACCGCCCAGGTCCACGTCGCGACGTCCTGCCTGGACGATTCCCCAAAAGTCGGCGCGCGGTGACATCCGCAGCAGGGTGAAGAACGGTTCCCGCGTCTCGCCCGTGCGCCGGTGATCGATGAACCCGGCCTCGTAGGGCCCCTCGGACTGGCCCGTCCACCACACCTCGAGCTGCAGGCGCCGGCCCCCGGTCAGCAGCATGCGCTGGCGGCGCAGCTCGTCGCCGCGCCACCAGTAGAGATAGGTCACCGCGGCGTATCCATCGAAGGCCGGGTTGAAGAACGTCAGGGCGCAGAACTGCGGCAGCTCGCTGTCCTGCGCGAACTCGGCCTTCACGCCCAGCGAATCGAGCACCGGCAGCACGCCGCGCGCGCCGCGCATCGAGCGCGGCCCGAGCGCGCCGAAGTACTTGCGTGCCACCTGGTCGAAGCGGTCGAACGCGGCGATCTCGGTCGGGCCGACGGTGTCGGACTTCGCGGGCGCGAGCAGGGCCAGCCCCTCGTCGGCCCACAGCTTGAGCGAGTCGACCTCGGGAGGACGCCACGGCGTGGCGGGGACGGCCGAGCGCGGGTTCTCGTCGGCGGCGCGGGCGGTCGCGGGGGCGAAGGCGAGCGCGGCGAAGGCGACCGCGGCGCACGCTGTCAACGGTGCGAACGCGGACAAGGCGCGCCACGTCAGCGCACCTCGCTCATGAAGTCGCGTTGCACCAGGTCGCGCATCAGCAGCGCATTGCGCGCCGCCTGCCCGGCGTGACAGTTGTTGAAGAATACGTAGACCTGGCGCGAGCGTTCGGCCAGTTCGCGGATCTTCCGCACCCATTCCGTGAGCTCCGCGGGCGAGTAGTCGTAGTCGTAGCGATCGCCTCCACCGCGGCCCCACCAGGTCCGTTCGTTGCGACCATGGAAGCGCACGTAAGCGATCGATCCGGTGAGCCGCGCCACGGGCGGAACGAGCCCGGGCAGCGGCGGTTCGTCCACGGAACAATAGCCGATGCCCCGTTCGTCGAGATATCGAAACACCCTCTCGTCCATCCAGGCAGCATGCCGGAACTCGACGAACAACGGCCCCCCCGCCGACAGTCTCTCGTGGAGGAGGTCGAGCCGCCGCCGCCCGGCCCGGTCCGGCCGGAACGCCCACGGAAATTGCAGAAGGATTCCACGGTGCTTCCCGGCCGCGAGCAGCGGGGCGAGGCAGTCGTCGAACGCCCGCCAAATTGCCTCGTCGGGATCGGCGGTCTCGTGGGTCATGGATTTGTGCGCCTTGACCATGAACTCGAAGTCGTCGGGCGTGCGCTCGACCAGCCCGGCCATCGTCTTCGCCGGCGGGATGCCGTAGTACGTCGAGTTGATCTCGACCGCGTGGAAACGCGTGGCATAGAAGCCGAGCATGTCGGCCCTCCGCGTCGGCTCAGGATAGAAGTTGCCGACCCAATCGTCGAACGAGAAGCCCGACGTGCCGAGCGTGATCGTCCCGCGGGCGGGCGCGGCGGGCGCGGCGGCCACGGCGCTTCCCGCGCTCACCGCGTTCACCGCAGCGCTCCGGCGCGCAGCACCGCCCGCTCGCCCCAGCGATCGCGCACCTGGTCCACGCCACGCAAAAGCCGACGAGCCCGCCGATCGGCGATCAGCAGGCCCTCCTGCTCGACGCCGTTCGCCCGCTCGAGCGCCCCGCAGGTGACCCCGATCAGGCGCACGGGCCGCGGCGCCAGGTTCTCGCGCAGGAGCCGGAGCGCGACACGATAGATCGTGCGGTCATCATCGACGTACTCGGACAGCGCCCGCTGGCGAATCACCGTGCTGAAGTCGGAGTAGCGGATCTTCAGGACGACGATGCGTCCGCGGTAATCCTCGCGACGCATGCGGCGCGCCACCTGGTCGGCGAGCCGGAGCACCAGGCCCTCGAGGACGCTCGTCTCTCGCACGTCGGTGAGGAGCGTGAATTCGTGGCCCATCGACTTCGAGTCGACGCCTTCGTAGTAGGGCACGACCGGGGTGGTGTCCTCGCCCCACGCCGCGACCTTCATGCGCGGGCCGTTGACCCCGAAAGCAGCCGCCAACCGCGCCTCGGAGGCATGTGCGAGATCGCCCACGCTCACCAGGCCCAGCCGTCCGAGCGCGGCGGCGGTCTGCTCCCCGATTCCCCACAGCGCGCCGACCGGCAACGGCCACCAGCGGCGTCGAAACGCGTCCTCGTCGAGATAGGTGAGGCCGTGCGGCTTGACCACGCCCGCGGCCATCTTGGCGATCAGCTTGTTCGGCCCGATCCCGACCGAGGCGGACAGTCCCAGCCGCTCGGCCACCCAGCGCTGCACAGTGCGCCCCGCCTGCTCAGCCGCCGAACGGCTGACGCCGTACGCCGTGCCGGAGAGGTCGAGGAACGCCTCGTCGATGCTGAACGGCTCGACCGCCGGGGTGATGCGCTTGTACAGCTCGAGCAGGTAGAGCGAGATCGAGCGGTACTTCTCGGGATCGCCCTCGACGAACACGCCGCCCGGGCACCGCCGGCGTGCCTCGCCGGTGGCCATCCCGGCATGCACGCCGAACGCGCGCGCCTCGTACGACGCGGTCGCGACCGTGCCGCGGCGATCGGGATCGCCACAGATGACGACCGGACGCCCCTTGAGGCGCGGATTCGCCGCCTGTTCCACCGCGGCGAAGAACGCGTCCATGTCGATGTGCAGGATCATGATGATTCCGCGCTTCGGGAGCGGGCGCCTGCCGGCGGCGGGTCCCCACCCGGATCGCACAGCATCCTCGTACCGTCCGACAGGACGGCCCGACTCCCGAAGTCGCGGAACTCCCTAGGCCGGCGTGACGTCGATGGCTTCGAGCCGCTCGACCAGGCGCGGCAATTGCCGCGGGCTGACCGTGGCCATCGCGTAGCGATCGTTCCACGCCATGTGCCCGCCCAGCGCGACCCGCAGGTCGGGGCAGGCGCGCAGCAGGGCCAGCGCACTGCGGCCCTTCAGTTCGCGCACCACCGTCGCGGCGAGCTGCGACGGACGAAGGCTGACGACGAGCCGGATCTGCGTCGGCGTGATCGCCACCGCCTGGAGCTGGAGGCCACGCTCGCGGCAGAGCTCCTCGACGATCGAGCGCAGCGCCTGCCCGCGCTTGCCCGTGAGGACCGGCGCCTTGCCGCGCGTCGACCACGTGAGCTGGTAGTGCAGGCGGGCGATGCAGACCGGCTGCCACGCCCCGGCGGCGGGACGACGATCGAGCGAACGCACGAGCGGGAACGACGGGGTCGGAAGGCTGAGCGCGAACGTGGACATGATCGACTCCTCTCGGTGGCGCGGGGGCCACGGTGCTGCTGCGTGATCATTTGTGCAGTCGCCGGTCATTTTGAAGGAGCGCCCGCAGGCGCTCCCGCGACACCCCGAACCTTACGGGAGGGGTGGGACCGAATCGTTTTCGGCTACGAGCGCCGCGATCCTCCGGGCGGACGGACCAGCCCGACGACCACGCCCAGAACGCGGAAATCATCCTCGGGCCCGACGTGACGGACGGCGAAATCCGGGTTCTCGGGCACCAGGTCGACGCCGTCGGAAGTGCGCCGGAACGTCTTCACGGTGGCGTCGTCGCCGAGCAACGCGACCACGGCGTCGCCGTCGCGCGCGTGCTCCTGCTGGTGCACGACCACGAGGTCGCCGGGCAGGATGCCACGATCGCGCATGCTCAGACCCTGCACGCGCAGGGCGAAGAGATCGCTACCGTTGCCGAACAGATCCTCGATTGCGAGGTCGCCCTCGTGGTCTTCCTGGGCCTCGATCGGCACGCCGGCCGCGATGCGACCGAGGATGCGGATGCCACCGGACGCGCGGTCGGCGACGAGGTTGCCGCGTTCGACGCGGTCGGAGCCGCGCTCGCCACGCTCTCCGCCGCGCTCTCCGCCGCGGACGGCGAACGGGCGGACGAACTTCGCGCGCTCGACGCCGGTCGCGTCATTGGGCGCGACGAGCACCTGCAGGCCGCGCGACTTGCGATCCGTGCGCCGGATGTACCCCGCGTCCTCGAGCACGCGCAGGTGATGCCGCACGCCGTTCGTCGAGCTGATCCCGAACTCCTCGCCGATCTCGCGCATGGTCGGGGCCGAGCCCTGCTCCTGGCTGCGATGGAAGATGAAGCTGTGGATGGCGCGGGTCTTGTCGTTGATCATGGCGGGCTCCCCGGACTCTGTGCACGGTGCGACGCGCGGTCTCGGCCGCGAAGACGGGGAGAACGTTACCTGCACGCGTGTGCAGCGGTCAAGAGATTTTTGTGCAGGGAGGGCGGGAGGCTGGCTGGACCGATCCGGGGGCGGGGCGCGGGCGGGGCGCGGGCGCGGCGGGCCGCGTTGGTTCAAGATGGAACCTAAGGGCGGATCGACTGCCCCCGGGGGCAGTGGATTGGCACATCCGCGCGACGCCGAACCGCCGGATTCACATGCGCTGGGGCATGTCGATCGGACGGTCGGCGAAGCCGCGGGCGACTTCCCGCGCGCGTTGCGGCCGCCGCCATTCCCGGGACCAGTGAACTTGCACGGCGTCGCCGCCGAGAGACACATGAAACATGAATGTGCAGATTCACATGCGCCGGGGCATGTGGATTGGCAAATCCGCGCGACGGGGACCGGCGCAGCGGCGCGCCTCGTCCATGACTCGCCGGCAGACGGCGGCCCCCGATGAAGCAGCGCCCGTCCTCGTCCTGGATCAGGTCGACGCACCGCTTGCCGGGCATCGAGACCGACGGACCGTGTCCTGAGGGTTGCCCTCGTTCTCCTGGGGCGTACCCATGGACGACCCCGCGGTCCACGCGAACTGTATCGCGGTCAGGAGGCAACCCGGCTTCGGCGTTGCGACGGGAATGAACTTGCCGACACATGCGCCAAATGACTTGCCCCGGCGCAAGTGAATCGATCGATGACGCGCGTGGTTCGTCGCTCCACCGACACGCACCGTCGACCGGCCGACGATATCCACGCACGATCCCGCCGGCATCGCGACCGCACCGAAACCGGAAAGAGCGCCGAACCTTCTGCAGGACAAGCGCATCACGCCCCGGGCAAGGCAACGGCGCTCACCCGCAGCCGACTGGCACATCGATTGCAAATGCATCGAGATGTCGGCGGCACGAGCTTCGGCCCGCATCGTCGACAGACAGGTGGTGTGGGGAGGGTGCCCCGGGGCTGACCGCTATCGGGGGCCGGTGCGGCCATAGGACGCTCGCCCCCACCACCTTCTTCCGCGCTCGGGCCTTACGGCGCGAACACCACCCGTCGCGCGTCACCGACGTCCAGATCGTCCACCCACAGCCGCGACCAGTAGACGCCCGCGGCCACACGCCGACCCGCGTCGTCGCGACCGTCCCAGCGCGGCGCGTTCGACGAGCGATACGAGCCGCCGAGCATCGCACCCAGCGCGTAGCGCCGCACCGCGCGCCCGCGCGAGTCGTGGATCACGAGCTGCACGTCGTCCGCGGGCGCGGCCAGGTCGAACGGAAACGTGACCGATCCGCCGAACGCCGGCTGCGGATACGGCGCGAGGAACACGGTCGCCGTCGGTGTGGGCGTGGGCGGCGGCTCGCCGGGCACGACGATCGGGGCAGAGGAGCGCGCGAACTCGCCGGGGAACGTTCCTTCGGGCAGGAGCTCGACATAGTAGTAGTAGCGACCGGCGGGCAGGCCCCGTTCGTCGACGCTGAACGGGCACGGTCCGGCAAACGGGCTGCCGGGCAACTCGACGGCCGCGGCCGGAATCGGCGGCGCCAGCGGCGGATTGTTCTCGAGATCGTCCCAGGCCAGGCGATAGATCCGAAACTCGCGGCCGGTCGCGTCACCCGAGCAGAGCACGCTGACTCGCGCCGTGTCCGGCGCGATGAACGTGCCCCCGGTCGACACGTCGCCGGCGAACGTCTGCGTCCACGCGAACTTCGCCCGCAAGCGCGCGCCCGTCGATGGCGGCGTGGTCCACACCGCGTACCAGCGGTCCAGCGTCGCGTCGTAGGCCGCATTGGGATACGAATCGAGCGCCTGGAGCGCGCCGCCCGGTGAGTCGAGCGGGCCGAAGCCGGCCGGCTCGCGCTCGACCGACAGGACCTTCGCCGGCTGGCCGGGCGTGAAGTCGGTCCACAGAAGGCGATAGCGCGGCACCGTGTTCGACGCGCACGGCGGGTTGCACACGTTTGAAGTGGCGAGGCTCAGGCTTCGCCAGTCGGGGGGATCGTTGCCACCGCCCTTGACCACCGCGGCC
>JBKJNH010000242.1:0-2735 GCA_046596055.1 Candidatus Eiseniibacteriota bacterium
CGGCGTTCTCGGCGGGCAGGCCGAACGCGTCGAAGCCCATTGGGGCCAGCACCTGGAAGCCGCGCATCAGGTGCACGCGCGCCACGGCGTCGCCCATGATGTAGTTGCGCCCGTGGCCGGCGTGCAGGTCGCCCGAGGGGTAAGGGAACATGTTGAGGACGTAGAACTTCTGCGCGGTGTCGGTGAGGTCCTGGCGGAACAACCCGACCTTCTCCCACAGCGCCCGCGAGCGCGGCTCGATCTCGTCGAACGGGTAGATGTCGCGGCCGCGCTGGGCCCCGCTGCCGGGACCTCCGGTGGAGTCGGGCGCGGGGTGCGAGATCGGCGTTTCGGGACCGGGCATCAGGGCTCCGTTCAGGGCGCGCGGGACAACTCAGGTTGGCTTGGCATCGAAAGATAGACGGCCGGGGGGATTCATGGCAAGGGAGCGTCACGGTGGATGCCAAAGCGCGTACACTGGTCCTAGTCTTGGCCTTTGCTGTGTCCCCGCCCTCGGAGACCCGCCCGATGCGACGACTCTCCCGCTTCCCGGCCTCGCCCCTCCTCGGGCTCGCCGCGGCCGTGGCCGCTTTCTCCCCCGCCGACGCTGCCGTCCGACGCGTTCCGCAGTCCTATTCGACGATCACGTCCGCCATCGCCGCCGCCCTGCCCGGGGACACGGTCCTCGTCGCGGCCGGCACGTATTCGACGAGCGGCTCGGGCGAGGTGTTCCCGCTCGACGTGACGACCGCGAGCGTCACGCTCCTGGGTGCGGGCATGGGACTGTCGGTGCTCGATGCCGAGGGGCAGGGCTCGGTCGTCCGACTGCGCGCGGCGAACGCGAGGCTCGAGGGGTTCACCGTCACCGGGGGCCTAACCGTGCGCGGCGGTGGCGTGTTCCTCGGCACGGGCGCGACGGGTGCCGCCGAGGTCACGCGCTGTCTCGTGCTCGAGAACGGGGCGAGCGATCGCGGGTCCGGCATCTTTGCCGACAACGGCATCGCTCCGTGGATCCATCACAACGTGGTCTGGCAGAGCTTCGATCCGGACGTCGCCGGCGGCGGCGACCCGCACGGCGTCGAGCTCTTCAACGCCGGCGGCGTGATCGAGCACAACCTGATCGGGCGGGGCGACTCCAACGGGCTGCTCAATACGGGAACGGGCTCATCGCCCACGGTGCGCAACAACATCTTCTACCGCAACGGCATCACCGGACTGCGTGGGCGAGGTTTCTGTGCGCTCGGCAACGTCGCCACGACGATCCGCAATAACCTCTTCTTCGAGAACACGATCGCCGCGGTGATCATGCGGATCAACGGCACGCCGGTGGACGTCTCGGGGACGGTGGCGAACGATGTCGACGGGGGCGATGGGGTCGACGGCAACTTCGATCTCGATCCGGCGTTCCTCGATGAGGGCGGGCTGGACTTTCACCTCACGGCGGGCAGTCCCGCGATCGATGCCGGCTGGCCGGGCTCGTCGCTCGATCCCGACGGGACGATCGCGGACGTGGGCCCGTTCGCGTTCAACCAGGCGCTGGTCGGTGTGGAGCCGGGGGCGGGTGCGTCCATCGCGCTGTCGGTTGTGCCCAACCCGCTGATTGCGCGCTCGGGCGCCGGCGCGGCGGTGCGCGTGCGGCTCGCGCAGGACGCGCGCGACCTTGCGATCAGCATCCATGATGGCCGCGGTCGCCGGGTGGCGGTCTTGGCCGCCGGCCCGCGCTCGGCCGGCGCGTTCGACGTGCGCTGGGACGGCCGGGCGACGCCGGGCGTCTACTTCGTGCGCGCGATCGTGGATGGGGTCGTGACCGGTAGCCGGGTGGTCGTGATCGACTAGGGCGGGTTGCGCGGGCGCAAGTTCATTGGTCTGTCGGTGCGGATCGATCTACAGAATCACATGCCCCGGGGGCATGTCGACCTGCACGTGCCAACCTGCCGGCCGCGGGGCAGCTCCATTCGGCCGCTACCGGTAAAGCGCCTTCAGCCGCCCCCACGTCGCCGTCGCCGCCGGCGTTCCGAGCATGACCCAGCCGCCGACCTCCCCATTGCGAACCGACTGCGAGTGCACGCGGACGAACAGCCGGCCTTCGAGCAGCGTCTGCAGCACCAGCCCGTTCTGGATCACCATGGTTCCGGCTTTGTGGGCCCCCGGCTCAAGGTCGTGGATCTCGACGCCGGTCGAGTCGAGGTGAAAGTGCGCCGCGATTTCGACCGTCGTGATCCACGGATCGAACGTGAGGTCGTAGCTCAACAGGTCCTGCGTGTCATTGAGGGTGAGGTGGCCGATGCCACGCACGGGCGAGCCGTTGAAGGGCGGCTGGCCATGCGAGTCGTCGATGATCGCGTGGAACTCGATCGGGGCCGCCGCGGGGGCCGGGCTCGGGGCGAGCAGTGCAGCGACCGCCAGGGCGGCGACGGCGCGCAGCAGGCGGCGGGATCGGGCGTGCGGAGTCATGCCGACGAGGATACCTTCTCGGTGCGCGCAGATGAAGTTGCAAAGCCCGGATTCGGTCGAATCTCCCCAAGGGGGCGTACGGATCGTACAAAACGTACGAACCGTACCAACCTCTCGGAGGACTGGGCCACTCCCGGGCTTTGCAACTGCGCGGCCCGTCCCGACTCAGCCGGCCGTCAGCCCCTCGATCGCGCGCACCAGCAGGACATCCTCAGGCGCGCGCCCCGTCTTCCACGCCCGTTCGCAGCGGTAGAGCAGGTCGATTCCGCGGGCGATTTCGTCGGTGCGCCAGCCGGCGGCGA
>JBKJNH010000178.1:0-3067 GCA_046596055.1 Candidatus Eiseniibacteriota bacterium
T
The DNA here is from genome assembly GCA_046596055.1 of Candidatus Eiseniibacteriota bacterium. Taxonomy (GTDB): domain Bacteria; phylum Eisenbacteria; class RBG-16-71-46; order RBG-16-71-46; family DASYSL01; genus JANPEF01. The sequence goes on from JBKJNH010000178.1 coordinate 2, forward strand.
TTTTCGTGCTGCCGTACGGCACGCGCTCGCTTGTCGGCACGACCGCTGTCGACGACCCCGCGAATCCCGCACGAGTGCACCCGACCGTCGACATCGGTCGTGCCGACGAGCGAGCGCGTGCCGTACGGCAGCACGAAAAAGACGCGGCGATCGGCCGCGAACAGGAGCAGCGCGCGCTCCCGTGTCAGCGCCGGCACGACGAGATGCGTACCGCGCGTGGGACGGATCGACGGGGCGACGGGGCCCGCGAGGCCGCGCACGGCGTCGACCCACGCTCCGGCGGCATTGACGACGGCGCGGGCGTGGATCGTTTCGCCCGTCGCGGTTGTCGCCAACCAGTCCGCCGCGGCGCCTGCTCCGTCGCGGGTCAGCGCCGTGATCGTACAGCGCGTGCGCACGACCGCGCCATGCGCCGCCGCGTCGACCGCGTTCGCCACGACCAGCCGCGCGTCGTCCATCTGCGCGTCGTAGTAGAGCGCCGCCCCGGTCAGGCGATCGGCCGGCAGGTCGGGCTCGAGCGCGAGCGCCTCGTCGCGCGACAGCAGCCGATGTTGCGGGAGCGCAGAAGCCGCGTCGGCGCCGGCGCGGGCGGCCAGGCGATCGTAGAGGGACAGGCCCACGCGCAGCATCCACGCGGGGCGCGCGTTCGGAACGTCGCGCTCGATGGGCAGGAGAAAGGGCAGCGGGCGCACGAGGTGCGGCGCGGTGCGCAGGAGGATCGCGCGTTCGGCCAGCGCCTCGCGCACCAGCGCGAACTGGCCCGTCTCGAGGTAACGCAGGCCGCCGTGCACCAGCTTGGACGAGCGCGACGACGTTCCCGAGGCGAGGTCGTCCCTCTCACAGAGGACCACCGAGAGCCCGCGCCGCGCGGCATCGCGCGCCACGCAGGCGCCATGGATGCCGCCGCCGATCACGAGCAGGTCGACGGGGGCGGTCATGGCGTGGTCGGGGTGCCGGTCGCCGCGGCTAGAAGTGGAGCTTCTCGAACCAGCGCTCGCCCCGCAGCACGAGCCAGCTGGCGATCGCGCCGAGCAGGTAGCCGGTCATCACGTCGGTGGGATAGTGGCGCCCCAGGTAGATGCGCGACAGGCCGATCCACAGCGCGAGCCCCCACGCCAGCCAGCCGAGCCGGCCGTGGCGCCGCGAGACGAGCACGGCGACGGCGGCCGCGCCGGTCGCGTGCTGCGAGGGAAACGACGAGTTGTGGCGGTCGTTTTCGCCGGAAGGACGCTCGCGGTTGACGAACCACTTGGTGGCCTGCGAGATACCGCCCGAGCCGATCAGGCTGACCGCGCAGAGCTTGGCGGTGACCTGGGCGGTGGGGGTGCCGAAGAAGGCGAAGAAGGTGAGCGCGAAGAGCCCGCTCTTCGTCTCACCGATTTTCGTGGCAAACGCCATCGACTTGTCCAGCCAGGGCGCACGGTAGGTGTCGTGGATGGCGTGGTAGGCCGCGATGTCGAACCGCTGCCCCTCGACGGTGAGGAGCCCCCACAGGTCGCCGGCGAAGAGGGCGACGATGAGCAAGCCGGTGAGGACCGGGCGCAGGGGCCTACTCCTCCTCGATGCGGATCACGGCGACCGGGCAGTCGATCACGGCCTGGCGGATCCCTTCTTCGTGCTCTTCGAGGTCGATCTCCGAGCGCACGTAGCAGTTCTCGTCCTCGATCACGAAGGACTCGGGACTGATCTCCACGCACACGTTGCAGAGGATGCAACCATCCTCGATCCAGACCCTGCTCAGGCCCATCGGCGGGCTCCCGTCGTGAATCCTCAGAAACGAAAAGCCGGGAGCGGAAGCCCCGGCCGCCCGAGCATGATGCGAGCCTGTGGCGCGGCTTGCAAGCGGATTCCCGCCGCCGCATCATGCAGGCATGGCTCCACACGCGCATCCCGCCTCGCGTCGCACGCTCGCGATCGTTCTCGCCCTCAACGCGCTCTCGTTTCTGGTCGAGCTTGCGGCGGGCTGGTGGACGAACAGCCTCGCGCTGCTCTCGGACGCCGGGCACATGCTGGGTGATGTCGGCGCGATCGCGCTCACGCTGGCCGCCGCCACCATCGCCACGCGACCCCCGGCTCTCGACAAGACGTTCGGCTGGTGGCGCAGCGAGATCCTGGCCGCGCTCGCCAACGGCGTGACGCTGGTCGTGATCGCCGCGCTCGTCGCGGTCGAGGCCGCGCGGCGCTTCGGGGCGCCGCCCGACGTGCCCGGCGGAACGGTGGCCGCAGTGGCGTTCTTCGGCCTCGTCGTCAACGCGATCTCGGTGATCGCACTGGCCGCGGGGCGCAAGCACGACCTCAACCTGCGCGGCGCGTTCCTGCACGCGGTGTCCGACGCCATGGGCTCGATCGGCGCCCTCATCGCCGGCATCCTCGTGGCGACGCGCGGCTGGACGCTGGCCGATCCGCTGGCCGGCATGCTGATCGCGGTGCTCGTGGCGGTCGCGGGGGTGAGCCTGCTGCGCGACACCGTGCACGTCCTGATGGAGGGCGCGCCGGCATCGATCAAGGTCGATCGGCTGCGCTCGGCGCTCGAGGGCTCCCCGGGTGTGCGCGCGGTGCACGACCTGCACGTGTGGAGCCTGACGTCGCGCTTCCCCGCGGTCTCGGCGCACGTGGTCGCCGATCCGGCGCTGTCGCTGGCCGAGGGCCAGCTCCTGGTCGATCGCCTGCGGGGCATTCTGCGCGACGAGTTCGCGGTCCGGCACGTCACGTTGCAACTCGAGACGCTCACGGCCGGGGGATGTGATCCGTGTGCGGAGCCGGGGGTCGGCCTGCGGTCAGCAAATGCGGACCACGCGGCGGGCCAAGGTCTGGCCGGGGGTGTCGAGCCGCACGAAGCAGATGCCCGAGGGTAGCCGCGTGCCCTGATCGTCGCTCGCACCCCGGCGCACGATGTCCGGGCCGGGGCTGCGCAGCTCTTCGACGAGCAGCGCCATCCGTTGTCCGGTGACGTCGTACACGGCGAGTCGCGTGTTTCCCCGGCTCGGCGATGACCATGAAGTTCCCCCGGTCGCCCGCGACGCTCGCGATCACGCCGCCCGCCGGGTTGTACGCGGTCAGCGTGGT
>JBKJNH010000390.1:0-6835 GCA_046596055.1 Candidatus Eiseniibacteriota bacterium
AGTGCCCCTCGTCCTCGACCACCAGGAGTGGCCGGTGGAAGAAGACCTCCTCGCACTCGGCCCGCGAGCCGCGGGGCCGCTCCCAGCTCTTGCTGGCTTTCCCCGCGTCCCAGTCGAAGCCGGTGCAGTCGGCCAGCGGACTCTCAGGAATCATCCGCAAAGCATATTATGGACATATACACCAATTAAGCGCTCGATTCCGCTGGGGATCCAGCCGTCTTCGCCCGATCGGTTTCCACCTCCCCTCGAAGCGACACTCCCCGAGCGCGGGGCGCGGTGATCCCTTCCGCCGGCGGAGCACGCACCTTCCGGGAAGTTCCACCAACCAGGAAGGGTGCCCCGCGGCAGGAAGGAGCCTGATGATCCTCGAGGTTCAGGAGCTCGAGCACCGGCGCGCAGGACGGTGGCCAGGTGCCGGCAAGGGGCGCAGAAGGACGGGTTCCAGGTGGGATCCGTGCGGGAAGTGGGCGCGCTCGCCGTACCAAAGATCGTATTGACGGGCGCCGCGCGCCCCGACCGGCACCGACAGCGTTCCGAGAAGACGAAGCGCAGAGTACTTCCGGCGGATCTCCTCGGCTGGAGCAGATCCCGGCAGGCCGACGTAGAGGGCCCGGGGCGGCGCCTCCTGGTCATGCCCCAGATACTCGGGGGCCATCTGGAAGCGGGCGTCGTCAACGAGCCGCGCGTTGTCCATGCGCCCGTAGAAGCGACACTCGTAGACGATCTCGTAAAGATTGCTGACGAGGACGGTACCTGCGCCGCACGATGAGACCCGGGCAGCGAGCGAATCGGTCATCTCCTGAGCACCGTGCGATTCGTAGACCCGGTCCAACCAGCTGCGGGCGCGCGCATGCCGCGACTCGTAGGGTGAAATGGTATCGGAATACGTTGAGTTGATTCGGGAGAGGAATGCGCTGGATTCTACGAGGCGGGATAGGGCGTCGGGGTTGCCCATCCCGAGCGCAATTGCGACGGCGACTGCCGCCCCCACAAGGAGCGAGCCGGCCAGGCCGGCGCGTCGCAAGGGGCCCTTCACGGCCCAGGCCGCGCCGACCGGGATCGTGCCCCACAGAGCGGGGAGCGGCCAGTTGCCCTTGATGTTCCCCCCCATCGCGAACGCGCCAATGACAGAGGCCGTCAGCACCCCGACCAGCCCGAGTGACCGACGCGCGTCGAAGTGGGTGCCGGCGGAAGCGGCGAGACCAGCGAGGTAGATCCCATAGACCGGTGAGAGGAGAAAGAGGAGCGGTGCCAGGAGATACGCCACAGGGAGCGCGAACGGAGGTACGAAGTCTCCAAGATCCGAGAGTCCCAGCGCGACGTGCAGCATGTGACCACGCTGTTCCGCGAGCGTGAGAAGAGTCGGAGCGACCAGCGCCAGCCAGAGCAGTGACGGAACCGCGAACCGGCCGAGCCGTGCAGGCCGCGACCGTTCGGCGACCACCCGTGCGAGAATCCACGCGGGCCAGAGCAGGAACCCCGTGTACTTGCTCAGCGCCGCGAGCGCCGCGAGGACGGCGCCCGCATGCAGCCACCGGCCGGTGTGCAGCGTCTCCGAGGCCTCGGAACGCACGAGCGACGCCAGCGCGCCCGTCCAGAACAGCGCCACGAACGCGTCGGGGTGGGCCTGGGAGCCAGCGAGGAGGAACCACGTATTGGCGCTGAACAGCGCAAGCGACGCAAGCGCCGTGCTCGCGCTGAATCCCGCGCCCCGGGCGAGTGCGTGGACGCACGCCGCGGCTCCGGTCATGGCCAGGAGGAAGGGGAGCCTGATGGCCCACTCGGTGGTGCCCAGGAGGGTGCAACTCCAACGGATGGCCCAGACCGGGACGAGCGCGTAGGACTCGTCAGGGCGAAGGGACCAGGTCCAGTAGAGAGCCTCGTCCTTCGAGAGCGTAAGGATGCTGGCGAGCCAGCAGCGCGGCAGGAGCCCGACGACGAGGACCGCGAGCGTCAGCGCCGCGTGCCAGGGAGTCTCCTGCGCGTTGTGCGGGTTGTGGCGCCCCCAGGGAAACTTCACCACGTGCCATTCAGGGACCAGTCATAGTCGAGGAAGCGCACGGGCAGGTCCGAGGCAAAGCGATCCTTCCGCGGCCAGTGTCGTTTGATGAAATTCTCGACGCTTCCGGCATCGGCTTTGAAATCATCTTCATACCATTTGAAAATCGTCGAGACCGCCAGTTTGCGAGCGGGGTCGATGTGATTCCGGCTTCGGTCGGTCAGGAAGCGTGCCGTGGCCCGTTCGAGTTGGGCGTCCAGTCCGCTTCCCGTCATGGGGTGCTCGGGCAGGACGGGGCAGCTCGCCGAGGCACAGTTGAGCACGAAGTGAACGCGCGGTTCACGGAACTTGGTGCGAAGGATCTCGTGCTCGATCTCATTGAGTGAGAGGTCCCTGCCCGCCACTTTGAACTTCTCCTTGAAGAACCCCCCCGTTGGCACGCCAAGCTTCTTCCCGACATCCCGGACACTGCGGAGTCCCGGCCTGCGGATGACGCCCGCGAGGACATGGCCGTTGTACACGTTGACCCAGAAGGCGAGCTGCTCTTCCTGCGGCCAGCCATCAGGGCGTGCATCGCGGCTCGCTGCAAGGTAGCGGTCGAGCGGGCCCCGGTCCCGAGCCATTCCCCCGTAGTCCACGCGCCCGTCGCGAAGATGGCTCTGGAGCACGCTGTCGAGAGCCGCATGCGAAAACGTATCCGCTCTTGCGACCGGAACCAGGGCGAACAGGAAGATCGCCGCGAAGAACGAGACGGCTCCGGGATGTCCCGGCCGGGAAGGCAAAACGTTGGTCCCGGCGTGCAGCACAGGGACGGTCGGGGCGTCAGAGCGGCCTCGCGATCAAGCTCTCGCGTCGTCTGGTGATCGCTCACGGGTTTCCTCATTTTGCTTCGCGTCGTTTCTCTCGTGTGGCCTCGATCATCGTACCCGTTAAGCGCCGAACGTACCGGCGTTCAGCTGCGAACGCCAGAGCGAGCCGCCGGCGAGCGACAAGTTCGTCTGCTGCAGCGCCTTGTTCGGCGGCCTACGACGTCGGCTGGGGCAGCGGGAATCTAGGGTGTCTATTGAGTGCGTCGTGAACCTGGCAGGCGCACGAGACGGAACGGAGATGACTGCGAAGGCGTGAGAGCGGGTGATCTAAGAATCGCTCGTCATGTTCCTCGGAGTCGGGGTCCCACGCGCCCTTGATCGCCCCGCGTGACACGGGATCGATCTCGACGGTCTTGGCGGCAAGTTTCTGGCTGAGCAAGACGGCTTCTCGAATACCGGTTACGCCACGCTCTTCGCACTGGACCTTGAAAACGTAGCTGAACTTGGCGAATGGCAGCGTTAGCGCACCGAGGTACGTCATGCCGCTCGGCTTCTGGGGAACCTTGACGATCTGTCGCACAGCTTGGATACCGGCAACGGCAACGAGGTCGCACTCAACCAGCGCAGCGCCTGAGCTCAACACGTGCTCGCGGGTGTGCGACACGAACGACGCGAGGTCGCTTACCCGAGGCAAATCAGGTTCGCGGTCGAAGAAGTAGCATCCGACGCCGTCCCCATCTGGGAACCGCCAGAAGCGCACCCCACCCGTGGTGGAATCGTACACGGCGTCGCCACCGACCAGGCCGACCCAGTCTGGCTGCGGTGCGCCGTGACCAAGCCCGAACATCTTCCAGAAACCCAAGTCAGACCTCCCGGTTCACGACCATCTCAATGCCTGGGTGTTCGGGATGGCCGCAATACGCGGCTGGAGATTGCCGAACTGCAGGCCGGTCGAGTGCAGGAGGCGCGCGCCATTCAGCCCGCGCTGTCCGCGACCATTGATCGCCCGGACGAGGAGGCAAACCGGCTGATGGAAGAGCTCGGATTGATGCTGAGCATGGCGGAGAAGGCAGCGGGAAGCACGGCGACACGGTAGGCAAGTTGGAAGCGCGAAACTCGGACGCGCCTCACAGCGCGCCCGAGTTCGCCACGTCACGGCAGGAGCATCAGGGCAACAGCACGACCCGCGAATCCTCGCGGACCTGGCCGTTCACCCGCATGCGGAGGAAGTAGACGCCGGCGGCCAGGCGCTTCCCGTCGGTACCGCTGCCGGACCATTCGATGCCGAAGTGGCCCGCTTCGCGCGAGCCCGCGTCGAGTTGGCTCACGCGACGTCCTGCGGCGTTCACCACGTCGAACGCGACATCCGAAGGGGTTGCCACGGCGAAGAGGATGCGGCTTCCCTGGGCGACCGGATTCGGACGAATGCCCTCGATGCGAGTCGTCAGCGGCGCGGTGGGGTCGACCCCGACGCCTCCCTGCTCGTAGATCCCGATGCGGCAGTTGCCGAGGCTGCCGTCGTCGTTGACCACGACCACGCCGAACGTCCCGGACACCGCCGGCGTGTACGTCGTGATCCCGGTGAGCTCGAACTCCGCCTGCGAGCGATCCTTCCACGCTCCCTGGTTGAGCAGGTCGGTCGGCGCGAAGAGCAGCAGCTTCGCACCCAGGTTCCCCTCGCGCTCGAACACGATCCGGTAGTTGATTCCTGCCTGCAGTTGAACATCCCAGGCATGGACCACGTCGTCGAACGCGATCGCGTGATCCAGCGGCGGGCCGCCGACCGGGATCACATCGGTGCCTTGCTCCCACTCGAAGATGCCATTCGACGAAGTCGTGAGTGCGGGCGAAGGATCGGCGAAGAACGACGGCCCTCCGACACCCAGGTTCGGCCGGCCGGCGATGACGTCGGCGACGCCGGACGGCATCAGCGACGTCGCGCGCGGATCCGAGAAGCAGTGTGGCGTCGGGCCGAGCTGTTCGCCGTAGAGCGTGAGGTTCCAGTCCTGGGAGGGCGCGTCCGAGCGGACACCCATCGCCGCCCAGGTCGGATCGGCGACGTTGAGCGCGAAGCGCGGGTTGGTCGTGCTTGCGAAGTTGAGGTACGGCGTGTGCGGCGCCAGCGCGATCGGCGTCGTGCAGCGCTCGACCGCGATCTCGTAGTTGCCCGCGGCGCCGTTGTCGTTCGCCAGGACGAGCGCGTGCCAGGCGGTGTGGGTCGCATCGTAGTAGAACGTCGTGCCGGACTCGACCTCGGCCTCGCTGCGCGGCGCCCAGAAGACCCCGCCCGGGTTGTCGAACAGCGCGAGCTTCAGATTCGCCAGGCCGGTATGCGTGAAGTGGACGCGGTAGCGGTAGCCCGCCTCGAGCAGTGTGTCCCAGCAGGTCAGGACGTCCGACGCGCTGGTCACTCCGACCGTCGGCGGCTGGTCGACCTGGATCTGGTCGAACCCGTCGTCCCACTCGACCGTGCCCGTGCTACTGCCCGTTCCCCACGGCGCATAGGCTCGCGCGTAGATCGTGGTCTCGTCCGGGTTCGCACCGGGGTTGAAGTCGCCGACGACGTACGCCACCGCATCCGCGCCAAACGAGCTGGCCCGATGCGTCTGGTAGCACTGGGGTGCGAGGTCCGCCGCGACCTCGCCCACCCACATCGCCCAGTAGTTCGCCGTTTGGTTCGGACGCACGCCGATCGCGGTGAAGTAGCGCTCGGACTGGAAGAACGAGTAACGCCGTCCGGGCTCGAGCGCCGTCACCGAGACCGTGCTCGCGAGTGGCGTCGGCGGCGACTGGCAGCTCTCGATCTGCACCTGGTAGTCCGCGACTCCTCCGTCCTCGTTGACCATGACGAGCCCGTACCAGTCGGACTGGTCGACGACCAGGCCGCCGATCGTGGCCGAGTTCGCAGGCAGGTTGACGTTGTAGTAGGCCGAGTTCTTTCCTGCCCAGTACGTCGCCGCGGCCGGGTTCTTGAACAGCATGAACCGCATGTTGGCGTCCCCGAGGATGCGGACCTCGAAGTCGTAGTTCCTCCCCGCCTCGAGGAACACGTCCCAGCACTCGATGACATCGGTCGGTCCCGTGGGCCGCTGGATGCGAGGCGCGTTCACCCCGAGCTGGTCCACACCGCTGTCCCACTCGATCCGCGCGTTTCCCGTACCTCCGAAGAGGTACGGCTTGACGTAGTAGCTGCCGGAGGGGTTGTGGTTGAAGTCGCCGACGACGACGTCGACCGCCGAGCCGCCGAGCGTGGACGAGGCGAGGATGTTCGTCACGCAGCTCGGAAACGTCGTCGCCGTCTGGTAGACGCCAAGATCCCAATCCGTCCCCGCGTCCGGCCGAACAGCGATGGCGGTCCAGTAGTTGTTCGATTGCACGATCGTCGGATAGAGCACCGTGCCGGCCGAGTAGTAGACGGAGGAACCGCTGCCGAGGAAGGGATAGCTGCACTGGGCGAGCGACGGGCGGGGTGCTGTGAGCAGCGCGGCCGAGATCACCCCGGCCGAAATCGCGAAGAGAAGCGCGCGGCGAGCGGTCACGGCCGGGCTCCCATCTTCGCCCCGCCGACGGGCGGAAAGCGGAGAGGCTTCTGGATGTCGCGGGGCCCGGTCGCCGGCAGCCGCGTGCTGAAGTCGGCGGGCCTGGCGACGAGGGGGCGGCTCTCGAAGCGGAAGAAGGACGGCGGGGGCGCCACGGCCGTCGTGGCTGCCTCCGCAGAGATGCTGATCCCGTGGGCTTCGGCCTTCGCCAGCTCGGCGGCGGTGAGCGTCGCCGGACCGTGCCCCTGGGTGACCTTCTCGGGTTCCTTGACCGCAGCCGCGGCCGGCAGGGCCGCAAGCCCGGACGCGGTCGCGAGGGCGGCTCCGAGGAGGAATGAACCGAACAACTTTCTAAGATGGAAAGACATGACATGGCTCCTTTGCACGAACATCCGAGGCGATCAAGGGGGAGCAACGGGGATCGAGTGTCATCGATCTCGACAACGAGCGCAATGGGAGAAACCGGACGGGGGTGGTTCAGGAGTGTG
>JBKJNH010000001.1:0-2514 GCA_046596055.1 Candidatus Eiseniibacteriota bacterium
CCGGTCCGTGAGTTCGCGCTCGCCGGGAGGGGGGGACTCGTCCTCGGCGACCAGCTGCGCCAGCGCGGCGAGCAGCACGAAACGATCGACGCGCTTCTTCGGCAACCCCGCTCCGAACCCGTTGCGCAGCATCGCGGCCAGCCGCGACTCGGCGGTGGCGCGATCGATCAGGACGAGGGTCGCCTTCGCCATGTCAGGCGCGGCGTCGGGCGACGCCGGCTTTCTTCTTCACGATGCGATAGATGAAGTGGTCGGCGCAGCTCGCGCCGAACTCCCGCTGCTGCGGGTCGGTCAGGTCGCGATCGGTCGCGGCGACGAACGCGCGCTCGGCCTCGCGCGCCTCAGCGGGCTTCATCGGCCGGCCGTGCAGCGCGTGGCGCAGCACGGCATAGTGCGCGTTCGAGCCCAGCTCCTCGACCTTCGCCCCCTCCTTCGCCAGGCGCGCGACCAGCGAGACACGGTCGACCAGCCCGCAGTAGTAGCCGTTGTCGAGCTGACGGGCCTGGCGGTACGTGTTGTCGCGCCCCGCGCGCAGCAGCAGCGAGCGGTTGTTGTTGAGCACCAGGTAGAGCGCGCCGTCCTTCTTGAGGACGCGCAGGCACTCGGCGAGCGTGCGCTCCTGCAGCCACGCCGGCAGGTGCTCGAGCAACCCCAGGCACAGCACCGCGTCGAACGACGAGTCGGCGAACGGCAGCATGCCCGAGTAGCCCTGCGCATAACCCGCCCGCACCTTCACGCCTTCGCTCTTCGCCGCGCGCTTCGTCTTGGCGGCGGCCTGCCCGACCATCGCGAACGCATTGTCGACGCCGATCACGGTGGCGCCGGTCAGCGCCAGGGGCGCGCTGACGCGGCCGAGTCCGCAGGCCAGGTCGAGCACGCGCAGCCCGCGCTTCGGCTTCAGTGCGCGCACGAACGACATCGTTTCCCACATGTGATACGCGGCGTTGACGTAGTCCGGCTCGCCCGCGGAGAGCACGATGCGGAGCTCGTCCTTGAGGCGACGGCGTTCGTCTCCCCAGTAGCGCTCGGCCGAGGCGCGATCGTAGTCACGCGGCACGGTCGTGCGCGGGCGCGCGGACGGGCGTCCGCGGGCGGGGGTCCGCGATGCGGTCATGAAGTCCTCCGGGAAGTTGCGAGACGCGAATGAGGTACGGCCGACCGCGCGAAGCTACGGAACGCGCCGAGGGTCGTCAAGCGCACCGCGAGCCGGCGAGGTGTCGTCGAAATCGGCGGGGGACACGACTGCACGCCTGTGCACGAACGAGGCCGTACGTAAGGCGCATCCGGAAAAAAAAGTGTCCCAGGCATCCTGAGACACAAAAAAAAGTGGATGAACGATGGATCCACCCCCTAGAGTGCGCCGCTATGGGTGGATGTGGGGCTTAGTGGTTCTGAAGGGCGGAAACCGAACTCCTGCGCCCTCGAACTTCGCCCCCGGTCGTCGGACACGAGAGGTACGCGATGTCTTCGTTCATCGGCAGCGAGACCAGCGTCATCGACGCGAAAGGCCGGATCAACGTGCCTTCGCGCCTGCGGCGTGGTCTCGCTCCCGAGGCGGCCGACTCGTTCACGATCATCCGTTGGCCCGACGACTCCGTCCACATGTATCCGCTCGACGAGTGGCGGCACTTCGAGGGCCGGCTGCGCAAGCTCTCGAAGGGCGACGACGAGGCCCGCAACGTCTTCATGACGATCTCGGAGTCCGCGCACGAGACGACGATCGACGGGCAGGGCCGCATCACGCTCACGCCGCGCCTGATCGAGATCGCCGGGCTCGAGCGCACGGCGCGTTTGCTGGGAGCGCTCGACCACATCGAGATCTGGTCGCCGGAACGCTTCGATGCGCGGCTCAAGCAGGCCGCGCCGAACTTCGAAGCGATGATGAAGAACGTCTTCAGTCGCCTCGACGGCGACTGAGTCACCGACCCCACCCCGCGTGGGTCGAGGCGCCCCCGGAGGTCCCGGGCGTCCGATCCCTCCCGCGGACGACGCTGCGGAGTGTCGGACCGGGAGGAGCGGGGTGGTGGGGGAGCAGCGGGGATCCACGACGAACGAACCTGTCGAACACCTGCCCGTCCTCGCGGACGAGATCGTGCACCACATGGCGCACGGACCCGGCTGGTACTTCGACGCCACGGTTGGAGGAGGCGGACATGCGGCTCGACTGCTCGATGCCCTGCCTGCGGAGGCGCGCCTCCTCGCTTTCGATCGCGACCCGGTGGCCCTCGAGCGGGCCCGGGCGCGATTGGTCCCTTACGGAGATCGGGTCCGACTGATGCACGCGCCGTTCGACCAGCTGGGCGAGGTCCTGAGCTCCGAGCGTCTGGGGAGCCTTGCGGGGGCACTCTTCGATCTCGGTCTCTCCTCGCTCCAGCTGGGCGACGCCTCCCGCGGATTCTCGTTCGCGAAGGATGGGGTGCTGGACCTGCGCTTCGACCCGACGAGCGGCCGCCCCGCCTGGCAGATCCTCGCCGACGTGGACGTCGCCACCCTCGGCCAGCCAGCGGCCCAGGG
>JBKJNH010000007.1:0-11115 GCA_046596055.1 Candidatus Eiseniibacteriota bacterium
GCCGTCGATCCAGGTCAGCGGCGCGGCCAGCCCGTGGCGCGCGGCGGAGACGAAGTTGTGCTTCGCCTGCTCGAACTCCATCACCGCCGGCACGTGCTCGACGTGGCGCGGCACCGCCTTCATGAGGCCGAGCCAGAACGCCGCGTTCGCCACCTCGTCGAGCACGCACGGGCCCGACGGCAGCACGCGGTTCTCGATCCTCAGGTGGGGCACGCCGTCGGTGACGCCGAAGCACGCGCGGTTCCAGCGGTAGATCGTGCCGTTGTGCAGGCGCAGCGCCTTCAGTGCCGGAACGCGCCCGGCGGCGAGTGCGGCGACCGCATCCTCGTCGAGGTCGGTGCCGACGAGCGCGCGGAAGCGCGAGATGTCCTCCTTGTAGATCTCGAGGATCGAGCGCTCCACCCAGCGGTTGCCGAACGTGACGCGCGGCGCCATCGTCCGCGCCTGCGACGGGTTCCGGCTGTCGACCGCCTGCTCGAACAGCGGGATGCGCGTCTCGGCCCACAGGCGGCGGCCCCACAGGAGCGGCGAGTTGGTCGCCGCGGCCAGCACCGGCGCGGCCAGCAGCTGCGCCACGTTGTAGACGTGCGCGAACTCCTTCGCCCCGACCTGCAGGTGCACCTGGAACGAGGCGTTGCACGCCTCGACCAGCACCGAGTCGTGCTGCGCCCGCAGCTCGTCGATCCCGCGGATGTCGATCATGAACTCGTGGCCACGCAGGCGCGAGGTGGCCTCGTTGAGCGCGTGGTAGCGCGGCAGCGGGGTCATCCCTTCGGGGCCCAGGTCGGTCTTCCGCAGCGTGGGCAGGATGCCGGTGAGCACCAGGTCGTAGCCCAGTTCGGCGGCGGCCTTCCTGCCCAGGCCGACGAGCTTCTGCAATTGCTTCTCCATGCGCGACAGGCTGTCGTCCGCAAACGGCAGCGGATCGGCGTTGATCTCGATCTGGAAGAGGCCCAGCTCGGTCGTGAAGTGCGGGTCCTCGACGCGCTCGAGCACCTGCATCGCGCCGAGCGCAGGGTGGCCGCCCGCGTCGATGAGGAACGCCTCCTGCTCGGCGCCGATGCGCGAGACTCCCTCCTCGAACGCGCCGCGCTCGAGCATCAGCTCGAACGCGCGCAGGTCCGACAGCAGCGCGCGCATGAACTCGCGCCGCTTCTCGCCGCTGAACGGATCGACCGCGGAGGCGCCCATGCCGCGTCAGGCCACCGGTGCGGCCGTGAGCTCGGCCAGGTACTGCGGGAACATGCGCCGCCATGTCGGCCAGTCGTGGTGCCACTCGGCGCCCCACGCGTCGACGCGATTGGGAATGCCGCGCGCGCCGAGGACACTTGCCATGCGCCACGACTCGCCGATGTTCTCGGCGCGCCCCTGCCCCGAGGCCAGCAGCACGAAGCGCGTGCGCAGCTTCTCGAGCAGCGGGCCCTCGAGCTTCGGCAGGAAGTGCAGCGGCGAGGCGAAGTAGAAGTCGGCCGGCACCCCTCCCGTGAGGAAGCGCGTCAGGTCGTACGTTCCCGACAACCCGACCGCGTGCGTGAACACGTCGGGATAGCGGCACAGCGCCGAGACGGCGTTGAACGCGCCGATCGACGAGCCGGCGGTGATCACGCCGATCTCGGGATCGCGGCAGTCCTTGCGGATCGCGGGCACGACCTCGTGACGCACGAACTCGTGGAACTGGCCCTGGATCCAGGCGCGATGCCCGTCCGAGCCCTCGCCCTCGATCCACGTGCGACCGGCCACGCTGTCGACCGAGTACACCTTGATGCGCCCCGCCGCGATCAGGTCGCCGAGCGAACCGATGACGTGCATGCGCTCGATCTCCTCGGCGTCGCCGCCGGCGGTCGGGAACAACAGCACGGGCGTGCCGAACGTGCCCCAGCGCACGACCGAGACGCGCCGGCCCAGGCGCTCCGAGTGCCAGCCGCTGGCGAGCTTCATGTTCGCGCGCCCTTGGGTGCGCGGGGTTTGCGGGGCTTCCGGGCGGGGACGCTTGCCGTTGCAACCGCCGGCGCGCCCACACTTACGTTCTCCCGTTCCACCCCGCCCGGCGCATCGTCGCGCCACTTCTGGATGCGGCTCCAGAACAGCTCGGTGAAGCGCTCGACCTCGTGCGCGGGATAGAGCGCGGCGGTCTTCAGGCGCACGGCCTCCTTTGCCTCGGGTGAGCCGAAGAACTCCCATGCCACGCCCGGGAGCCCCGCCAGGTGCGTCGCCTTGAACTCCTCGAAGCGGTCGGCGTCGAGCCGCTGCCGAGCCACCGCGGCGTAAGCCGCAAGCTTTTCGGCAAACGGCGCAGGAGTCAGAGCGATCTCCTGGAATGGAGTCCAATCCAGGTTCGTCCGCATCGGACGCTTCGTCGCGGCGACGTACAGCGACCACTCGAGGTTCGCCAGCACCAGCCATGGGAAGTGGTAGTGCAGCGAGGTGACCTGCGAATCGGGGCAGGCGTTCGCGAAGTCGATCGGGTGCCACACGCCGTCCTTCGCCAGCGCCTCGCACGAGTTGAAGTCCCAGCCGAAGAACGCGTTGATCACCATCGTCATGTCGGCCAGCGTGCGCGCATCGGCGTCGCCGATGAAGTCGCGCTCCATCGTGTAGCGATCGTGCAGCGGCTGCTCGGGGTCGTAGCGGATGATGCGCACCTGCGGCCCCAGCCCGACGGCGCGCACGAAGTGGTCGTACGGCTCGATCGCCTTCTGCAGGTGCATGAGGTGCGTGCCGCTGGTCTCGTAGGCGCGGCGCAGCGCGGCCTCGTCGTCGATCCGCGAGACGCCCTGCCAGCCACCGCCGTCGTACGGCTTCATATACATCGGGTAGCCGAGCTTCTCCCCGACCGCGCCGAGGTCGAACATCTGCGCGTAGCGCTGGAGCGTGATCTCGAGGTCGGGCTTGGTCTCATACGCCTTGGGCGGAACCATCCACGTGTCCGGCACCGGAAAACCCAGCGCCATCATCGCGGCGTACGTCGTGTGCTTCTCCATCGACTGGATCGCCCACGGATTGTTGAACACGTAAGTGCCGTCCATCAAGACGGACTTCTTGATCCATTCGCGGCTCGTCGAGTACCAGTGCGTGAGCCGATCGACGACCAGGTCGTACTTTGCGGGCGCGCGCAGGTCGAATGGCTCGATCGTGACGCGCTCGACGGCGAAGCGCACGACGTCCTTCCCGAGGGGGATCGCGGGATCGAACTTCTGGAGGATGCCCTCGTAGCACAGGGGCCAGCACAGGTCGGCGCCGAGCGAGAGGCCGATTTTGCGAGTGACGGTGGTCATCGGGGATCCGGGTGCAGGAGGAATTTGGGGCCGACAGGAGCGTCCGATCGGCAGTCAGCGGGAGAGTAGCCGACGAAGGGCGCATGCGTCAAAAGCGTCCGGGGAGTGCTCTCTAGCGGGTCGCCTGCGCGCCCTCCGCCGATTCCAGCAAGCTCGTCCACTCCGTCACGACATGCAGCGGTTGCACGTTCGTACCCACGACGGGCACACGAATCAGGAAGCGCTCGCCGTCGGGGCTCATCGTCCAGGCACACCCCCCAAAGGCGTAGCTGAACTCGCGCCGGAACAGGGACCGGGGGGGGCCCAGCTCCCGGCGTGCGAGGTCGACGACGGCGCGGCTGACGATCGTTCCGTCTCCGGCGAGGTACACGAGTTCCTTGCCATCCGCTCGCCAGTGCGGGTTGGCGCCGCCGGCTGCGGAGATTCGCTGCCGCGGGCCGGGCCCCGGATACGGCGCAACGTAGCACTCCGCTTCCCCGGTCTCTTCCGAGCCATAGGCGATCCATCGGCCGTCCGGCGACACCTTCGACCACCCCTCGAAGTATCGGCTGTCGGCGATGGGCCGCGTGGCTCGAGCCCCCACGAGGCTTCGCTCCACGACATCCCACTCGTTCGTGCGGCTGAGGACCGAGGAGATGATCGCCGAGCCATCGCCGCTCCACGACTCGGGCTCCTCCGCGCGACCCGCCTTCGCGACCGAATCGAAGACCACGGCCCCGGCAGCGAACCCGCTCGCGATGAAGAAGTGGCTGGGATGATCCGATGCGAACGCGAGTCGGGCACCGTCGGGAGACCACACCGGAGCGAACGAGCCGTACTTGCCAAAGGTGATTCGTGTCCGCAGGTGCGACGTGAGGTCCTCGATCCACAGGTCCGCAGGCCCCCACTCACGCGGATAGATGCTCAGGGCCAGGCGCACACCGGCAGGATCCAGCTCGAAAGAACCATACTGATCCGGCGGACACGCTTCGGCCCGATCCCTTCCGTCGCGGTCGACCCATGCGAGTCGGTTCAGGATCGGACTCGCGTTCTGGTAGATCAGGGTGCCATCGCGGGAGACCGAGACCGCGCGCGACCACACGGGATTCACATGAATCGACTCGAGCCGGACAGGATCCGCCACGGGCGAAAGGGTTCGCGGGTCCAATCGCTGAGCGAACTGCGCGCCGCGATTCCGGAAAAGAACGTAGCCCGGCGGGGCGTACTTCACGTCGGCGGCCTCGATCCCGAGGTCGCGCGTCCGGGCCGACGCGAGATCGCCAAGCACGATGCGGCCCGGCGCTCCGCCGCGGCCTGCGGCGATGAACAGGAAGTGGTGGCCATCCGGCAGGAACACCGGACTGTGGTGACGATCCTCGCTTCGCGATCGGTCGAGGTGGGTCGCAGCGGTTGTCGTTCCCGCGGAGAGCGACAGGGCGACGATCGAATCCTGCGCCGCGAGCATCACGTCGCCGGGACCCCACGAACCCTCGGTCCCCGCGGGCAACGTCGTGGGACGGGAGATCCTCCGCCCGCTGGCCACCTCCACCCGGTGAAGCTGGTCCCCCTCGAAGTACGCGATCCACTTGCTGTCGGGGGACCAGCACAGCGCCGGGAACCCGCTCGTCTGGGTCAACTGCTTGAAGTCCGGTCGATCCAGCCGGCGCGTGGAAATCCAGCGCGCCCCCGCCGAGTCCGAGACCACGCACGCGATCCCACGTCCGTCCGGGGAGATGGTCGCGGACTCGATGTCGATCATGCCCTCGGGCGGCGCGATCACGAAGTGGAGCGTACGTGCCGCCTGGTCGTGCGGGGCACGCCCGAGGAACGTGGCGGCAGCGATCCCGAGCAGCGCCACAGTAGCGAGCCCGATGGGCAACCACAGGCGTTTGGCGACTGGCTCCCTCGAATTCGGCGTCTGCAGACCGCGAGCCTTCTCGATCCACTGGAGCTGTAGCGCCACGTCGTGAGCCGATCGCACGCGCGAAGCTGGATCTTTTGTCAGGCATCCCCGAACGAGTGAATCGAACGCCACAGGCATGTCCTCCCCGGGCTCACTCAGTGGTCGCGGCTCCTGCCCGAGCACCGCCGCCAGCCGGGAGACGGCGCTTGCGCCCTCGAACGCTGCTCGACCGGTCGCCATCTCGTAGAGCACGGCGCCCAGGGAGAAGATGTCCGAGCGGGCGTCTGGTGCCTTCCCATCCACCTGTTCGGGCGAGCTGTAGCCCGGCGTGCCCGCGAATCCTTCACCGGCGGTCCACGACGCGCTTCGCGTCGGCACTTCCCCCCCGAGCCGCTCCGGGTCGATCGCCCCTCCTGTCGGGTCCGGCGCGACCGATCGCGCCAGCCCGAAGTCGAGGATCTTCACGCCATCCTTCGTGACCAGGATGTTTGCGGGCTTCAGGTCGAGATGGACGATGCCGGAATCGTGCGCGCGGCTCAGGGCGTCCGCGATCTGCTCACCGAGGTCGAGGACCGTGGCGAACGGAAGCGGTCCCTTTTTCAGACGACCCGCCAGCGACTCTCCCTCGAGTACCGGCATGACCAGAAACGTGAGATCGCCGTCCTCACCGAGTTCGAAGACGGGGCAGATGTGCGGGTGATTGAGTGCGGACAGCTTCCGTGCTTCGCGCGCGAGGCGCTCCCGCGACTCCGGGGAGTCGGCCGCGCCCGCCGGCAGGACCTTGATTGCGACCTCGCGCCGCAACTTCGAGTCGTAGGCACGGTAGACCTCACCCATGCCTCCCGCTCCGAGGAGTCCCCGGATCTCGAAGGCTCCGACTCGATTGCCTGGCTTCAGTCTCACGGCGCGAGGCTCCCTTTCGGGAAGTGCGACACGCGGCGGTTGGGGGGGGAGGGTCGCCGTCTGGACTAGGTCGCTTCTGCGGGTGGACGAAGAGTAGTCAGGCACCGTCACGGCGTCCAGCCGCTATTGACGACGGCTACTCGTAGACCATCCACAAGGGGCCCGGGTAGAGCCAGGACAGGCCCTCCCGCAGGCGGTCCCGCCAGTTCTCCCAGTTGTGGCCGTCGCGGGCCTCGACATAGCGGACTTCCATGCCCGTCGCATCGAGAAGGGGCACGAGGGAGCGATTTTCATAGATCAACGATTCGTACTGCCCGCAGCTGACGAACACCTTCTCGGCGACGCGCAGCGGATGGTCGCGGTAGGCGTTCACGAACTCGACGACCGGCGCGAAGGCCGGACCGCGGCGGCTCGCGCCGATGTCGGTGAAGGCGAACGAGCCCGACTGCAGCAGCAGGCGATCGAAGCGCCCCGGGTGGGCGTACGCCGTGGCCATCGCGGCGACCGCGCCGAAGCTGGCGCCCATCAGCCCGCGCTTGCCGGGATCGGGATCGATCGGCGCGATCCGCTCGACGAACGGGACCAGCTCGTCGACCAGGAAGTTGGTGTGAGCCGAGTCAGCCGCATACTCCCGGAGGCGATCTCCCGGATAGGTGAGTGCGACGACCAGGTCGGCGACCTCGAGTCGGTGAATCACATTATCGAGCACCGTCTTGAGCTTGGAGTACGCCAGGTAGTCGCCGCCGTCGTGCACGACCAGGAGCGGGTAGCGGCGATGTGCCCGAAAGCGCGCCGGCTTGTACAGCGTCACGCGCGCGTCCCGTCCCAGCGCCCGGCTCGGGAACACGTGATCCTCGAGCGTGCCCTGGCGCGCCTCGGGATCGTGGCGGGTCCACTCGGGCACGGTATAGCCCGCGCCCTGGCAGACGGAGTTTGCGCCGAACGGATCGTGCGCCTTGAGCGGATTGCGCGGATCCTCGATCCACTCCCCCGCCCCGTCGCGCACGACCTCGATCTTGTACTCGACGCGTGACCGCGGCGGCAGTTCGAGCACGTGGGACCACAGGTCGGTGTTCGGCATGCGTGCGAACGGCTGCACGGCCGGCAGCCCGAAGACGAAGTGCCGCAGGTGCACGGAGTCAGCCTGACCGCGCCAGACGAATGTGGCGCTCGTGCCCTCGACGAGAGGAAACGAGTTCGACGTCAGGAAGCGATCGACCGCACCCGGATCGGTCGCCGCCTCCGCCTCGAGCCGGCGAATGGCGAGGCGGTGCTCGGCGCTCACGCCACCCCCTCTTCGAGCGCACGGATCGCCCCCTCATGGTCGAGGGTGCGGACGCCGTCGTCGGCCGTCCACGCGCGGCCGTCCCACAGCAGTTGCGCGCGGTCCTCGAGCAGGAGACACCGCGCGGGCGCGAAGCGCAGCGCGAGAAGCTGCAACCTCACGGGGTCCTCCAGGTCGAGCCGCCGCCGCGCATGCGGGAACAGCACCATGCCCGGGACCAGCCCGAGCCCGCGATCGATCAGCTCGACGTTGCCGCGACCCTGGGGCGGCCGGTCGTGGAACAACGCGATGCGCTCCCCGCAGACCATGGCGCCGCCCGACCACGCCACCACGGGCTTGTCGCCCACCAGGTCCATGACTCCGAAGAGCCGCATGCGGTTGACGATCACCGCGACATGCCCGCCCGCGATCGCCAGCCCCGAGACCTCGGCGAGCTTGTGGGCCAGCCCGGTACGCTCGGCCGCGACGGCGTCGCGCTCGAACGGCCGCCAGCGCTCGTGCCAGGCGGCGTGAATCTCGCCCAGTCGATCCATGTGCCGTGCATCGAGTCGCCGCATCGCGTCGATCGCGTCGCGGCGTTCCGAAGCGATCGCGGGATCGTTCTCGGGCCGCGTGAACAGTTCGCGGCAGACGCGCTTCAGCGACTGCAGGCGGAACACGTAAAGCTCCTGCAGCCGGCGGAACATCGCCTGGCGATCGCGGTGCGCCGCTGCCAGCTCGGGATCGCGGGCGAAGACGGCGTCGCCGCGGCGGTGCAGCTCGAGGTTCACGGCGCGGCCGGCGAGGTGCTCGTGCAGCTCGTCGACCTCGGCCTCACGCTCCTGCCAACCCGCGGTGACCGTGGCAAACGAACCGTCGATCCCCAGCGCCCGAACAGCCTCGGCGAGAGTGGGTTCGAATCGTTGCGGCCCGAGGAGGCCGATCCGTCGGCTCACGAAGCGCGCACCTTCACGGTGCGGCCCACCTCATCCAGGATCTTGCGCAACGCGTCGTAGTCGGGATGGCGGATGCGCACCCACGCGTTCGCCATGTACCCGGCCTCGACCGGCTGCGTCGGCGTGCCCGCCGGGGGGAAGTGCGCGTCGATGACATGGCCGCCGTACTTCGCCTGCATCTGCTCGACGCCCTCGTAGCCGGCGATCCGGCCGTCGCGATCGGGACGGAGCGCGATCAGTCCCGCGGCAAAGCGCCGCGACGGCCGCTGCGAGACCCGGCCGTGCACGACGGCCATGCCCCAGTCGCGGTACAGGTCCATCTCGTTGGCGTGGCAATAGAGGTCCCACGTGCGGACACCCGGCGGACGGCAACCGATCTCGTTGAAGAGCAGGCCCTTCGGCCCGGCGAACCACTCCATGTGCGTCGCCGACGTGCCGATGCCCAGCAGCGGGATGACGCGCCGCCCCATGTCCTTCAGCGCCTCGTAGCCCGGCGCGGTGTCGAAGCGGTTGTTGACCACGACCTGCGGCGAGATCCAGCGCGTGCGCATCGCCTCGAGCACGTTGGGGTAGTAGTGGAGCGCGAACTCGTGCACGACCTGGCCGTCGATCGTCAGCGTGTCGTAGACGCCTTCGTGCCCCTCGATGAACTCCTCGAGCGCGACAGACCGGCCGGAGGCCAGGCCGCTTGCCCGGATCGCCGCCTCGAGTTCCGCATCGTTGTCGGCCCGGTGGGCACCCGAAGCGCCGGCCGCGTCGCGTGGCTTGACGATGAGCGGATAGCCGACTTCGCGCGCGAACGCGCGCGCCTCCTCGGGCGTGTCGGCGCCGGTGGAGCGCGCGCAGGCAATGCCGCCGGCGCGCAACACCTCCTTCATCGACGGCTTGTCGCGGCACAGCCACGTCGTCCGCGCCGAGGTGCCCGGAATCCCGCAGGCCTCGCGCACGTGCGCGGCGGCCATGACGTGCGCCTCGATCACCGCCTCGAGGCGGTCCATCGGCTCCTTGCCCTGCAACCAGCGGACGACCTTCAGCAGCGCGGCCTCGTCGACGACCGAGCCGATCTGCTCGTAGTGCACCATCCAGCGCCTCAGGTCGTCGTCGAGCGCCTCCTTCGGGCGCTCGCCGATCCCGATCACGCGCGCGCCCGCCTGGTACAACGCGCGCACGAACTCGCGCTGGTTCGCAGGAAAGCACGGCTCGACGAAGATGACGTTCATGCAGGTCCCCCGGCGGTGACGGGCCGCATCGCGTCGTAGAGCGCGACGTAGTGCGGGCCCTGCACGTCCCACGAGAAGTCGGCGGTCATCGCGTTCTTTTGCAGGACACGCCACGCCTTCGGCGTGGCATAGGTCTCCAGCGCCTGCGACATCGCCCAGTGCAGGCCGTCGCCCGTGTAATGCTCGAAGACGAAGCCGTTGCCCGTGCCGGTCGAGGCGCGGAACGGTTGCACCGTGTCGACCAGTCCCCCGGTCGCCCGCACGATCGGCGCGGTGCCGTACTTGAGGCTGTACATCTGGTTGAGCCCGCACGGCTCGTAGCGCGAGGGCATGAGGAAGAAGTCCGAGCCCGCCTCGATCAGGTGCGCGAGCTTCTCACTGAACCCGGCGAAGTAGCGGGCCTTGCCCGGGAAGCGCTTGGCCAGCCCCGCGAGGAACTGAGCGTACTCGTCGGAGCCGCTGCCCAGCGCGACGAAGCGCGCATCGTGGTCGCTCAGGATCCGCGGAAGCGGATCGTAGAGAAGATCGATCCCCTTCTGATGCGAGAGCCGCGTCACGATCCCGAACACCGGCACGCCCTTCACGTAGGGCAGCCCCAGCGCCGCGAGCAGCGCTTCCTTGTTCTTCTCCTTTCGATGGAGGCTCTTTGCGGAGTACTTCGCCGCCAGGAGCGAGTCCGTGCTCGGATCCCACACGTCGTAGTCGACCCCGTTCAGGATTCCGACCAGATCTCCCGCACGCCGGCGAAGCACGTCGTCGAGCCCGAAGCCGTACGCCGGCGTCTGGATCTCGCGCGCGTACGTCGGGCTGACGGTCGAAAGCTTGTCCGCGAGCAGGAGTCCCGTCTTGAGGAACCCGATCCGGCCATCGCGCAGGTCGTCCTGGTGCAGGAGTCCCGTGTCGGGCAGCCCGAGCTCGGGCAGGATTCCCGTGCCGAAGACGCCCTGGTGCCCGAGGTTGTGGATCGTGAGCAGCGTCCGCGAATGCGCGAACAGGCGATCCCACGCGTACACCGTGCGCAGGTACAGCGGCAGCATCGCCGTATGCCAGTCGTTGAGATGGAACACGTCCGGCGCCCACGCCCAGCGCTGGCACATCTCGATTGCGGCGCGCGTGAGCACCAGGAAGCGGAGGTGCTCGTCCGGATCCTGCGTGTAGATCGCATCCCGCGCGAACAGCGCCGGACAGTCGACGAAGTATGCGGGCGTGTCACTGCCGGGGATCGGCGTGGTCTTGACGGAGAAGACGATGCGATGCGGACCGTGGGTGAACGTGATGTTGGTGAGTTCGGGCACGGGCGTGAAGACGACGTCCGGCTGGCGCGCCACGATGCGACCGTACAACGGCAGCACGACGCGCGCGTCGTGGCCCTGCGCGGTGAGAAAGCGCGGCAACGCGGCCGACACGTCGGCCAGCCCGCCGGTCTTGGCGAACGGCGCCAGCTCGGCGGTGAGGAAGAGAATCTTGAGCGGAGTCATGGGTCCTTGCGTCGGGGGTTCGAGGGGGCCCGCACCAGGGCAGGCGTTCGGCGGCATGATGCCCGATTAGGCTGGCGCTGTCGACCGGGCGGGGGCATCGGTGCTGTTCCAATGTAATTCTGACCCCCCAAGCTCCA
>JBKJNH010000039.1:0-21251 GCA_046596055.1 Candidatus Eiseniibacteriota bacterium
CCGGACCGCGCGACGATCCGCCGCGCGAGCGAGTAGCCGTTGGTGTGGAGGCCGAGCGAGGGCAACGCCCACAACTCGTCGCCGGGTCGGATGGCCGTGCCGTCGAGCACACGGTCGCGCGCGACGAAACCGACGACGGTGCCCGCGAGGTCGTAGTCCCCGGGCGGATACAGATCGGGCATCTCGGCGGTCTCGCCCCCGAGCAGCGCGACGCCATCGGCGCGACAGGCCTCGGCGATTCCGCGCACGCTTTCCTCGAGCACGATCGGCTCGAGCGCACCGCACGCGAAGTAGTCGAGGAAGAAGAGCGGACGCGCGCCGAGCACGAGGATGTCGTTGACGCAGTGGCGGACGAGGTCCCCCGCCGCCGACGCCCAGCGCCGGGTGTCGCGCGCGATGAGGATCTTCGTGCCCACTCCGTCCGTGCTGGCCGCGATCAACGGAGCATCCGGCCCCGCGCCCGGCAGTTCGCAGAGGCCCGCGAAGTGACCGACGTCGCCCTTGACGTGCGGCGTGAACGTCGAGCGGATGACGGCCTTGAGTCCCGACAGCGTGGCGTCGGCCTTGGCGATGTCGACCCCGGCGTCGCGATAGCGCATCAGGCCCCCCGACGCACTGGTGGCAGGTCGATGGCGTCGTCGTTCGAGAGACGCGGAGCGAGCGCCGGGAAGGTGCCCGCCGCGACGAGGCGTTCGAGCGCCGAGACCACCGCGGCATCGAACTGCGTGCCGGCGTGCTTGGCCAGTTCGCCGACGGCCCGCGCCGGATCCATGGCCCGCCGGTATGGGCGATCCGAGGTCATCGCGTCATACGCGTCGGCGACCATGACGATGCGCGAGCCGATCGGGATATCGTCACCGCGCAATCCCGCGGGGTAACCGAGCCCGTCGGGGCGTTCGTGATGGTTCCGCACGATGGCCGAGGCGCCCCGCAGCGCGCGCACCTTGGCCACGATCTCGGCGCCCTCGGCCGGGTGTGCGCGCATCGTCGCCTGCTCTTCGAGCGACAGGCGGCCGGGCTTGGTCAGGATGTACTGATACTGGCGGCCGACCTTCCCCAGGTCGTGCAGCAGGGCCCCGTACTCGAGGTCGAGCACGGCCCGCTCGGACATGCCGAGCGCGCGGGCGATGATCTTCGAGTACTCGGCGACGCGCACCGAGTGCTGTCGCGTGTAAGGATCGACTTCCTCGAGCACTTCGGACAACGCGCGCACGAACTCGAGCAGATCCTGCTTCATCTCGAAGTAACGGCGGAAGGACAGCGCCGCGATCAACAGCGGCAGGCAAAAGAGGACGAGGGCGGCGGGTCCGCCCCGGAAGAATGCGAATGCGGCCACGACGCCGAGCGCGATCATTCCCAGGTGCTGCAGCGCGGCCACCCCGTAGTTCACCTGGAAAACGCGCGACAGCGACCCGCCGCCGGTGAGCGCCAGCACGGTCGAGAGGCCGATCCCGTTGACGAGGAAGTAGGTCAGCCCCGCCAGCGCGATCGGAAACGCATCCCCGGGAAGGTCGAGGCGCCCCGACGAGCCGCCCAGTCCATGCAGGACCGCGTCGGCCGCGCCGATCATGAGCACGTAGAGCGCGGCGTTGAAGACCGTCCGCTGCAGTGGCTTTCGGCGCACCAGGAGTTGCGCGACGAGAGTGGAGCCCACGTTGAGCGCCGCGGTCCACGGCCCCCCGAAGACGAGGAGCGCCGCGAAGTCGAGGCTGGCTCCGGGCGTGGCGAACCCGCCCCCCGGCATGCGCGCCGGGGCGAGGTCGGCGAGGATCATGAGGCAGAGCGTGACGGCGAGGCCCGTCCACGGGAGCGGGTCGAGTGCGGGAGCATGTCGGATCAGCCAGGCGAGCGCGCCGAAGACGACCAGGAGGTAGAACGGGAGGAACAGCGGATGACGCGCGGACGGTCCGGGGGTCGACGGGGCCGTCCTTGCTGCGCGTGCTTCCATCCCTGGGCAGACCTCACACGAGAAAAAGAGACCGACACCGACCTGGGGCCTATCTACCCTGGCAGCGATCCGAACTCAGCAAGGGTCGTCATTCAACCACGGGCGGACCCGTGGATGCTTACCAACCCGCCTTGCCCGTATCCTTGGCTTCGTCCCAGCCGCCCTTACCATCCGCGGACTGGTCCCAACCCGCCTTGCCATCGTCGGAGATCGTGAAGATATCGACAACGGAATCGGCCAGCAGCATCAAGATCGAAAGCATGTGAGAACACCTCCCCTAAACTACGTTGAGAACGGAGGAGCCGGACGGCCCCTCGCTTCGTTGGGTTGGCGCTCCGCTTCGGATCTTCGCTTCGCTTCGCCTTACGCCGATGTCGGCCTCAGTTCGTACTCCACAGGCTCGGCCACCCGAAGGCCGCCGAGCACCCGGTTGACCGCGGCCAGCGTCGCGTAGACCACCGACTGAGTCAAATCCTGTTCCACGGTGCAGGCCCCCACCAGCGTCTTTTCCGAGCGCTGGGCGAGGAGCTTCACCGCGACCACCACCGTGTCCTGGCGACCCATCCGGACGATCTCGACGTCGTGCGCCGAGAGCGTCACGTCGGGGCCGAGGAACGGGGCCAGTGCCGACAACGTCGCCGACGCGAGCAGGCGGTGTGCGCTGTCGCGGGCGGAGGCCCCGGTCGCATTGCCGACCCGGGTCGTGCCCTGCCAGGACAACTCGACCTCGGCCTGCGTCCGCAGGCCGCTGACGAACAGGTTCGCGTTCACAAATCTGATTCTCGCCGTATCGGCGGCCCGAGGAACCGGAGCTGCCGAAACCGCCTTCGGTTCCGCGGACGACACCGGAGGCGGCGCAAACACTTGAGCCGGCGCAGCCGCGATCACCGGCGCCGCCTTCGGTGCGACCGGCGCAACAGGCGCGGCCGATTCGACCTCCGGATCCGGCGCCTGCAGGGCCACGCTGATCATCCGATGATCGATGCTGCGCTTCAAGAAAGCTTTGAGCGCCGTCTCGACGTCGCGCACGATCTGCTTCGGGGCGCGGGTCGACACGGCGACGATATGGACTTCCCGGATCTGGTCCCCGTCCGTGGTGATCGAAGCGGCCTGGACGTCCCTGAGCCGAGCAAGAATCCGCTCGGCCTCCGCCACCCACTCGGCCGACAATTCAGAAGACAGGACCGATCCCTCCTTCTCTCAAATGAGTTTCGAATCGTGACAAGAGCAGCCGGACCGAAAGCGCGTGGACTCTAGCACAGCGCTCCCTCCCCGGCAAGCGGCCCGCAGGGCCAACTCAAGCCCCCCAAAGGGGTTCCGGCGGACAGTGCATGGTGGACAGCACCGCATCCACCCGCGAGGAAATCTCCTCGCGCCGAGCCTCGGAGAGGCGGCGCGGAGAGAAGCCCTCGACCGCGATCGAGGCCAGCGCCGTGCCCACGACCATGGCGCGGCGGAACTGCATCGGGTGATTGGCACCCACCGCATCGAGATAGCCGAGGAAGCCTCCGGCGAAGGTGTCGCCCGCGCCGGTTGGATCGAGCGGATTCTCGAGCGCGAACGCCGGCGTATAGAACCAGTCGCCCTGATGCGACATCGCCGCCCCATGCTCGCTCTTCTTGATCACGATCCGCTTCGCGCCCCGCTCGTGCAGCTTGCGGGCGGCGCGCGGCAGCGACCAGTCGTCGGCCAGCAGCTTTGCTTCCTCGTCGTTGAGCAGGACGATGTCGACGCGCGACAGGAGTTCGAGCAGCCGCTCGCGTTTCGACGTGATCCAGTAGTTCATGGTGTCGACGACCACCAGCCGCGGGTTCTCGATCTGGTCGAGCACGTGCAGCTGCAGGTCGGGATCGATGTTGGCGAGAAACACGGTGCTGGCACGGCGTTGCTCCGGCGAAAGCTCGGGCTGGAAGGTCTCGAACACGTTGAGCTCGGTCGACAGCGACTTGCGCTGGCCGAAGTCCGCGCTGTACTCGCCCGCCCAGCGAAACGTCTTTCCGCCCTTCACCGTCGAGAGGCCGCCGAGATGGATGCGTTCCTGCGCGAGCAGGGCCCGATGCTCGTCGGGAAAGTCCTCGCCCACGACGGCCACGATGTGCACGTCGCTGAAGTGCCGGGCCGCGAGCGCGAAGTAGGCGGCCGACCCGCCCAGCGCATCGCGCGCGGAACCCCGTGGCGTGTAGATCGTGTCGAGCGCGACCGAACCGACGACGACGATGCTCAAGCCGCCTCCTACATCCGCTCCGGGGCCGAAACCCCGAGCAGGCCGAGTCCGTTGTGCACCGTCTGCTGCACGCCGCGCACGAGCAGGAGGCGCGCCTGCGTCAGCGCCGCGTCGTCGGTCATGACCCGGTGCTCGTGGTAGAACTGGTGGAACGACTTCGCCAGCTCGTCGAGGTACGTCGTCAATCGGTGTGGCTCCTCGGCCGTGGCGGCTCCCGCCACGAGCTCGGGGAAGTGTGCGATCGCGCGCAGAAGCACGCGCTCCTCGGGCGCGACGAGCAACGCCGCCGCGGCAAGGCTCGCTTCGCGGCCGGCGGGCGGCTCCTGCCCCTTCTCCGCGGCGACGCGCAACAGGCTGGCGACCCGCGCATGCGCGTACTGCACGTAGTACGCCGGGTTGTCCGCGCTCTGGGACTTCGCCAGGTCGAGGTCAAAGTCGAGGTGCGACGACGTCGAGCGCATGAGGAAGAAGAACTTTGCGCAGTCGGCGCCGACCTCGGCGATCAGCTCGTCGAGGGTGACGAACTCCCCCGCGCGCTTCGACATCTTGACCAGCTCGCCTTTCGACAGCAGGCGCACGAACTGCACGATCGTGACGCGGAAGAAGTCCTCGGGGTAGCCCAGCGCCTTCATGGCCGCGGCCATGCGGGCGACATGACCATGATGGTCCGGGCCCCACAGGTCGAGCGAGCGGCCCCAGCCGCGCTTCGCCTTGTCGCGATGGTAGGCGATATCGGCCAGGTAGTACGACGGCTCCCCGTTGCCGCGCACGAGCACGCGATCCTTCTCGTCGCCGAACGCGCTGGAGCGAAACCACCGTGCGCCGTCGAGCTCGTAGACGTGGCCGTTCGCCGTCAGGTCGGCCAGCGTCGCGGCGAGCGCCCCGTCGGCGTGCAGCGTCGACTCGCGGAACCAGCGATCGAACGTCGTGCCGTAGGCGGCGAGCGAGCGCTCCTGCCAGGCCAGCATGCGTTCGAGCGCGAAGTCGCGGAACCAGCGCAGGTCGTCGCACTCGAGCGCGACGCGGCCCTCGGCCTCGGGAACCTGGGCGGCGACGTCCGCGATGTAGTCGCCGTGGTAGCCGTCCTCGGGAAACGTTCCGGTGACGCCGATCCGCTCGCGAAAGCGCGCGGCCACCGAAGCGCCCAGCAGGTCCACCTGGCGCCCGGCGTCGTTGACGTAGAACTCGGCGTCGGCCTTGCGGCCGGCGGCGCGATGCAGGCGGACGAGCGCGGCGCCGACGGCGGCGGCGCGCGCGTTGACCACGTTCATGGGGCCGGTCGGGTTGGCGCTCACGTACTCGACGAGGATCGACGGCAGGTCGGACGCGGGCCACGTACCCCACGCCTCCCCCGCCTCGACGGCATCGACGAGCGCGCGGCCCAGGCGGGCCGCGCTCAGCCGGAAATTGATGAAGCCCGGCCCCGCGATCGTCGTTTCCTCGAGCATGTCGGGGCCCAGGTCGAGGGCACCGACCAGGGCCTCGGCGACCTGCCGCGGCGGGCGGCCGACCAGCTTGGCGAGCACGAGCGCGAGGTTTGTCGCGTAGTCGCCGTGCGAAGCGATGCGCGGAACCTCGAGGGGAACACGCGCCGCGTCGGAACCTGTGGAGCCGGGAAGCGGGAACGCGTTCTTCGTCGCCGCGCGGGCGACGGCCTCACGCAGGGCGGTCGTCAGCAATCTCGATCCTCTTGGCGTCTCCCCACAGGCGTTCGAGGAGGTAGTACTCGCGCGTCTTCTCGTGGAAGACGTGGACCACGACGTCGATGTAGTCGAGCAGGACCCAGCGACGGCCGTCGAGGCCCTCGACGTGCCACGGCTTGACGCCACCCTTCTCGCGGAGCATCTCCTCGACGTGGTCGGCGATACCCTTCACCTGCACCTCGGACGCGGCCGAGACGATGATGAAGAAGTCGCTGACCGCCTCGAGTTCGCGCAGGTCGAGGAGAACGGGATCACTGGCCTTCTTGGCCAGGCAGGCCTCGACGGCGAGGCGGGCGAGGGGCAGGCCGGCGCCGGACTTCACGGGTCGGGTCATGGCGGCATCCACCTAGTTCGACCGGGCGATGGCGTACTGGATCGCGTCGCCGAGCGCGTCCTTGATCGGGGAGTCGGTCTCGGGAGCGAGCGCGCGACGCGCCCGGCGGGCGTAGGTGTCGGCACGCTGTTGCGCATAGCCGACGTGTCCGCCCTGCTCTAGGATGCCGACGAGCTCGCTCCACTCCGCGGGCACGAGCTGCTTCTTCTCGACGAGGCGGCCGACCTTCGCGGCGTTCTTCCCACCGTTCTTGAGCGCGTGGATCAGCGGAAGGGTGATCTTCCCGCTCTCGAGATCGCCACCAACGCCCTTGCCGGTCTGCGCCGTGTCGCCGACGTAGTCGAACAGGTCGTCGGCGATCTGGAAAGCCAGCCCGATCTGTTCGCCGAAACGATAGAAGCGCTTGCCGCGCGCGGCGTCGTCACCGTGCCCGTTGGCCAGGGCGCCGATCTGGCAGGCCCCGCCGATCAGCGTCGCCGTCTTGGCGCGAATTACCTCGACGTACTGTTCCTCGGTCACGTCGAGGTCGCTCGCGTGTTCGAACTCCAGCGCCTCGCCGATGGTCATCTCGTGGCTGACCCGGGCGAGGATCTGCATCGCGGGATTCAGTTCCTCGTCCACCATCTTGGTGAACGCCTTGGAGTAAAGGAAATCGCCGATGATGATCGAGACCTCGTCGTTCCAGAGATTGTTCACCGTGGGCAGTCCGCGGCGCAGCAGGCTCTTGTCCACCGAATCGTCGTGGATCAGCGCCGCCGCGTGGATGATCTCGACGACGCAGGCCGACGAAATGAGCCGGCGATCGGCCTTGCCGCTGAGGCGCGCCACCAACAAAAGCAGAGTCGGCCGGAACTTCTTCCCGCGTGTGGCGAGGAAGTGTCCGGCGACCTGATTGATGATCCCGATGGGCGACCGGAAAAGCGTCGCGAGCTGGCGATCGACTTGCGCCAGCTCGCGACGCACCGGTCCCTGGACCCGGCCCCAATCCATTCCTGGAATGCACTCTCCGCGGGGGTGAAGACGACGTGAGGGAACAGTCGGCAGAATAGCCTCGACCGCGGAGCGTGTCAAGGCGACCCGCCCGCAGTCCCGCCCCGCAACTCGCGCGCGAGATTCTCGAGCCGCGCGAGTTGGTGAGCGCGCACGTTCGTCGCCGGATCGTCGAGCGCCTCCTCGAGCAGGAGCGCCAGCGCGCGACCCACGGCCGGGCCCGGCGAGACCGCGAGAACACGCAGGACGTCGCCCCCGTCGACGGCGAGATCGCGCACGGCCAGCGGCGGCCGAGGGGCGAGGACGAGCGCGATCCGTGCAATGAACGCTTCGAGTGCGGCCAGGTCGGGCGCGCCGGGGCGCGTCGCTGCGGCATCGGCCCGGCGCAACGCGAACAGCGACGGCAGCGCATCGATCCCGACCCGGCGGACGAAGCGTCGCACCGCCGCGTCGGACCACTCGGCGCGATAATCGAACAGGTGCTCGCGCACGAGCAGCACGATCGCCTCGCGCTCCTCGCGCGGCAGGCGCAGACGCTCGAGCATGCGATCGGCGATATCGGCGCCGACCTGCGGGTGGCCGTGGAAGGTGGCCTCCCCGTTGTCCAGCCCGACGCGGGTGGCCGGCTTTCCCAGGTCGTGGGCGAGCGCGGCCCAGCGCAGGCGCGCCACGCGCGGGGCCGCGTCGACGGCGCGCACCGTGTGCTCGTAGACGTCGAACGCGTGGTGGCGATTCTGGGTGACCCCGACACAGGCCGCGAGTTCGGGCAGCAGCAACGGCAGGAGCCCGCTGTCGCGCAGCAGCACAAAGCCGAGGCTCGGCCGCGGCGCCAGCAGCATGCGTCCGACCTCGTCGCGCACGCGCTCCTGCGACAGCCGTGACACGAGGTCGGCCACGGCGCCCAACGCATCGCGCGTCGCCGGCTCGACGGCGAACTCGAGCACGGCGGCGAGGCGCGCGGCGCGCAGCGGACGCAGCGCGTCCTCGCGGAAGCGCGCGACCGGATCGCCGACGGCGCGCAGGACCCGTGCCGCGAGGTCGGCACGGCCGCCGGTCGTGTCGATCAGGAGCTCCCGGCCCGGGTCGTAGGCCAGCGCGTTGACGGTGAAGTCGCGACGCGCGAGATCGCCGGGCAGCGACACGCCGAATTCGACGCGATCGGGGTGCCGCGCGTCCGTCGCGCCGATGTCGGTGCGGTAGCTCGTCACCTCGATGGCGCCCGCCGCATGCGGCAGCGTCACGGTGCCGTGCTCGACGCCGGTCGGGATGGCCGCGGGATACAGAGCCATCACCTGTGCGGGAGTGGCGGCCGTCGCCAGGTCCCACAAGCCGTGCACCGGCCGGCCGAGCAGCGCGTCGCGAACGCCCCCGCCCACGGCGACCGTCTCGTGGCCGTGGGCAAAGAGTCGGGCAATCGTCGCGCGCACGTGCAGCGGCAGCGCGGCGGCGAGCTCGGCAGGAGCGGGAACGGAGGCGGCGCCTCCGAATGCGTCCGGGGATGCGTTCACGGCCGCACTCTACGACGCCCGACGTCAGCCGACCAGCACCTCGACCGCCCCGAGCAGGTCGCGCTGGCTGAGTCGCGTGGCGTGCCACAGCCAGTCGAACAACGGGTGTGGCCTGCCGCGCGAGGCGGCGCGCCGGCCGAAGGTGTGGCGGAAGGCGGCAAGCCGTTCACGGCGGGTCAGGCCCGGGCGACCGCGACGATGGAGCCGCCCGTCGATCCAGACGTTCCACGCCTCGTTGAACGAAGCCCAGCGCCGCGGCGGAACGACACTGCCGTCGATGCCCCGCACGACGTGATCGGCGACGTGGGACAACTCGTGGAAGAAAGCGGCCCGGGCTGCGCGCTCGGAGAAGCGGCGCGCAGGGACGTTGGCCGCGGTGTGACGCGCGCGGGACAGGACGGCGCGGCCGTCCGCGGTGAGGAAGTTTCCCAGGTCGACGACCACGCGCACGTCGACCCGGCGCCCGACGGCGCGCCAGAGGACGTGGGCGTCGTCGTCGGCTGTCCGCGGGCGGACGACGACGGTGACGTTGCGCAGGTAGGGAGCGAGGCGCAGGGTGCGCACGACGGAACGGAGGGTCCGCTCGGCGCGTTCGCGATAGGCGAACGCACCGGGGATGATGGTGACGCGATAGGCGGACATGACGACACTCCCGGGGGCGTGGACAGGATTGCAAAGGGCGGTGGGGAGCCGATCGATCTTGCGCTACAGTTCGGGACCGGGGCCCTTTCCCCCGCCGGCAGAAGCGGCCGGATCCTCGCCCGAGTTGGTGCCGACCGCGATCACGAATGCGGCCGCGCCGGCGGCGCCCAGGCCCCACTTCGCGGTGCGGCCCCAGTCGCGGCGCTTCTCGGACAGGCTGGCGATGCGCTCGAGCGGCAGGCGCACGGGAACGGCAACCTCCTCGATCGACGCCTGCCCGTCGGAGAGATAGACCGTGCGCTGCTGGTAGCCGGTGCCCGCCAGCGTGTCGGCGCTGATGGTCACCTTGTCGAACGAGAACTGCTCACCCTCGTTGGTGCGCACGAGGACGCTGGAACGCTCGGGTTGGGCGGCGAATTCCGACCGCGGAACCTGGGCGAGGCTGGAACAGCCCGTGGCAAAAGCCACGGCCAGCACGATTGCGAGGGACGACGGACGCTTCATACTTCCTCCTTTCGGAGACCTTGACGAGGAGTCTACCAGCCGGTCGGGACGCATCACAACAACGCCGGCCGGGGTATTTTGCGCTTCATGGGATCTGCGACATGTACCGTCTAACCCGTTGTCCATCTACCATCTGGGAGATCGCATGAACGTCCGCAGCCGGCTTCGTGACCTCGTCCTCCTCCCCTCGTCCGAGCACGACGACCCCGCCCCGATCCTCGACTACGTCCGCTCGGCGGGCCGGGACCTGGGCGCCCGGGTGGTCCCGGTCCGGAACGGAGACCGGCCGGCCATCCTTTTGACCTGGGGAACCCCGCGCCTGCTGTTCTCGGGGCACCTCGACACGGTCCCCCGCTCGGGGACGTGGAAGTCGAAGACCGGGGCCATCCGCGCCGGTCGCATGTCCGGCCGGGGCACGACCGACATGAAGGCCGGCTGTGCCGCGATGCTGGTCGCTGCCGAGCGCGGCAAGGACGTGGGCGGGTTCGGGATCCTGTTCACCACCGACGAGGAGACCCACATGGGGGGCGCCGAGGCCGCGGTCGCGAAGGGGCTACTGGCGCACACCGAGTTCGTCGTGGTCGGCGAGCCGACGTCGCTCCAGCCCAACGTGGGGCAGAAGGGAATCCTGCAGCTCACGTTGTCGACCGAGGGAAAGAGCGGCCACGCCTCGATGCCATGGTCGGGCGAGAATGCCATCTCGGGAATGGGCCGCCTGCTCGCGGCGCTCCGCCCGTTCGCGGGAACGACCCGCGCTCGCTCCCGGACGATGACCGCGAGCCCGGACCAGATCGAGGGCGGGGTGGCGATGAACGTGATCGCCGATCGCTGCACCCTGGCGCTCGACGTGCGCTATGCGCCGAAGCTCGGCGCGGCGGCGGCGCGGCGGCGACTCGACGCGGCGCTCAAGACCGCCGGCGTCCCCTACCGCGTGACGATCGTGCACCAGCTATCGCCCGTGACCTCGAAGCCGCATCCGCTGGCGCAGCGTCTCAAGTCGCTGGCGAAGCAGCCCTTCGGCTTCTGCGACTTCGGCACCGAGGCGGCCTGCTTCGCGCCGTCGGGAGCGGCGTTCGTCGTGATGGGTCCGGGCGAGCCGCAGCACTGCCACGTCACCGACGAGTCCGTCGACCTGGCCGCGGTCGAGCGCGCCGCGGCGATCTACGCCGAGGCGATCACCACGCGGTCGTGATGTCGAGCAGGCCGTTCGAACGGGCCTTGCGCTCGAGCCGGGCGAACACGAGATAGCCTCCCACCAGCCACGTCGCGGTGACCGCGACGAGCGTCACGGCGAGCGCAGCGTCGCCCGGCTGCGCCAGCAGGGACGAGAAGCCTCGCACCCCGAGGATCCGCCGCGACGCCTCGAGCCACCAGGTCATGGGCAGCGCCAGCGCGATGGGGTGGAAGAGGCGCGGCAGCAGGTCGGGTGGAAACACCACGCCGCACAGCAGGTACAGCACGGAAGAGGTCGCCTCGTTCATCGTCATGCTCTGCCGCGCGAAGACCAGCGCGCAGCCCGCGAGCACCAGTCCGACCGCGGCCACGCCGGCCGCGCCGATCAGGGTCACGCCCAGCCCGAACGCCACCGACTGCGGAGTGAACGGAAAGCGCATGCCCAGCGCCAGGATCCCGAAGCCCAGCACGACGGTCGCCGACACGGTGGCCAGCACGAACTTGGCCCACGACCGGCCGAGCAGGTAGGACACCAGCCCCATCGGCGCCACCGCGACGTACTTGAGCATGCGGTACTGCTCGCGATCCTCGAACACCGCCCACGACAGGCCGACCAGCAGCAGGAGCACGTACGTGTAGAGCGCGTTCCCGACGTAGAGCGCGACGAAGCGCGGATCGGTCGTCTCCCCGCCGATGACGACCTTGAACATGACGAGCAGGATCAGCGACGTCGCCAGCGGGCGCGCCAGGGCGTAGACCAGGAACACGAGCGGGTCGGACCAGTTCGACTCGATCTGGAAGCCGAGGTGCGCCGCCGCCCGCACGGGGCGCAGCCGTTCCTCGAGACGCAAGGCCATGATCCCTCCCTACTGGTGGCGCAGGATGAGCGCGCCGGTGCGCTTTCCGATCCGCTCCGAGCGATCGAGCAGCCACACGGCGAGCGCCAGGTTGACGACCAGCGAGCCGGCGAGCAGCGCGACCTCGGTGCCGACGGGCAGCAGGCCGCGGGCGAGCTCGGGCCCGAGCACGAGCTGGCGCATGGCATCCAGGCCGATCGCCAGCGGCAGGGTCGAGATCGCGGCGAAGCCCCACGGACCGAGCGCCTTGAGCGGGAAGTACAGACCGTTCACCAGGTACATGGGCTCGGCCAGCGCGTTGCTGACGTGCCAGACCTCGCGCCCGTACATGAGGAACAGCGAGGCCAGGCACATGCCGAGCGCGTACAACGACCCGAGCGTCAGCAGGAACACGCCGAGGGCCGCCCACGGGTCCGTGGGCGTGAGGTCGGTGCGGAACAGCAGCACGCCCGCGATCAGCGAGAGCACCGCGCGCATCGAGGTCATCACCACGCCGCCGAGGGCCATCCCCGCGAGGATCGCCATGCGCGAGCAGGGCGCGACGAGGTAAAACTCGAGGTTCCCCTCCTGTTTCTCGAAGAACCACTGCGTCCCCATCGACCACAGCACCGCGAGCCAGTAGGCCATCATGACGCCGCCCATGACGACGAACGTCTCGAACTCGCGCGGCGCCCCCAGCGCCCGGTACACGTAGACGTAGGCGAACATGCCGAGCACCGGCATGATCGTCTCGAACAGGATCCACGACGGCTCGCGCGATGCGGCGAAGATGCGAACGTAGGCCCGCGCCCACGCCGCCCGCAGGTTCGTGCGCAGCGGTTCGAAGCGGTCGTCAGCGTAGCGGTCGCGGCTCACGCACCCTCCGCGCGGCGCTTCGCCTCGTCGGCCTCGATCTCCTCGAGCCCGCGCCCCACGATCGCGACGAAGACGTCCTCGAGCGACGGATCGTGCGTCGACAGGTTATGGATCGTGCGGCCTTCGACGGTGAGGACGTCGAGCGCGCCGCGCAGGGACTTCCCGTCGGTGACCGCGAGGTGGACACCGAACGTGCCGCGCTCCCCCGGCGGCGTCGTGCGCAGCAGGCGCACGCCGGGGACGCGGGCGAGCGCGTCGACCGGGGTGCCGGTCTCGAGCTCGATCACCACGCGGCGGTCGGCCGAGACGCGAGAGCGCAAGCCCTGCGGCGTGTCGGTGGCGAGGATCTTCCCCTGGTCGATGATCGCGATGCGATCGCACAGCTCGTCGGCCTCGGCCATGTAGTGCGTGGTCAAGACGACGGTGCGCGTGCGATCGGCGGTCATCCACTCGCCGAGGAAACCGCGGATGTTGCGTGCCGACTCGACGTCGAGGCCCAGGGTCGGCTCGTCGAGAAAGACGATCTCGGGGTCCGAGACGAAGCCACGCGCGAAGTTCAGGCGCTGCTTGAATCCGGTCGACAGGCGGTTGACCCGCTCGTCGGCCTTCTCGCGCAGGCCCAGGCGATCGAGCAGCTCCTCGCCGCGCTCGCGCGCCTGCCTCGACGGCACGCCGTAGAACTGCGAGAACATCCACAGCGACTCGCGCACCGTGAGGATCCCGTAACCGGCGTTGTCCCCGCCCGAAACCAGGCTGATGCGACGGCGTACGTCGCGCGGCCGCGCGGTCGCGTCGAAACCCGCAACGCGCACCTCGCCCGTGGTCGGGAACAGGAGCGTGGTCAGGATCTTCATCGTCGTCGTCTTGCCGGCGCCGTTGGGTCCGAGCACGCCGAACAGCTCCCCCCGGCCGATTCCAAGGTCCACGCCCGAAAGCGCGTGGACGGTCTTCGCTGAGCGGCCGCGTCCGCTGACGAACGAGCGTGTCAGTCCGCTCGCCCACACCGCGGCCCCGTCGCGCGACAGGTCCAGCGACTGCGGCGCCGTCGACACCCGATGCGGCGTCGTTTCATGCATCACGTCGAGATCCACGTTGCCTCCCTGCGGGCGGCCTGGCGCCGCCCGACTTCGCCCCCTCGGGGCCACCCAAAAAGAACACGCGCCACGGGGCGAAACCCCGCGGCGCGTGCGCGCGTCCGAGATCGAGCCCAGGATCAGGGGTGGAGACGCCGGGCGCCCCCTGCCGCCACGTTGTCGTTCCGCTGGATCATGGGTTTCCCTCCGGATGGGGACGAGACTCAGGGTCGCACTCGTGCGCGACCGGCCCGGAAACGTAGCCCGCCCCGGGCGGGGCCGTCAAGCCGAACGTCGGCGGGGGTTACAGGAGGCGGACGGCGCCCCGCGGCACGAAGCCGCGGACCTGGCTGCCCACGCGTACGGCGATCCATCCGTCGTGGGCGGGCCCGTCAAGCCAGACGGCGCGTCCGGGCTCGAGCTCGATGTCCCCTCCAGCGCGCGGCGCGGTCGACAGGGGCACGGGCGTGAGCACGACCGCGCGCCCCGGGGCCTCCCCGGCGGCGCCTCCCTGGCTCGCATAGAACGCGAGCGCAAGCGCGGCCACGACGAGGACGCGACCGAGCCAGCGCCCCCACGCCCGACGACGCCCGGTGACGAAGACGAGCAGGGCGAAGGTCACGAGGACGCAGGCGGCAAAGGCGAGCTCGCCGCTGGTCGTGCGGGCGCGCGCGCCGTGCGGCAGGCCCTCCCACGCCCCCTCCTCGGTCAGCGCCTCTGCGAGCAGGACAACCCGGGGGTGGCGCGGATCGAGCCGGCGCGCTCGTTCGGTCCACAGCGCGGCCTCACCCAGCTTCCTCTGGTAGAGCGCGCCAAGGGCGAGGTCGATCGCCACGCCCGGCCGACGCGCACCATTGTTCCACGCCGTGACCAGCGTGCGCTGTGCATCAAGGATGCGGCCGGTGCGCAGGGCCTCGCTGGCCTCGGCCATCTGCGCGCGCAGGACGGAGTCCGGCGGGTGCGAAGCGACGGCCACCCCGCCGAGGGCGAGCAGCACGACGCCGAGGGCGACGAGCGCCAGGGCCACGATCCGTGCGGCGCGGGGTGCGCGCGTGCGTCCCGCGGCGCTCGCCGTCGCGCGCGCCGCGGTGAGGCGCGCGACGAGCGGCGCTTCGACCGTCTCCATCGCCGCCGTGCTTCCGCCGCCGGGTGCGTAGCGGGCAGCCCCCACGCGCTCGCGCAATGACGAAGCCTCGGGCGTGGCATCGCCGGCAAGCGCTTCCTCGGCGGCCCGCCAGAAGGCGGCGGCATCGCCGCGGGCGCGGGCCGCACGCAATGTCGCGACATGCCCGTCGAGCCGCTCCGCCGCCTCGCGAGCGTGTCGCGCGAGCGCCGCGGGATCATCGCCGCCGCTGCGGCGCGCGCTCAGCCGCATCTTTCCGAGCCACAGCGCAGCCGCGAAGGCGACCAGGGCCGCACCGACGAACGGGCGCGCCGCCGTCCACGGCGTGCCCCCGGGGTCGTCGGTGGGCACGAGCCGCGCCGCCCGTTCCGGACCTCCGGGCGAGCCGCCCCGGGCGAGCGCCGGGGAGACCTCGATGATTGCGCCCGCCCACTCGAGCGTGCGGTAGCCCTCCCCGGGGACGTACGTGACGTACGACAGAGGCGGAATGACGAGGGGCCCGGCACGTCGCGGCAGGAGCGAGTAGCGCAGGAGTTTTGCGCCGCTGGGGGGTCCGTTGTCGGTGTCGAGCGAATCGGTCACCTGGCGGCTGAAGACGTGGAAGTCGGCGAGCTCGGGAAGCGCGGGCAACGGCGCCAGGCGAAGGTTCCCGGCGCCCGCCAGCCGCAGGGTGAGCTCGACGGTCTCGTCGGCGCGAACGGTGGTGCGATCCACCCTCCCGGTCAGGATCCCATCGAACACGGCGCCCGCATACCCGGGGGGCGCCGGCGGAAGCGGCCGCACGTCGATGGTGAGAGGCTCGCTGACGACCGAGATCATGCGGCCGTTCGGGAAGGCCGGGTCGGTGATCGGATAGTCCGCGCGGACGGGCGCCAGCGTCTGCTTCCCCGCGGCGAGCGGGTAGAGGACCGTGCTCATTTCCCCGACCACCCAGCGTCGCCCGTCCATGACCTGGTTCGACGAGCGGGTCGGCCCGGGCTTCTCCGCGTAGAACCCCGGGTACTGCGCGGGAGTCTTCGATCCTTCTGCGAGCAGCCGGACATCGGACAGTGCGGAGGCCACGGTGAAGATCACGGGCTGACCGGCCACGGGATTCATCGGCTCGGCTCGGACCCAGAAGCGGACCCGCGCGGCGGGATCGCCCTGCATCGCGGTCGCCGGACTCTGCGCGCTCACGAAGACCGCAATCGCATCGGTCGTGTACGAACGACCTCCCTCTCGAAGGCTCACCGGCGGAATGGAGAAGGACCCCTCCTGGATCGCGGTGATGGAGAACCCGAACTCGGTGCGGGCACTCGAGCGCCCGTTGACCCAGGCCATGCTCTGCTGGGTGCCCGTCGGCTGGACGACCGCCCAGTCGAGGTCGGGGATCGTCGGCGGGTCCGCCCCGCTCACTCCCTCGACGATCACGACCCACGGCATCGGCTCGCCGAGCGCGAACTGGGTCGATCGCACCGCAGAGCGCACGACGATCTGCGCGCTGGCCACGGGCGCCGCGATTCCGGCGACGGCGAGCAGCGCGGCCAACGTGCCCAGGCGTCGCGCGCGCAGCAAGGGTCCCTTCACCAGTCCCGCTCCTTCGGCGAGTCGACGCCGCGGCCGCGCGCGCGCCGGGCCATCGCCTGGCGCTCGCCGTCCTGGAGCGCATCGAGGATGCGGGCGGCCTCGCCCGCGGAGAGTGGGCCGCCTCCCTGCGCGCCACGCCCGTCCTGAGGCGGAGCCGGACCGGCCGCCGGATTCGCGGGGCCGGGCTGCTGCGGCGACGGATTCCCCGCGCTGCCCCCGCCTCCCCCACCGCCGCCTCCTGCGCCCGGCGCCGGGGGCGGCTGCTGCGGGTCCGGTTCGGGCGGCTTGTCGTCGGGTCGCAGCTTGCGCAAGGTGAGTTCATAGTTGAAGCGCGCAGCGGCGTCGTCGGGCCGCGCCTCGAGGGCGGCGCGGTACGCGTCGAGCGCCTCGCGATAGCGCTCCTGGCGAAACAGCGAGTTTCCGCGGCCGTGCCCGGCCCGCGCGGCGACCGTGCGATCCCTGGCGCCCTGCGCGCGGGCGAAGGATTCCTCCGCGCCCTTCATGTCGCCGAGCCGGTACAGCGCGGCGCCAAGGTTCGTCGCCAGCGCGGGATCGCCGGGAGATCGCCTGAGCGCCGCCTCGTACACGCGAACCGCGCCGCGGAAGTCCCCTGCCGCATAGAGCCGATTCCCCTCCACCAGTGGATGCGCCGCGTGTGCGCCGATGGGGTGGACGGCGAGGCCGCAGGCGACCAGCAACGTCGCGGCGGCTCCCGGTCCCACCGACCGGGGAGCGCGCACCGCGCGGCCGTTGGAGCGACGACTCGCGAACACGGCGAGCGTACGGCGTTCCGGCAGCAGCCACGACGCGACCATGAGAATCCACGCCGCGAACGCGAACCACGGGAAGCGCTCGACAGGGCGGGCGCCCAGACGGCCTTCGCGCGCGCCCTCACCGACGCCGGCGAGCGCTGCGCGCAGGCGCACGATCTCCCCGCCCGGGTGTGGCGCGGCGAAATACTGGCCCCGAGTGCGCCGGGCCAGCGTCCGCATTGCCGGCGCGTCGAGCCGCGACACCACCGGCTCACCGTCCGGTCCGAGCTTCACGCCGGTCTGGTAGCCGCGCTCGTCGAGAAGCGGAATCGTCTGGCCACCGGGTGTTCCGACGCCGACGGCGAAGACCCGCACGCCGCGGCGGACGACGGCCTCGACGGCGGCGTCGACGCCGCCTTCGAGATCCTCGCCGTCGGTGAACAACACGATCGCCTGCTGACCCGCATCCTCTTCGGGGAGGACCCGCAGCGCAGCGCGCAGGCCGCGGCCGACGTCCGAACCGGGGGTGTCCACCACGTCGGTGGTCAAGGACTCGATCAGCAGTCGCGCCGCGGAGTGGTCGACCGTGAGCGGCGAGAGCGCCGCCGCGTCGCCGGCGAACGCGACGACGCCGATGCGATCGCCGGCGGCGGCTTCGAGCAGCGCCAGCGCCTCGCGTCGGGCCTCCTCCAGGCGACTGGGCGGCACGTCGCGCACATCCATGCTCTTCGAGGTGTCGAACACGAACACGAGGTCGGACCCACGCGAACTGATCCGCACGACCTCCTCCCCCCAGCGCGGGCCGGCGGCCGCGATCGCGAGGGCGAGCAGGCCGACGAGTCTCAGCCCCCACCGCAGGTGGCGCTGGCCGTCGTCCTCGGCGCGGGCAAGGCGCGGGGCGAGTCCGCCGGCGAACGCGGTCAGGACGCGCGCGCGTCGTCGCTCGAAGCGCAGGTAGAGCGCGGTCATGACCACGACGAGTGCGAGGCCCGTCCACAGCACCAGCGGGAAGGCGAAGCGGATCACGGGACCCTCGCCCACAGGGACAGGGACAGGGCGAACGCGACGGCGAGCAGGACCATCGCCGCTGTGAGCAGCTCGGGACCGCGGTCGCGCCACTCGGAGTAGGCGGTGCTGCGCACGTCGGACTTCTCCATCTGGTCGATCTGACGATAGACGGCGGACAGGCCCGCCGCGTCGCGGGCGCGGAAGTAGCGGCCGCCAGTGGTCTGCGCGATGGCGCGCAGCGTCACCTCGTCGATGCGCACCGGGACGAGGTCATAACGCAGTCCGAAGACCGGGTCGTCGACCGGCGTGCGTGCGATCCCACTGGTCCCCACCCCGATCGTGTACACGCGCACCCCGAGGGCCTCCGCCAGTTCGGCGGCCGTGAGCGGTTCGATCGCCCCGCGATTGTTGTCGCCGTCGGTGAGCAGGATGACGACCTTGCTCTTCGCCTTGCTGGCACGCAGTCGATTGAGCGCGGTGGCGAGGCCACTCCCGATCGCGGTGCCGTCCTCGACCATGCCGAAATCGACGCGACCGAGCAGGTCACGCAGCACCTCGTGTTGCAGCGTCAGGGGGCACTGCGTGACCGCCGTCCCGGCGAAGATGACGAGTCCGAGCCGATCGTGCGGCCGCGAGGCGATGAACGCCTGCGCCACGGTCTTGGCGACGCCCAGTCGGTTCTCGGGCTGGAAGTCCTCGGCGCGCATCGAGGTGGACACGTCGAGGGCGAGGACGATGTCGACGCCGCGCCCGGAGAGCTCGTTCTCGCGAAAGCCCTTCTGCGGTCGCGCCAGCGCCACGGTGACCAGCGTCATGGCGAGCGCGTACAACGCGAACAGGACAATCCGCGTGCGATCGCGCGCCCGCGCCGGGAGCCAACCGACGGTGGAGAGCCCCAGCGTCGCGGGTCGGTTGACGCCGACGCGGCGCCGCCACAGGGCGAGCAACGCCAGCAGCGGCAGGAGGGCGAGGAACCACGGCCAGAGCCAGCGCATCAGGCCGCCGCCGCGCGCGGAACGGCCCAGGTGTCGATGAGGCGCCGGGCGGAGATCTCGGCGGCCTGCGCACGCGTCGCGTCATAGGGTCGGCGGGCGAACTTCGTCAGGTCGCAGGCCCCGAGCAGTTCGCGCAGTTCCTCGACGTCCTCGGGTCGCACGTCGCCGCGCCCGAGCAGGTGCTGCGCCAGTTCCCCCGTCGTGTAGCCCGGCTGCGGGCTGCCGAAGCGTCGTTCGACGTAGCGGCGCAACAGGTCGGCCAGTTCGCTGCCGTGCTCATACGTACGGCCCGACGCGGGCAGGTCGCGCGCACGGAGGGCCGCGAGTCGACGGCGGGCCTCCACTTCCGGTGCCTCGAGCTTGACCACCGGACCGCCGGGCAGGGCGATCACCGCGCCCCGCTTGCGTCGTTGCCAACGCCAGATGGCGAAGGCGAGCAACGCGGCGGCGAGCACGCCGACGCCGATCCACAGCCACGGCCACGTCGCCCACCACGGCGGCGGAACGAGGCCGTGCAGGTCGCGCAGCGGCGGCTCCGGGCCGTCGTCGGGCAGCACCGAGAGGACGACGAAGCGCGCCGTCGGGAAGCGACCCTCGCGGGCGTCCTCCCCCGGGATGCGAAAACGCAAGGGCGGCCCCGGCACGTCGACCGTTCCAAGGGCGAACGTCTGGTAGCGAGCGGTGAGGCGGTGCTCGAGATACTCGCCCTTCGGCTCGCCGGTCTTCGTCGCCCACTGCGTCCAGTGGTGCAGCGAGTCGTCGGGCGGGCGGGTCGGGAACGTGCTGACCGATCCTTTCGGCAGCCAGGCCCGCCACGTGATCGTGACCGGCTCCCCGAGGCGGAGCGTGTCGGGCGCGACCAGCGTCTCCACGCGCACCGGGAGTCGGTCCTGCGCGCGCGCCGGTGCGATCCCGGCGGCGAGCGCGAAGGCAAGCGCGAACGCCGCGAGCAGGAGACGACATGCGCTCACCGCCCCCTCCGGCGCCGGTTCTGGAAGAAGCGCAGGAGCGGCGGCAGGTACGAGGCCCCGGTCGAGAGTTGGACCGCCTCGCACTGCGCTCCGGCGAGCGAACGCCTGGTGCGGTCGCGGGCGTCGGCGCGGGCGGCGCGGTAGCTCTCGAGCACCTTCGCGTCGTTCGTGTTCACCCAGCGGGTGCGGCCGCTCTCGAGGTCCTCGACGAGGATGCGTCCGACCGCGGGGAGCTGCGCCTCGCGGGGATCCTCGACCCACAACGCCACCAGGTCGTGACGCTTCGACGTGACGCGAAAGAGGCGCGTGTCGATGGGCGACAGGAAGTCCGACAGGAGGAAGACGATCGCGCGGCGGCGCATCACCCGATTCATGAAGTCGAGGCCGGCCGTCCACGTCGTGCCGCGGCCCTCGATGCCATGGGTGAGCAGTTCGCGCACGATCCGCAGCACCTGCGTGCGGCCCTTCCGCGGGGGCACGTAGAGCTCGAGACGATCGGAGAACAGGACGAGGCCCACGCGGTCCGCGTTCTGCAGGGCCGAGAAGGCCAGCAGCGCGGCGAGCTCGGCGACGAGTTCGCGCTTGCTCAGGTCGCCGCTGCCGAAGTCGAGCGAGCCCGAGACGTCGACGGCGAGCATCACCGTCAGCTCGCGCTCCTCCGTGAAGCGCTTGACGAACGGGAGCCCGGTGCGCGCGGTGACGTTCCAGTCGATGTCCCGCACCTCGTCACCGGGCAGGTATGGGCGGACCTCGGCGAACTCCATGCCGCGGCCCTTGAACACCGATTCGGACTGGCCGGCGAAGATCTCCTCGACCAGCCGTCGGGTGCGGATCTCGATCCGGCGGAC
The DNA here is from genome assembly GCA_046596055.1 of Candidatus Eiseniibacteriota bacterium. GTDB lineage: Bacteria > Eisenbacteria > RBG-16-71-46 > RBG-16-71-46 > DASYSL01 > JANPEF01. The sequence goes on from JBKJNH010000039.1 coordinate 21,075, forward strand.
GCGCTTCAGGATGTCGCGCGTCTCGAGGCCGCCGTCCCCGGGCGCGCGCTCGGGCGTGGCCACGCTCAGGGAACGCGGACCTTGTCGAGGATGCGGCGGGCGATTTCCTCGCCGCTGGTCTCCTCGGCTTCCGCCTCGTAGGTGACGTGGATGCGATGGCGCAGGACGTCGAGCGCG
>JBKJNH010000270.1:0-21089 GCA_046596055.1 Candidatus Eiseniibacteriota bacterium
CGTCGTGCGCCGCCTGTCGAAGGAGCACCAGGTCGACCCCACGTGGGTCAAGGGCTCGGGGCTGGGCGGCCGCGTCACGCGTGACGATATGGTCGCGTACATCGCCGACCTCAAGGCCGGCAAGGTCGCTCCGCCCGCCGCGGGCGGTGCGCGCACCGGCTCCGTCGGTCTTCCGGCGACCGGTCCCATGGAGGAGACGATCCCCATCGCGGGCATTCGCAAGGCGATCAGCGACAACATGGTGCGCAGCAAGTTCACGGCCGTCCACACGACGACGTTCGAAGAGGTCGACATGTCGGCCATCGTGCGCCTGCGCAACGAGTGGAAGGAGAAGCTTGCGAAGCAGGGCGTGAAACTCACCTTCACGCCGTTCTTCGTCAAGGCGGCGGTCGTCGCGCTGCGCGACTTCCCGACCATGAACGCGACGTGGAACGGCGCCGAGTCGGTCACGGTCAAGCGCTACTACAACGTCGGCGTGGCCGTGGGTCGCGACAAGGGGCTGATCGTCCCGGTGCTCAAGGATGCCGGCACGAAGTCGCTGGTCGACATCGCCCGCGGCGTCGAAGACCTGGCGACCCGCGCGAACGGCGACAAGCTGACCATGGACGACCTGCAGGGCGGCACGTTCTCGATCACGAACGCCGGCCAGTTCGGCTCGTTCGCGTCGACGCCGATCATCAACTTCCCCGAGGTCTGCATCCTCGGCGTGCACAAGATCACCGACCAGCCGATGGCCGTCGACGGGCAGGTCGTCGTGCGCCCGAAGATGAACCTGGCACTCACGTTCGATCACCGCTGGATCGACGGCCACACCGCGGTGCAGTTCATCGTCCGGGTGAAGGACCTGCTCGAGAAGCCCGAGCTGCTCTGGTTCTCGGTCTGATGACGGGCGCGCAATCGTGAGCGCGCCCCTCGAAGTCTGGCTGCGCGGCCCGGTCGCGGGCGTGCCACCGATGATGCAACCCGCCGCGCACATTCTCCTGCAGGTCGGGGAGGAGGTGCGCGCGGTCGTTTCCGGGCTCACGCCGGAACAGCTCTGGGCTCGCCCTTCCGGTCTCGCGCCGATCGGCTTCCACGTCCTCCATCTGGCCGGCGCGACCGATCGACTCTTCACGTACGCGCGGGGTGGGACGCTGAGCGAGGCGCAGCACGCGGCCATTGCCTTGGAGACGGCGGGGGCCGAGGCGCAACCCACGGGCGAGGCGATCCTCGCCGTACTCGATCGCGCGATCGCTGCCGCGGTGGCGCAGGTCGCGTCCACGACCGAGGCCGCCGCGCTCGCCCCGCGCGCGCTCGGCCGCGCGCAACTCCCGACGAATGCGCTCGGCCTCCTCATGCACGCCGTCGAGCACGCGGCCCGCCACGCCGGTCAGATCACGACGCTCGGCCGCATCGTTCGCCCCTCGTCCTGAGGCAGGCCGGCGTGGCCCTGCTCGCCACCCTGGTCGCGCTGTTCGCGTTCGCCGCGAACTCGATCCTGTGCCGCCTGGCGCTCGTCGGCGGCTCGATCGATCCCGCGACGTTCACCGCCGTGCGGATCGCCAGCGGTGCGGTCGTGCTGGCGGGCGTCGTCGCGTCCCGCCGCGGCGGGGCGGCCGTCCTTCGCTCCGGCAACCACGGCTCGGCATTCGCGCTCTTCGCCTACGCCATCCTGTTCGCGCTCGCCTACGTCGCGCTGCCGGCGGGGACGGGCGCGCTGCTCCTGTTCGGTGCCGTGCAGACGACGATGCTCGGCGTCGGGCTCGCCCGCGGCGAGCGGTTGGGCCCGGCGCAGTCGACGGGGGTTGCGCTCGCCGTCGGCGGGCTGGTGGCACTCGTCGCGCCGGGGCTGGGGGCGCCGTCGCTCCCGGGCGCGCTCTCGATGCTCGCCGCCGGCGTCGCCTGGGGCGTGTACTCGCTGCGCGGGCGAAGCGCGACCGATCCGCTGGCCGCGACCGCGGGGAACTTCGTCCGGGCGCTGCCGCTCGCGCTCGTGCCGGTCGGGATCGTGCTCGCCGCCGGCGCGACCGGCGCGTTCGCAACGCATGCCTCCCCGCGCGGGATCGCGCTCGCGATTGCCTCGGGGGCGATCGCTTCGGGCCTCGGCTATGCGATCTGGTATGCGGCGTTGCCGCGGCTGACGGCGACCCGCGCCGGCGTCGTCCAGCTCACCGTTCCCGTGATCGCGGCGCTCGCGGGCGTGACATTCCTCGGCGAAACCGTGAGCCTCCGTCTGTTCGCCTGCACGATCGCCGTGCTCGGCGGCGTCGCCCTGGCGCTCCGCCGCGGCCGCTGAACGCAACGCGCGACCCGGAGCGCCATCGTGGTCTAGAATCCGGACGCCGCGTCGATTGGAACAACGGGGATGTGATCCGGAAGTCGGAGGGAGCTGCATGACGAAGGGCCGCCTGGAGGCCTTCAGCGACGGTGTGATCGCGATCCTGATCACCATCATGGTGATCGAGCTCCACGCGCCGCACGGTAACGAGCTCGCCGCGCTCGGGCCCGTCGTGCCGACCCTGCTGAGCTTCGTGCTGAGCTTCATCTACATCGGCATCTACTGGAACAACCACCACCACATGCTGCACGCGGTGAAGCGCATCAACGGCGCAGTCCTGTGGGCGAACATGCACCTCTTGTTCTGGCTCGCGCTGGTGCCGTTCGTCACCGGGTGGATGGGCGCCAGCCGCTTCGCCGCCGTGCCGGTCGCGGCCTACGGCGTCGTGCTGTTCTGCGCCGCCGTCGCGTACTATGTGCTCTCGCGCCTGCTGATCGCGACGCATCGCGAGAACGCGATCCTGGCCACCGCGATCGGGCGGGACCACAAGGGTCTCGTCTCGCTCGGGCTCTACGCGGTCGCCGTCGCGGTCGCACTCGTCGCCCCGCTGGTCTCGTGCGGGATCTACGTGCTCGTCGCCGTGATGTGGCTCGTCCCGGACTCGCGGATCGAGCGCATTCTCGAGGCCGGCCCCGACGCCTGAGCGAGCTGGCGGCCGGCATGATCCGCCCCATTCTCGAGTTCGTGCGCTAGAATACGGGGCATGATTCCGATTCCGTACGAACCGCGCGCCCGCCTGCTCGAGGACCAGCTCGACGAGCGCATCCTCGTGCTCGACGGCGCCACCGGAACGGCGATGCAGGCGCGCAACCTCACCGCCGACGACTTTGGCGGGCCCGAGCTCGAGGGCTGCAACGAGGTGCTGGTCGACACGCGCCCCGACGTGGTGCTCGACGTGCATCGGGGCTACCTCGACGCCGGCGCCGACATCATCGAGACGAACACCTTCGGCGGCACGCCGTTCGTGCTCGGCGAGTATGGCCTCGCCAATCGCTGCCTCGCGCTCAACCGCCGCGCCGCCGAGCTCGCCGTGCAGGCCGCCGGCGAGTTCAGCGCGGCCGACCCGTCGCGCCCGCGCTTCGTCGCCGGATCGATCGGCCCCACGACCAAGGCGATCACCGTCACCGGCGGCATCACGTTCGACGGCCTCACGGCGGCCTTCCGCACGCAGGTCGAGGGGCTGCTGAGCGGCGGCGTCGACCTGCTCCTCGTCGAGACGCAGCAGGACACCCGCAACGTCAAGGCCGCGCTGCTCGCCATCGAGCAGGCGACGGCGGCCACGGGCCGTCGCGTGCCGATCATGGTCTCGGGCACGATCGAGGCGACCGGCACGATGCTCGCCGGGCAGGGCGTCGAGGCGCTGTACACGTCGGTCATGCACGCCGACCTGCTGTCGGTCGGCCTCAACTGCGCGACCGGCCCCGAGTTCATGACCGACCACCTGCGCGCATTGTCGGCGATCGCGAAGACGCGCGTCTCGTGCATCCCGAACGCGGGCCTGCCCGACAGCGAAGGCCGTTATCTCGAGACCCCCGACGGCATGGCGCGCGTGCTCGAGCGCTTCATCGAGCACGGCTGGATCAACCTCGTCGGCGGCTGCTGCGGCACCACGCCCGATCACGTCCGCGCGCTGGCCGCGATGGTGCGCGGCAAGCGCCCGCGCGTGCCCGCGGCGCATCGCCGCACGCTCGTCTCGGGCGTGGACTTCCTCGAGATCAACGACGACGTGCGCCCCGTGCTGGTGGGCGAGCGCACGAACGTCATCGGCTCGCGCAAGTTCAAGCGCCTGATCGCCGAGGGGAAGTGGGAGGAGGCCAGCGAGATCGGGCGCAGCCAGGTCCGCGGCGGGGCGCAGGTCGTCGACGTGTGCGTCGCCGATCCCGATCGCGACGAACTGGCCGACATGCTCACCTTCCTGCCCGACCTGATCCGCAAGGTGAAGGCGCCGCTCATGCTCGACTCGACGGATGCGGCGGTGCTCGAACGGGCGCTCACGTTCTGCCAGGGCAAGGCGATCATCAACTCGGTGAACCTCGAGGACGGCGAGGAGCGCTTCGAGGCCGTGCTGCCGCTGGCCCGTCGCTTCGGCGCCGCGGTCGTCTGCGGCACGATCGACGAGGATCCGCAGCAGGGCATGGCCGTCACGCGCGAGCGGAAGCTCGCGGTCGCCCAGCGCTCGTACGAACTCCTGACCGGGAAGTATGGCATTCCCGGCGAGGACATCCTGTGGGACCCGCTGACCTTCCCGTGCGCCACCGGCGATGCGAACTACGTGGGCAGCGCCGTCGAGACGATCGAGGGGATTCGCCTGCTGAAGGCCGCGTTTCCCGAGACCAAGACCATCCTCGGCATCTCGAACGTGTCCTTCGGATTGCCCGAGGCCGGGCGCGAAGTGCTGAACTCCGTATTTCTGTATCACTGCACGAAGGCGGGGCTCGACCTCGCCATCGTCAACAGCGAGAAGCTCGAGCGCTACGCCTCCATTCCCGAGGACGAGCGCCGCCTCGCCGAGGCGCTGCTGTTCGCCGGCACCGCCGACTCGATCGCCGCGTTCGCCGCCCACTTCCGCGAAGTGAAGACGCGCGTGAAGACCGGCGCCGAGCGCGCCGCGCTGCCGCTCGACGAGCGCCTCGCGCGTTGCATCATCGAGGGCACGAAGGAAGGCCTGATCGAGGACCTCGACCTCAAGCGGGCGGAGGCTCGGCCGCTCGAGATCATCAACGGGCCGTTGATGAAGGGCATGGACGAGGTCGGCCGCCTGTTCAACGCCAACGAGCTGATCGTCGCCGAGGTGCTCGAGAGCGCCGAGGCGATGAAGGCCGCGGTGCGCCACCTCGAGCAGTTCATGGAGAAGTCCGAGACCGCCGCGCGCGGCCGCCTCGTCCTGGCCACGGTGAAGGGCGACGTTCACGACATCGGCAAGAACCTCGTCGACATCGTCCTGTCGAACAACGGTTACGAGGTCGTGAACCTCGGCATCAAGATTCCGCCCGAGACACTGGTCGCCGCCGTGAAGGAGCACAAGCCCGACGTGATCGGGCTGTCGGGGCTGCTGGTCAAGTCGGCGCAGCAGATGGTCGTCACCGCGGAGGACCTGAAGACCGCCGGCGTCGACGTGCCGATCCTCGTGGGCGGCGCGGCGCTGACCAACAAGTTCACGCGCACGCGCATCGCGCCGGCGTACGGCTCGCTCGTCGCCTACGCAAAGGATGCGATGCACGGGCTCGACCTCATGCACAAGCTCATGGACCCATCCACGCGAAGCATGATGTCCGCACAGCTCGACGCCGAGACGGCGACTGCGCTGGCCGGCATGGCCGCCGCGAGCGCCGCGGCATCCGCGGAGCCCGGGGCGCCCGCGATCTCGCGGTCGGCCGCGGTGCGACTCGAGATCCCGATCCCCGACGTGCCCGACCTCGAGCGCCACGTACTCGACCTGCGTTCGCTCGACGAGATCTGGCAGTTCCTGAGCCCGCAGATGCTCTACGGCCGCCACCTGGGCCTCAAGGGCAGCTTCGAGAAGCTGCGCGCCGCCGGCGACCCGAAGGCGCTGGCACTCGAGGCCACGGTCGACGCGATCAAGGCCGAGGCCCGCGCCGGCGCCTTGCGGGCGCGCTGCGTGTGGCGCTTCTTCGAGGCCGAGTCGACGGGCGACACGCTGCACCTGTTCGCTGGACGGGGTGCGACGACACCCGTGGCGACGATCGCCTTCCCGCGCCAGGCGCGCGAGCCGCGGATGGCGATCCCCGACTTCGTGCTGCCGCCGCTCGACGGCCGCCGCGATCACGTTGCGATGTTCGTCACCACCGCCGGCGGGGGCGTGCGCGAACGGGCCGAGGCGCTCAAGAACGAGGGCGAGTACCTGCGCTCGCATGCGCTGCAGGCGCTCGCGCTCGAAACCGCCGAGGCCGCCGCCGAGTGGCTGCACGCCCGGCTGCGCAACCTGTGGGGCTTCCCCGATCCGCCCACGACGACGATGGCCGACCGACTGCGCGGGCACTACCGCGGCAAGCGCTACTCGTTCGGCTACCCCGCGTGCCCGAACCTCGACGATCAGGCGATCCTGTTCCGCCTGCTCGAGCCGGGGGACATCGGCGTGCGCCTCACCGACGGCTTCATGATGGATCCCGAGGCCAGCGTCTCCGCACTCGTGTTCCATCACCCCGACGCTGCCTACTTCGCCGCCGGCGCCGCCGAGACGGTGGAGAGCCCGCCGGCGTGAGCCCGGAGGCGGGGCCGGTTCGCGAGGCGACGTTGACGATCGATCGTCGCTTCAACGGTCCGCCCGATTCGGGCAACGGTGGCTACGTGTGCGGCAGGCTCGCCGCGCACCTCGTGCCCGCGCCACGCGTCGCACGCGTGCGCCTGCGCGTTCCCCCGCCGCTCGCCCGCGCATTGCACGTCATGTCCGTTGAAGGCGGCCTGGTCCTGGAGGACGCGGGTGGTGCGATCGTCGCCGAAGCCCGGGCGCTCGGGCCCGCAGAAGTCCTCGGCTTCGCCGCGGAACTTCCAGCTGTGCCCGGCTTTGACGAAGCGACGGCGGCCTCGCGCGACTACCGAGGCTTCGACACGCACCCGTACCCGGGCTGCTTCGTGTGCGGGCCTCATCGCCCGAACGGCGGCGGCCTGGGGATCTTCGCCGGAGCCCTCCCGGGGCGCGCTGACGTCGCCGCCCCGTGGATCCCCGACGCGTCGCTCGCCGCCCCCGACGATCCGCAGCACGTCGCCCCCGAGTTCGTGTGGGCCGCTCTCGACTGCCCGGGTGGATTCACCTTTCCGCTGCCGCCCGATCGCGCGATCCTGCTCGGCGAACTCGCCGTCGAGCGCTTCGGCCTTGTGCGCGTCGGCGAGCGCTGCATCGTCGTCGCCACCGAGCTCGGCGCCGAGGGACGGAAACACTTCGTGAGAACGGCCCTGTTCGGCGAGGACGGCGCGTGCCGTGGCGTCGGGCGAGCCACGTGGTTCGAGGTTCCGGCGACCGCCGGCGATGGGGCCGCACCCCGCGCATCGAGGGAGACAGCATGATCACGATCGGCCGACCCAGCCCCGACGAGTACCTGCCGTACTACGAGGGCTACGTGAGCCTCGTGCCCGAGACCGACATCCTCGGCGTGCTCGAGGCGCAGGCGACGGCGATGATCGCGTGGGCCGCCACGGTGCCGCCCGACAAGGAGACGTACCGCTACGCCCCCGGCAAGTGGTCTCCGCGCCAGGTGCTGGGTCACGTCAACGACGGCGAGCGTGTTTTCGGCTACCGCGCGTTCGCCATCGGCCGCGGGGACACGGCGTCGCTTCCCGGCTACGACCAACAGGAGTACATGGCGCGTTCGCGCTTCGACGAGCGCACGCTCGCCGAGCATGCCGCCGAGTTCGCCCACCTGCGCGCGGGGAACCTGCTCGCGCTGCGCACGTTCGACGAGGCCGACTGGCGGAACATGGGCACCGCGAACGGCGCGCCCGCGAGCACCCGCGCGCTGGCGTGGATCATGGCCGGGCACCTGCGCAACCACCTGAAGGTGCTGGCCGAGCGCTACGGTCTCGGGGGATTCACCGCATGACCATGCTGTCGGTGCTCGTCGGCGGGGCTTGAATTGCGTTGCAAGGACCCGTAGGTTCCATTCGCCCCCGGTCGCTGGGATCGGGAGGCACATGGAGGTCCCCTCATGGTCATCGCACGACGTCTTGGCCTTGCGCTCGCGCTCGTCGCCGGAGCCGCGCTCGTCACCGCATTCCTGTTCGCCCCCGCCCGCGCCGAAGGCGTGGCGAAGGGTTCGAGCCTCCTCGCCCTGCAGCTCGCCCACGGCGACGGCGACTTCGTCTCACCCGAGTTTGGCGGTGGATCGATCTCCGCCTTCGATCACTCGGAATGGGGCGGCCAGCTCCAGTTCCAGCACCTGCTCTCGGACAAGTGGGCCCTCGCGCTCTCCGGCGGCATCGGCACGTTCTGCGAGACGAACACCTACGGCGACAATGCGCCGCCGAACACGCCGGATGGCAAGTACACGCAGTCGTCGTGGAACATCCGCATCGGCGCTGATCGCTTCGTCCACCTGAGCCCGGACTTTCACCTCTTCGTTGGCCCCGGGATCGAGTACTGGAGCGGTTCGGCGGAATACGACTTCCCCGCGGAGTCGTTCGAGACGGAGACGGGGACCACGTCCCGCATCTCGCTGACCGGTCGCATCGGCGCCCACGTGGGCCTCAGCTCGTCGCTGGCCCTCAACGGGTACTTCGGCGGCTACGTGGGCAACGCGTCCGCGGACCAGGAGGGGGCGGAGGCGACCTGGTCGCCGAGCGGCAACCAGGGCGCGCTGGGGCTGGCGCTCAGCTTCTAAGCCGCGCAGGCAACGGCAGGTTCGGGGTCCGGGAGCGCCCTCTGGCGGGGCGAGCCCGGGCCCTTTATACTTGGGCGGGACAGACCGAACGCACCTTGCCGAAGGAGGGTTCCCGATGCCGGTGTCGCTGACCCTGTTTTCGCCCGACGAGGCCAATGCGCTCATTCCGTTCCTCGAGCCGCGGCTTTCGCACCTGATTGCGCGCAAGCGCGAGCTCGACCAGGTGCAGTCCGATCTCGAGATGATGCGCCTGCTCATCGAGACCGGTGCGAGCTCCGCCAACCCCGACCTGGCCGCCCGCGACTCCCGCGAGCGCCGCGCCAAGGACCTGGGCGAGGAGATCGCCGAGGCCGTGAGCGCCATCCATGCCAAGGGCTGCGTGGTGAAGGACCTGGACCGCGCGTTGATCGACTTCTACTCGCTGAAGGGGGACCGGATCGTGTTCCTCTGCTGGCAGCGAGGGGAACGGCGCGTGGGCCATTGGCACCCGCTGTCGGGCGGCTTTTCGAGCCGTCGCCCGATCCAGCCCAAGAACACCTGACCCGGCCGCCGGCCGGCCCGCCCAACCCTTGGCAGGGGAGGGCCCTGCTGCTATCTTCCCTGCAGACTTTCGCTTGCAGTCCGATTTTCCCACCCGCGCGCCCCGCGCGAGGAGACCTGGATGGCTCCCGAGACCCCGCTCGGCGCGCACGCGGCAGGCAGTGCCGCGAGCGATCCGCGCCGTGAAGGCTGGCTGACGACCCAGCTCGATCACTACGTCAACTGGGGGCGGAAGAACGCGCTCTGGCCGATGCCGTTCGGCACCGCGTGCTGCGCGATCGAGTTCATGTCGGTCGTCTCGTCGCACTACGACCTGTCGCGCTTCGGCGCCGAGGTCGTGCGCTTCTCGCCGCGGCAGTCGGACCTCATGATCGTGGCCGGCACCGTCGTCGACAAGATGGGCCCCATCCTCAAGCAGATCTGGGACCAGATGCCCGATCCCAAGTGGTGCATCGCCATGGGTGTGTGCGCCTCGTCGGGCGGCTTCTATCGCGCCTACCACGTCATGCAGGGCATCGACGAGATCGTGCCCGTGGACATCTACGTGCCGGGTTGCCCGCCGACGCCCGAGGGCCTGATCCACGGCATCATCAAGCTGCAGGAGATGATCGCCCGCGGCGAGACGCGCTCGCAGATCGCCATGAAGAGCCGCACGCTCGAGGAGCAGGGCCATGCCGAGGAGGTCGCGCGCCGCGCCGTGCGCACGCTCGAGGAGGGACGCGCGCGCGCGATGGCCGACGCCGGTCGCGGGAGGCCCGCGTGAGCACGATCGACACGCCGCGCGTCGGCCCGATCGGCGCCGGTGACCCGTCGAAGTTCTGGGGCGAGGCGAAGGACGCAGCGGCACTCGAGGCCGATCCGACGGTCCGCGTCCTGCGCGCCGAGCACGGCGCCGCCGTCCTCGGCGTCGAGGACTTCCGGGGCGACCTGTCCGTGACGATCCGCCCGGACGACCTGCTGCTCGTGGCCCAGACGCTCAAGATCCATCCCGAGCTGCAGTACGACATCCTGGCCGACATCGCGGGGCTCGACCACCTGCTCCTCAATCGCGCGCCGCGCTTCCACTCCGTCTATCACTTCTACTCGACGACAAAGCAGAAGCGCGTCCGTCTGCACGTGCCGCTCGATGATGCGAAGCCCGCGGTCGATTCGCTCACGCCGCTCTACAAGTCGGCGAACTGGGCCGAGCGCGAGGCCTACGACCTGTTCGGCTTCGACTTCGTGAACCACCCGGACCTGCGTCGGATCCTCACCCACGAGGAGTTCGTCGGCCATCCGCTGCGCAAGGACTATCCGCCCGATCGCCGGCACATGCTGTCGCGCTCGTACTCGGCGTACCCGGGGCTCGAGGCCGAGCACGAGGGGCGGCACACGCTGGTCGGCGCCGACGGCATCGAGCGCGTATACGTCAACCTGGGACCGTCGCACCCGGCCACGCACGGCACGCTGCGCATCCAGGCGCTGCTCGACGGCGAGATCATCGTCGACTCGAAGACCGAGATCGGCTACCTGCACCGCTGCTTCGAGAAGATGGCCGAAACGCACACCTACACCCAGGTGTTCCCGTTCACCGACCGGCTCAACTACATCTCGGCGTTCAACAACAACGTCGGCTTCGCCATGGCCGTCGAGAAGCTGATGCTGGTCGACGTGCCGCCGCGCGCGGTCTGGATCCGGACGCTCCTCATGGAGTTCAACCGGATCATGGATCACATGATCTGCATCGGCACGAACCTGGTCGACATGGGCGCGCTGACCAACTTCTGGTACTTCTTCAACCCGCGCGAGCGCATCTACGAGCTGCTCGAGTCCGCCTGCGGCGCCCGCCTGACCGTGTCCTACGGGCGCGTCGGCGGCGTGGCGCAGGACATTCCGGACGGCTTCGCCGAGCATGCGCGCCGGGTGGCGAACGAGATCCCCGAGTTCATCGACTACGTCGACAAGCTGGCGACCAAGAACGTGATCTTCCAGCAGCGCACGCGCGGCACGGGCGTGGTCAATCGCGAGAACGCGATCTCCTGGGGCTGGTCCGGCCCCAACGGCCGCGCCTCGGGCCTCGACATGGACTTCCGGCGCGACGCGCCGTACGGCGGCTACGAAACGCTCGAGTTCGACGTGCCCGTGCGCACCGACGGCGATACGTTCGCCCGCTACATGGTCCGCATGATGGAGATGCGCGAGAGCCTGCGCATCATCCACCAGATGCTCGACCGCGGCGTCCCCGCGGGGCCGCACATCACGCGCGATCACCGCGTCGCGTTGCCCGAGAAGAACCGCGTCTACGGCAACATCGAGGCGCTGATGAATCACTTCAAGCTGATCATGCACGGCTTCGCGCCGCCGGTGGGCGAGGTGTACTCGTACACCGAGACCCCGACCGGCGAGCTGGGCTTCTACCTTGTGTCCGACGGCAGCGGCAAGCCGTACCGGCTCAAGGTGCGCGCGCCCAGCTTCTACACCTTCGCCGCCAACGACGAGATGCTGCGCGGACAGATGGTGTCGGACTTCGTGGCCATCCTCGGAACGCTGAACATCATCGCCGGCGAGCTCGACCGCTGATGCGGCCGCCACGGCACGGGAGCGACACGTGAGCGAACGACCCCCGGTCACCCTGACGATCGACGGCAAGAGCGTGACCGCCGCCGCGGGCACGAACGTGCTCGAGGCCGCGAAGCTCGTCGGCATCCGCGTGCCCAACTTCTGCTACCACGCGGACCTGTCGTGGGAGGGGAGCTGCCGCATGTGCCTGGTCGGCATCGACGGGCGGCCCAAGCTGGTGCCCTCGTGCTGCGAGGAGGTGCGCGAGGGCATGGTCGTGCATTTCGGCCGTCCCGACGCCGAGGAGGCGCGCCGTCGCCAGCTCGAGTTCCTGCTCATCAACCACCCGCTCGATTGCCCGATCTGTGACCAGGCCGGCGAGTGCAAGCTGCAGGACTACTACATGGAGCACGGTGGCTACGACAGCCGCATGCCGCGCGCGCTCAAGGTGCACAAGCGCAAGGTCGTCGACCTGGGCGAGCGGATCATGCTCGACAAGGAGCGCTGCGTGCTGTGTTCGCGCTGCGTGCGCTTCTGCCGCGAGGTCTCGGGTTCGCAGGCGCTGCAGTTCTTCACCCGCGGCGTCACCACCGAGATCGGCACCGAGAACAACGAGCCCATCACCGGCGACGCCTACATCGGAAACGTCGTCGACATCTGCCCGGTAGGAGCGTTGACCTCGAAGGACTTCCGCTTCAAGCAGCGCGTGTGGTTCCTCAAGAGCGCCGAGTCGGTCTGCACGCAGTGCTCGACGGGTTGCAACATCCGCGTCGACCACAAGGACGGCACGATCTACCGCTTCGTCCCGCGCCGCAACGAAGCCGTGAACAAGTCGTGGATGTGCGACTACGGCCGCGACTCGTACGCGACGCTGCACGCCGACCGCGTGGCGGCGCCGCGGCTGCGCGACGGGGCCGGCGCCTGGGCCGAGGTCGAATGGGACGCGGCGCTGACCGTCGTGGCCGCCGCGATCGCCGCGGCGAAGGGCATGGATCCGGCGTCGGTCGCCGTGATCGGCTCGCCGCGGCAGTCGAACGAGGCGAACTGGCTGGCTGCCCGGTTCGCGCGCGAGGTCGTGGGCACGCCGCACTTCGACTACCGCGTCGACGGCACGCACGCGAGGACCGGCGAGATGCAGGACGGCATCCTGCGCCGCGTCGATCCGCACCCCAACAACACCGGATGCGCCGCGCTGGGGCTCGCTCCGGCCGCCGGCCGTGCCGACGTCGAGGCGATCCTCGCTGCCTGCGAGGCGGGCAAGGTGAAGGTCCTCTACGTCCTGGGGCTCGAGTTGTGGACCGGCCGGGACGACGCCGAGCGGGTCGCCCGCGCCCTGTCGAAGGTTCCCTTCGTCGTGGTGCACGCCGCACACGAGCATCCGGCACTCGCGGCCGTGGCCCACGCCATTCTCGCCGACGCCGAGGTGCACGAGCAGGAGGGCACGTTCGTCAACGCGCTGGGCCGCGTGCAGCGCGTCGAGCGCGTCATGCCGCCGGCCGCGATGGCCCGCCCGGCGACGGCCGTGCTCGCCGACGTGGCCGGGCGTCTCGGCGCCGCGCTCCCGGTGGACGACGGTTCCGAGTTGTTCACCGCGCTGGCCGCGGCCCATCCTTCGTTCGCCGGCCTCACCTGGGCCGGCCTTGGCCGCTTCGGAGCGTTGCTGCCGCACGCGACGCCCCAGACCGTGGGATCCTGAGGACACCATGAGCGATACCACCACCAGCGTCGTCTACACGCCGATCCCGCGGCCGAAGACTAGGATTCCGCTGCGCCCCGAGGCGTTGGCGCCCGTCGCGCCGCCGCCGCCGAAGGCCGGGCAGACCCCGCCGGGCGCGCCGTCGAGCGAGCGGCCCAGCTATTTCCACACCGCGTACGGGCTCGTGGTCACGATGAAGAACTTCATCCGCTCGGCGCTATCGCGCAAGGCCGACCCGACCGTGCAGTACCCCGAGGAGCGCCGGCAGTACTCGCCGCGCTTCCGCGGCATCCACCAGCTCACCAAGCGCCAGGACGGCACGCTCAAGTGCGTGGCCTGCTTCATGTGCTCGACGGCGTGCCCGGCCGAGTGCATCACGATCGAGGCCGGCGAGCACCCGAACAAGAAGTACGAGAAATACCCCGTGCGCTTCGACATCGACATGCTGCGCTGCGTCATGTGTGGCCTGTGCGTGGACGCCTGCCCCGAGGAGGCGATCATCATGACGCAGGACTACGAGATGTCGGCGACCACGCGCGAGCAGACGGTGTACCCGATCGCGCTGCTGGCCGACCGCCCGCAGCTGGCGACGACGCCCCCGGGCTACCGTCCGCGCTACGAGCCGGGCGAGACGCTCGTGCGCTGAGCGGCATCCGCCGCATGAGCACGAAAGTCGTTGTCGGGAAGAAGAAGGCGGTGAAAGCCGCCGTGAAGGCCTCGCCGAAAGTCGCTGCGAAAACCGTCGTGAAGGCGAAGAAGGTCGCCGCTGGCGCGGCGGTAGCTGTCGCCCTGCTGCGCAAGCGCCTCAAGCAGGCCTACCCGGGCGCCCATTGCGCGCTCGACTTCCACGACGCGTTCTCGCTGCTCGTGATGACCATCCTCGCCGCCCAGAACACCGACGCGAACGTCAACCAGGTCGCACCCGACCTGTTCGCGCGCTGGCCCGACGCCCGCGCCATGGCCGACGCCGAACTGCCCGAACTCGAGAAGGCGATCTACTCGTGCGGATTCTTCCGCATGAAGGCGCGTGCCCTGTCGGAGATGAGCCGCGACCTGGTCGAGAAGTTCGGCGGCCAGCCGCCACGCACGCTCGACGAGCTGGTTTCGCTGCGCGGCGTGGGCCGGAAGACCGCGAACGTCGTGCTGGGGAACGCCTACGGCATCGAGGCGGGGGTCGTGGTCGATACGCACGTGGGGCGCCTGTCGCGCCGCATGGGGCTCACCCGTCAATCCGATCCGGTCAAGGTCGAGCACGACCTGGCCAAGGTCGTACCGCAGTCGGAGTGGACCCTGTTCAGCCACCTGCTGATCGACCACGGGCGACACGTCTGCGACGCGAAGAAGCCGCGCTGCAGCACGTGCTTCCTGAACGACGTGTGCCCGCGAATCGGCGTGACGGTGTCGGCGTAACCTGGGCGAACCGTGCCTGCTGTGCGACTGGCCGGAAGCGGATCGCGACGAGGCTGCGCGTGGAACTGTTCAGGCCTTGATGGTTCGCGGCTTCTTCGCCTCGGCCGGCGGCGTCGAGGGCATGCCCTCGAGAGCCCGACGCTGCGTCGTCGGAGCCGCCGGATCGCGGGCCTCCTCCGGCGCAGCGGCATCGGTCGGCTCGCCCGGTGGATCCTCCTCGGGCGGCGCCTCGGAGTCGTACGGCGGGTCGTGCTGCCCCGGCTGGCGGGGGAGTCCCACGTGCACGTTGCAGTACTCGGTCGGCTCCGTGCCCGGCGGGAAGATCTCCGCGGTGACGGTCACGCAGGCCTCGGTGGCGAGAAGGCCGGTCTCGGTGCAGATCTCGCGGGTCTCGCCCTGGCGCGGCACGCTGAACTGCTCGACCGAGCGGCCGCGCGTGGCGGCGAGCATGAAGTCGGTCCACACCGGGAGCGCGCCCACGCCGCCGGTGACGCCTTTGCCCATCGGCTTCTTGGCGTCGAAGCCCACCCACACGCCGGTCACGAGGCTCGGCGTATAGCCGACGAACCACGCGTCCGAGTAGTCGTCGGTCGTTCCCGTCTTGCCCGCGGCCGGCACGGTGAAGCCGCGCGCGCGCGCCGGGTAGCCGGTGCCGTGGTCCATCACGCTCTGCAGCATGCTGGTCATCACGCCGGCGGTCTCGGCGGAAAGGACGTCGACCGGGCGCGGTTGCAGCGATTCGAGCACCGCGCCCGCCTTGTCCTCCACCTTGAGAATGTACGCCGGCTCGTTGCGGATCCCCTCGTTGGCCAGGACCGAATAGGCCGAGGTGATCTCCATCAGGTCGACCTCGCTGGTGCCCAGCGCGACCGACAGGTTGGGATGGATCGGGCTCTTGATGCCCATGCGGCGCGCGTACGACGCGACCATCGAGACACCGAGCTTCTTGAGCAGCTTGATCGCCGGGATGTTGATCGAGCGCTGCAGCGCGTAGCGCAGCGTCACCGGCCCGCTGTACTTGCGGTCGTAGTTGCCCGGCGTCCACGCCGCTCCGTTGGCGCCTCCGGGCAGCGAGATCGGTGCGTCCTCGATGATGTCGGTGGGCTGGAATCCGTTGTCGATCGCCGCCGCGTAGATGAATGGCTTGAACGCCGAACCCGGCTGGCGCTTGGCCTGCACCGCACGGTTGAACGCGGACGCCTTGAAGTCGCGCCCGCCGACCAACGCCCGCACGTACCCGGTGCGCGCGTCGAGCGACACCAGCGCGCCCTGCAGGTACGGCGTCTGCACCCCGCCGCGGAGCTTGGGGGTCACGCCTGCCGTCGCCGGCGTCGTGGCGGGCTGCACCCACGTGGCGCGCGTCGTCTTGTACTTGTAGCGCCGCTCGAGGTCGGTCAACTGCTTCTCGAGCGCGCGCTCCGCCTCGCGCTGCAGGTCGAGGTCGAGCGAGGTGTAGACCTTGAGGCCGCCCTCGTAGACCAGGTTCGAGCCGTACTTGTCGTCGAGCGCGATGCGGACCATCTCGACGAAGTACGGCGCCAGGCTGGCCGTCGTCGGCCGCTCGATGACGGCGATCGGCGTCCGGATCGCCGCCTCGTACTGGTTGTTCGAGATCGTCTTCGTCTCGAGCATGTTGCGCAGGACCGCGTTCCGTCGGGCCAGGGCGCCGGCCGGGTTGCGGTACGGGGAGTGCCGCGACGGGTTCTGCGGCAGGCCCGCGATCAGGGCGGCCTCGGGCAGCGTGAGCTGCCGGACGTCCTTGCCGTAGAAGGTGCGGGTGGCGGCCTGCACTCCATAGGCGCCGTGACCGAAGTAGATCTGGTTCAGGTACATCTCGAGGATCTCCTGCTTCGAGTACATCTTCTCGATTCGCAGGGCGATCACCAGTTCCTTGAACTTGCGGTCGAGCGTGCGTTCCCGGGTGAAGAACAGGTTCGTGGCGAGCTGTTGCGTGATCGTCGAGCCGCCCTGCGCGACCTTCATGTTGAGGAGGTTGGTCAACGCCGCGCGGCTGATGCCGCTCAGGTCGACGCCCCAGTGGCTGTAGAAGTGCCGGTCCTCGGTCGAGAGCGTCGCGTCGATGAGCGTCTTGGGGATAGCGCGGAGCGGGACGACGTCGCGGTTCTCCTTGAAGAACGCGGCGATCTCGCGGCCC
The DNA here is from genome assembly GCA_046596055.1 of Candidatus Eiseniibacteriota bacterium. Taxonomy (GTDB): domain Bacteria; phylum Eisenbacteria; class RBG-16-71-46; order RBG-16-71-46; family DASYSL01; genus JANPEF01. The sequence continues at coordinate 16,992 of JBKJNH010000270.1, forward strand.
TTGACGTCGTAGACCGTGCTGCGGACGGCGGGCCGGATGGCCGCCAGCTTGGCCACGTCGGGCAGGTCGCGCGACATCCACTGGGCAAGGCCGAACACCGCTCCGGCCGAGGCGCAGAGCACGATGAGGACAACCGAGAAAAAGAACTTCCAGGGGAAACGGCGCACGCTCTTGCGGACCGTTCGGGAGACCTCTTCCATGGGATCCTTCGGGGCGACGGGCACGTTTGCGAGCCTAGCAGCAGGCCGGTGCGGGTCAAGCGGCGAATCTGTTAGCTTCCGACGCATGTCCGATCGCGCCGAATCCCGCCCGTCCAGTTCCGTCGACGACGCCACCCGCCAGGAAGCCGACCGCCAGCTCAGGGTGCTGCTGCGCGGGGTCGAGGAACTCCTGCCGCTCGACGAGTTCCGTCGCAAGCTGGAACGCTCGATCCAGGAGCGCCGCCCGCTGCGGGTCAAGCAGGGCTTCGATCCCACGGCGCCCGACATCCACCTGGGCCACGCGGTGGGCCTGCGCAAGCTGCGCGAGTTCCAGGACCTGGGCCACCAGGTCGTCGTGATCGTCGGCGACTACACGGGCATGGTCGGCGACCCGAGCGGGCGCTCGAAGACCCGGCCGCAGCTCACCGCCGAGGACGTCGAGCGCAACGCGAAGACGTATCTCGAGCAGTTCTTCCGCATCGTCGACGAGTCGAGGACCGAGGTGCACAAGAACGGCGAGTGGTTTGCGCCGATGCGCTTCGTCGACGTGCTGCACCTCGCCTCGCGTTCCACGGTCGCCCGCATGCTCGAGCGCGACGACTTCGCCAAGCGCTGGCAGGCCAGCCAGCCGATCAGCGTGCACGAGCTGCTCTACCCGCTCATGCAGGGCCGCGACTCGGTCGAGATCCGCTCGGACGTCGAGCTGGGCGGCACCGAGCAGAAGTTCAACCTGCTGGTCGGCCGCGCGCTTCAGGAGGACGCCGGGCAGGAGCCGCAGGCGATCCTCACGCTGCCCATCCTGGTCGGGCTCGACGGCGTGCAACGCATGTCGAAGTCCCTGGGCAACTACGTCGGGATCGCCGAACCACCGAACGAGCAGTTCGGCAAGCTGATGTCGATCCCCGACGATCGTCTGCTCCACTACTGGACGCTGGCCGCGCACGCGCCCACCGACGAGCTGGCGCGCATCACGGACGCCCTCGCCGCCGGCGACAACCCGATGACGTGGAAGAAGGCGCTGGGTGAGCGCGTCGTCGCGCTGTACCACGGCGTCGAGGCGGCGCAGCGCGCGCGTGAGGCTTTCGAGCAGCAGTTCTCGAAGCGCGGCCGCCCGCTCGAGGCCGTGCTGTGGACGCTGCCGCCGGGGCCGCCGATCGCGCTGCGGAAGCTGCTGGTCGACGTCGGCCTCGTGAAATCGGGTGGCGAGGCCAAGCGGAAGATCGAGGAGGGCGCGGTCGAGGTGGACGAGACGCCGGTGAGCGATCCCGGACTCGAAGTGTCCCTCACGGCCGGGCGTGTGACGCTCGTCCGGCTGGGGCGTCGCTGGATCCAGGTGCGGACCGACGGCGCCGCGAGCGTTCCCACGGCCAGCGCAGCGCCCGTGCCGCTGCCCGGAGCGTCGACGAGCTAGAACTCCGCGAGGTCCGACGTCGCCGCGGTTCCCATCGCGGCCAGGGCCTCGCGTGCTTCAGCGTCGTCGGGCCGCAGCGCGAGCGCCCGATGCGCACACGTCTGCGCCTCGTTCAATCGTCCCGCCTGCACCGCAAGCAGCGCCGCGAGCCCGTGGTACGACGCCGACTCGCCGGCGATCGCCAGATCCGCCCGGTTGAGGGAGTCGGCACGCTCCACCGCTCCCATGCGGAAGGCCAGGCGCGCGCGCAGGCGCACGATCTCCACCGTGAAGGCGCCGATCGACGGCCGCTGCGCACCGAGCGCCGCGACGAGCGCGTGATCGGCGCCCGCGAAGTCGCCTGCCTCGCCGATCGAGAGCCCGTGCTCCAGGGAAGCGATCGCCGCCGGCTGCATGAGGCGCGCCGGATCCGCCACGTTCACGTCGAAGCCGAGGACCGCGTCGGGTCCGGGGCGCTCGAGCGCGAAGCGGTCCCAGAACTTCCACTGGAGCGTCCCATCGCCGTACCAGGTCTGCACGGCGGAGGCCCCGGCGAAGCCGATCGCGGTCTGGTTCGGCAACGACCACCAGCCGATCCGCGCACCGTGCGGCAGGACCGGGTGCGCCGCCACGAGCGTGCGGCGCGCCGAGTCCACCGTGCGCTGCATGCGCGTGACATGCAGGAACGAGAGGGGACGCGTGCGCTCGGGCAGCACGGCGGTGACGACCGGGGGCGCCGTCGGCGCGAGCAGGAGCGCGACCAGTCGCACCGCCGTGAAGGCGACTGCGAGTCGCGGCGAGGCGCATGCGATCGCGCCGACGAGCGCGAGCCCGAGCCCCAGGCCCGGGAGTGCGGTGTGCCGCGGCGTCCATAGCGCGGCGGCACAGGCCAGCGGCGCGATGGCCAGCGCGAACCACGCCGCGCCGCCGAGGAGCAGGGGCGCGCGTGCGACCAGTCGGGCGCGCGACTCCCGCCGGAACATCCCGATCGTCCCCGCCGCCGCAATGCAGGCGGCCAGCAGCAGGGCGATCGCCGTGTGCGCTGCGCCCTCGAGCTCGCCCAGGCCGAGCTGGGCCTCGAGGCTTGCCCGCAGCACGCCCGGCGCGGCCGCGAGCGTCGTGGCGATGGAATCCCGGGCCGGAACATCGGCTCCGTGCGCGAGGGCGAGCCAGCGCCCCGCGGCCCATGCGCCGGCGACGCCGAGCGTGGCGAGGATGCCGCGCCGGTTGGCGCGGGCGACGAGTGGCACGAGGGGCACGACGAGCAGCGCCTGTTCGTGGGCCAGGAGCGCCGCCGCCATGGCGCCGAGTGCGCGGGGGAGACGACGTGCGGCCGCCTCGTGGAGAGCCAGCGCGATGGCGGCCATCGCGATCAGTGGCTGGGCGCCCGTGGGCCAGACGAGGAGTGCGCGCGACGGCTCGGCCAGCAGCGGAAATGCCGCGATCGCCGCCGCGCCCCACGGATCGAACGCGCGGCGCATCGCCCTCGCCGCGACCGCGTACAACCCCGCGAACAGCGCGGCATGCAACACGCCGACGACCCAGGGAGCGCTGAAGAACAGGGGGGACAGGAGCGAGAAGTAGGCCTGCCGGCCCAGCGGGCGCCAGTACCACAGGGATCCGAGGGTACCGAGCCAGTCGAGCGGCCGTTCGAAGCGCAGGGCGTGGAGCGAATCGTAATCGTCGGCCACCGGGACGCCGGGCATCCCGCCGCGACATGAGAAGACGAGCGCTGCCAGGGCGAGGGCTCCGACCACCGGCAGGGCCCACGCGGCCGTGGAAGGCCCGCCATGCCCACCCTCGCTGCGAGCCCGGTCCTGCGGCGCGGAGACGCCCCCGAGGCGTCTGGGAGCGGATTTGGCCCATCGACGAAGTGTCATGATGGCAATACCTTGGCCCTCAGAATCCAAGAAAGCGCGGGATCCGACAGTGCGGTCGGGGGCACCGCAGTCCAGTTTTCCTCGGCGACGGCGGTCTGCCGTTCCGGTTCGACACCCGTAATACGTTGAGGGGATGGAGCTTACACAGCGGTGTGGGCGGGCGCAAGGGCCGCGAAAAAAAAGTGGCCCGAGGGGTTGACAACCCCGCAAGTGCGCCCTATATTTCCGTTTGTCCGCAGCAAGCAGGGATGTCGCCGCGATAAGGCCCACGCAGTTGGTAGGTTGACTTCGGCACTGACCTTTGCTCAGCTCTGCGTCCGCTGTCCGAGCGGCACGGGTGATCCCGTGTCCGTTTTCGTGACCTCCGATCTTTGAAAACTGAATAGCGCACGTTTTGTTCGAAGTGAGCCCAAAGGGTCCCTCGTTCCTGGTCCGATGTTGGACTAGAGAGCGACCTTGATTACGGATCAATGTCGTCCGCCAGGGCGACGCAGATCCTCCGAAGTAAAATACAACGGAGAGTTTGATCCTGGCTCAGAACGAACGCTGGCGGCGTGGATTAGGCATGCAAGTCGCACGTGAAAGGGGGGCTTGCTCCCTGAGTAAAGTGGCGAACGGGTGAGTAACG
>JBKJNH010000290.1:0-9239 GCA_046596055.1 Candidatus Eiseniibacteriota bacterium
CTGGTGCGCAACGCGCTGCGTATGCGCACCAGGTCGCGGGCGGTGACCTGACCCTTGCCCTCGATGTTCGGCGGGCGGGTCTCGAGGCGCACGACGTGCGGCTGCTGGAGCTGGAGCTCGGCCGAGTCCTCGATCGTCACGATGCGCTCGTCGGGCGGGATGAAGCCCGACATGATGTTGAGCGTCGTCGTCTTGCCCGAGCCGGTACCGCCCGAGATGAGGACGTTGAGCCGCGCCCGGACCACGCCCTGGAGGACCAGAGCCATGGGCTCGGAGATGGTGTTGAAGGAGACGAAGTCCTGCATCGTCAGCGCCTTGACGGCGAAGCGGCGGATCGACAGCAGCGGACCGTCGAGCGCCAGCGGCGGGATGATCGCGTTGACACGCGAACCGTCGGGCAGGCGCGCATCGACGTACGGCGACGCCTCGTCGACGCGGCGACCCACGCGCGAGACGATACGGTCGATGATGACGCGCAGATGCTGGTCGTCGCGGAACGTGACGTTGGTCAGCTCGAGCTTGCCCCGACGTTCGACGAACACCTGGCGGTAGGTGTTGACCAGGATGTCCGAGATTTCGGGATCGTGCAGCAACGGCTCGATCGGGCCCAGGCCGAAGGTTTCGTCCCGGATCTCCTTGACCAGCCGTTCCTCGTCGGTCGGCGACAGGCGGAGGTCCTGCTCCTTGAGCAGGGTGCGCACGACGCGATCGACCTGCTGCTGCAGGAACTCGTTGTCGACGTTCTCGAGGCTCGCCAGGTCGAGTCGATCGATCAGCTGGCGGTGGATCATCTGCTTCAACTCGTGATACGTGTCCTGCGCCCGTGCTTCGGGGGCGAGCGGCGACTGGGCGCCGAGTGTGGCGCCGGCCGTCTCAGGACGTCGGGTGATTCGTTCGCGCAGTCCCATCGTGTTCTCCCGGACGCCCGACCGTCAACGGCCGCGGCGAAGGAACTTATCGAGAAATCCCTTGCCAGCTTTCACATCTTCCGTGATCGGGGCCGCGAGGCCGGCCAGCTCGGAAGCGAGCTGGTCGAAGCTCTTCGTGACGTCCGCCTCGGCGTCGATCTCGGACACCGGCATCCCGGCGTTGATCGCGTCGCTCATGTTCGCGTAGTCGTTCGGGATCCGCCAGTAGACCGGGTAGTGCAGCGCCTCTTCGAGCTGCTCGACGCCGATGTCCCGCTGTGGCAGGTACCGGTTGACCACCAGGCGCACCTTCTCCTGGTCGTTCAGGTAGTTCAACTGGCGGAACACGTCGAGACAGCGCTGCGCGGCCCGAATCGACGGCAGGTTGAGGAGCACGACGACGAGGATCTGGTCCGCGACGTCGAACACCTCGAGGTTCACGTCGGAGAAGCCGTGCCCGTTGTCCACGACGACGAACGGGAACGAATCCCGCATCGTGGTCAGGATCTCGTTGACCTTGGCCGGCTTCACCACCTCGGTCTGCTCGGGCCGCTCCGGTCCCGCCAGGACGAACACGCCCGACGAGTGCTTCACCAGCGCGCCGGTGATCTGGCCGGAGTCGATCCGACCGGTCCCGCCGCACACGTCCGCGATCGTCTTCGGCGCGCGCGCATTCATGAAGATGCTGACGTCGCCCGCCTGCAGGTCGAGATCGGCCAGCGCGACGTCCTTGCCCGTCACCCGCGCCAGCGCGACCGAGAGGTTGGCCGACACCGAGGTCGTGCCCACGCCTCCCTTGTTGCTGAACACCGCGATGATCTTGCCGCGCCCACCCGAGGACCGGTCGGCCTGCTTGAGCAGGCGATCGACCGCGGCCGCGAAGTCCGCCGGGGGCACCGGTCGAGGCAGGTACTCCTTCGCCCCGGCGCGCATCGCGCGCAGGATCGTGTTCGGCTGCGTGTCCGAAGACGTGATGAAGATCGCCGTCGCCGGGTTCTCGAGGTGAAACCGCTCCGCGGCGGCGAGCGCATCGTCGAGCGGCTTGGCCTCGAGGACCAGCAACGAAGGGCGGACCTGGCGGGCCAGCTTCATACCGAGCTGGAGGTCGCCCGCATCCTTCTCGACCGACACACCCGGCATGGTACGAAGCTGGGTGATCAGCGAGCTGCGGGAACCGTCATCCGTGTCGATTACGACCGCTGTGAACTTCGACGACACGCCGTGCCCTCCTGGCCTGGCCCAAACTCCGGTCCGCACTCCGCGCGCGGACCGGTCAACCTGGACTCCCTCCTGTGATCGGCTGCGGGGACGGCCCCCTTCAGCGAATCAGCGAGAGATTGAACGTGAAAAATCCCGAGGTCTGCCCGTCGACGCACGGGGCGCCCGGATGGCGGACCTTGAGGAAGTGACCGCGGACCTCGGCCGGCCCGGTCATTCGCTCCATGAAGAACGCAGCAACCTTGACGACTTGAACTTCCTTGCGGCCGGAACGAACCGGGATTCGCGGATCGTGAATCGGGATGAGCACGATGCGCGGGCTCACCGGGAAGTCGGAGTTGATCACGCTCTGCGTCGCGTCGTCCCACTCCGCGTCCGGATCCTGGGCGATGAGGTCGCGCATGCCCTGATTCGTCGGGCCGGTCATGAGACCCGGCTCGGTCGCCAACCAATCGCCCTTCTCGATGCTCGACTGATTGCACCGTGCGATATTCTCGCGGTACTCGTCACCGCCGGGAATCGGGGTCCCCTTGTTGATCGGCGGCAGAGCGACGGAGAAGAACTGTCCGGGGGACGGCGGATCGCTGGAACTCGGATTGCCCGCGTGCAACGTGAGTTCGAGGCCAAGATCGCCCTCCGGCGACAGGAAGTTGCCTGGAACCGGATCCGGGCCGTAACCGGTCAACGAGGGGTGGTAGTTCTCGGCGTCGTAGTCTCCGTTCCCGTTGTCATCAACATACGCCTCTCCCCGCTCCCATCTGCCGCTCTCGTTCGCGTCCGTGAAGGCTTCGAAGTTGAAATCATCGTTATTGCGCCAGTCCGGACGGCGCTTGCGGCCCACGGGCTCACCCATGTAGCCGGGGACGCCGGTGACGTCATCCCAGCGATCCGGGATCGACCAGGGCTTGACGCACGAGACGCTGCACGTCCCACCGCAACGCGCGGTGGCCGTCGCGCTGATGGCGGCCGCGGTCTGGGCATCGGGGACCACGATGTCCGGATTGGTGTTGTTGCCCCGGAAGATGTCGAACAGGCCGAGCAGGTACTGCCGCGTGTCGCTGCGCGCGGTCACCGTGACGTCGTTGTTGCCGTCCGGGTGGTCGACTGAGATGTCACCGAACGGAACGTTGAGCGGGACCGCGTTGTCCTCGAGCGCCTGGTTCATGTCCGCGACCTTCTTGGCCTCGGCAATGGCTTCTTCGTCGGTCGGCGTCCCGCCGCAATACATGCCGGCGCCGGCAAGGGCGCCGGCGTCGGCCGCGTTCTGCAGCTGTGTCTTGGTCACCAGCATCCGACCGATGTCGATGGTCAGGATGCCGAATCCGGCCAGCACCGCGGTGGCCATGGCCACCATGATGAGGACGTTGCCCTTTTCGTTCCGAATCCACTGACGCATGGCTGACCTCGACACTTTCTGCGGACGGTGTTCCTGCCGCGCTACTCCTCGGTCTTCGCCTCCATCGGATTCGGCAGCTCGGGAACTTCACTGGCCTCGAGCGGCCGGATGATGCGGGGCGACACGAGGATCACGAGCTCATTCTCGGTGATCGACTCGTACGAGTTCCTGAACAGCGCCCCGAGGACCGGGATTGCACTCAGGAACGGGATACCTGATCTCTTCTTCTGCACTTCCGTGTTGGTGAGCCCGCCGATGACCAGGCTCTGGCCGTCCCTCATCTCCACCACGGTGTCCACCCGGCGGGTGCGGAATCCCGGAATCAGGAAGCCCGAGATCTCGACCGCGTTCGAGTAGTCCGGCTGGCTGACCTCGGGCTTCACCCGCAGATTGATGATGCCCGAGTCGATGACCGTCGGCATGAAGTCGAGCTTCACGCCGTACTCCTTGAAGATGATGTTGACCGACGAGTTTCCGGTACCGGACTGGATCACCGGAATCGGAATCTCGCCGCCGGCGAGGAACGAGGCCTTCTCGCCGTTGACCGCGACCAGGTTGGGGCTGGCCAGGGTCTTGAGCGTTCCGTCCTCTTCCAGCGCCCTGACGACCGCCTGGATGCGCCGATCGCCCGACAGGGACACGTAGTCGAGTGCCATGCCGACCTGCTCACCCAGCGGGTTTTCGAGCAACGGCATCGACGGCCGCTTCACCTGGCCGCCGAAGAACCCGAGCGATCCCGAGCCCTCGATGCGACGGCTGTTCAACGCACTGACGAAGAAGTCGAACCCGAGCTCCTTGAGCCGGGCCCGGTTCACCTCCGCCACCTTCACGTTCAGCACGACCTGGTTGTACCCGGTGCCGTTGTGCACCACCACGTCGTACGACTGGAAACGGTTGCCTTTGCTCCACACGACGAGGGACGTGGTCCCGATCTTCTTCGCATTGAGCAAAAGCTGCCGCGACGTGGCCACGACCACGTCCGCGATCTTGTCGTCCGCGATCGCCACGGTCCCGATCGAGTCGGGAACGGAAAGAACCGCCGACCGGCCGATCATGATCCGCACCTTCTGCGGTTCCTGGGCGGCGGCCGTTCCGGCCCATCCGAGCGCGCCGAGCAGGGCAACGAGGCCCAACCCGCGCGCAACAGAACGAATCCACTTCTCCGGCAACAGCGACATGGGGCGCCTCCTTGGCTTGTTTTCGTCCGATGGCTTGGGACCAGAGTCATCGGCCCATGGCCGGTGACGGACGAGGCCCTCCTTCCCGGAGGGCACTCGGGACACTTAGTCGTTGGCCGGTACCTTCTCCTCCTGCTTGCTGCCCTTGATCACGGTGACCTTGGTCGGCGCGGCGGGCACGGGCGCCGCGACCTGGACCGGGCGATCACGATACTCGACGCGGGGCCTCGACGGCGCCGACGAACGGGTGCGCGGCGCGGCCGGCGCGCTTCCGCCCAGCATCTCGTTCGTGTTGACCGAGGCGAGCTTGAGCGTGTCGGCATCTTCCGGATTGCGCAGCGTCAGGTGGATCTTGCCCTCGTGCATGGCCAGAGCCATGCGCTCGGCCGAGTTCGGATCGACCAGGAGCGTGATCGTCTGGAGCTCGGTGTTGGGCTTGTTCTGCTGATCCTTCTGCTCGGTCTTCACGCCGGCGGCGAGAACCTCGATGTTCTGGAGGATCGTCCGCGTCGTCGCGTTCTGCGTGCCGCCGGAGTTGCGATCGATGGTCACCAGGATGTCGACGCGGTCGCCGGGCACGACGAAGCCCGAGACCGACGAGACGAGGTTCACGGTGACCGACGAGGCCCGGAGGTTGGGACGCACCATCATCGAGAGGCCGCCGCCGATGGTCGACAGCTTGCTCATGAGGACGGGTTCCTTTTCGGCGAGGAAGATCTTCGTCGTCTGGCCCACGACCGAGTCGAGGCTCGTGTAGGCGCCCGGAGGAACACTGTCCTTCGGGTAGTTCACGACCTTGAGGAGGTTGCGTTCGAGCTTCGTGCCGAACGTCAGGTCGGCGGAGGCGACCACGACCGGACGCGTCTGGCGCGCGGTGACGTTGGCGGCGCTCTGCTGGTTGAGGTAGAAGAAGACCACCGCCGAGGCCGCCAGGCCCAGGACAACGGCCAGGATGAGGAAGGGACCTCCCCGGTTCTGTGCCACGGACAACCTCCTCGTACGCCGAACCTCGTGCTCGGCTCAAAACACCCCGCACGGCGGGGTTGCGTTACGACGACATCAGTAAGTTTCGGCCTTCATCACCGCTTCGGCATGCAACGTCAGGTCCGTCGGGGACACGGAAGAACCCCCCGCAGCGTTTGTCGGCAGATCACCCTGGAGAATCCACTGAAAAGGCATGTCGAGGGTCGCGATCGCGACCTTCGTGCCTGATCCGCCGTAATCATCCACGACCTCGACAGTCCGGGTCGTGAGATTGCCCGGAGGGATTCCGGCGGCGACCAGGAAGCTGTCGATGCGGGCCTCTCCGTCTCCGGAGGCATTGCCCTCGGAGCTCACGACCGCGACCCGGACGCCTTCCCGGGCCGCCTGGGCGAGCACGTTGTACTGAAACAGCGCCCGCCCGAACTCGGTGACCATGAACATGACCACGAGCAGCATGGGGAGGGTCAGCGCAAACTCCACGAGCGACTGCCCGCGATCACTCTTCAGGAACGGCAACTGGGGGCGCTTCATGATCCACCTCGATACAGGAACTGGGCGACGACACCCAGGGCGATGGCCAGCGCGTAGGGCATGTAATCCTCGCGCTTGGCCTCGAGCTCGTCCGCCTTCGGCAGACGACCGGTCAGAACCGCAGTCTTGAGCAGCGCCCCGGTCCGGTTGAACAACCGTGGAAGGGAGCGGTGCCCCAGGCTGTAAAGCACGACCAGCACGCCGCCCATGGCGGCCGTGAACAGGCCGATCCAGAACACGTGCACGACGCCGAGCAGCGCTCCGAGCGCTGCCATCAGTTTGACGTCCCCCGCGCCCATGGCGCCGAGCGCCATGAACAGCAGGAAAATCAGGAGCCCCAGAACGAGACCCACCAGCGAGCCGCCGAGGCCCATCCACCCCCCCACGATCCCGTTCAGCACCAGGCCTGCAAGGGCCAGCGGGAACGTGAGCAGGTTCGGGATGCGCCGCGAGTTCCAGTCGATGACGGTCGCCACCGCGACGGCGGCGAACGCGATCCACCAGCCCCAGGGCTGTGCACTCACCGGTGTCCAGATCAGCCAGTCGAGCAACGGAACCCCACTGCGTCAGCGACGGAGAACACATCCCTGGGTTGGACCGCCCTGCGACCCCCCGGGCCGGGGTCGGGCTCGCAGGCCCGTCTCCCCGTTCCGGAGTTCGTTCACGATCGCCCATGGTCGAACGGGCGGCCGTCGTGTCGTGAGTCTTACAGCGCCGCTTCGATCGTGCCCCAGATACCCGCGATGACACCGCCGAGCGACTGCAGCGCAACGATCGAGACGATCGAGAGCAGAGCCGCGAGCAGGGCGTACTCGACGAGATCCTGGCCATCTTCGCGGACGATGAAATTCTGGAGAGCCTTCATGTTCGAACTCCTTCGTGGTTGGCCCCGGGCCTTCACCGACGAGATCGGCATCGGCTGGGGTGCCCTTGAGGCGAGAGCAACGGACACGGGGCCTCGCTGACACTGGTTGGGTCGCAGCCCCTCGCGACCCGGCGCATCCTCCCAGCGGGGAAGCGTGCGTCAGGCAGCGTGTAGCATTTGCAAGGGTCGTGCCCACCGGTGCGGCCGAGAACCATTCCGATTCCCACGGTCCGAACCATATGGACCAGAATCAGTTGGCCGGAATCACACCCGCGTCGTGCAGGCTGCCCACAGCGGGCAGGATGCATCAGTTTCGGGGGAGATTCCCCACCCGAGGGGCGAAAAAGCGCAAATCTTTTTCTGGGAGAGGGGTGGTGCGAGGAGTGCCGTGATGGTCAAAACGCAAGGTGTCACGACCCGGACCCCGTCTCTCCGCAGGGACTTCAGTCCAGATTCGACGCTGTTTCCGCGCCTTCCCTTCATGTCTTGCATGAAGGTTTGGCCAAGCTAGCAGGCTCCGCTTCAACTTGCAAGGGTCGCGGATCTCCGGGCCCCCCTCGAACCGAGCCGGGCGCCACTTGGTGCATTGCATATCGATATGGTGGGGATAAGTCTTAGACCAAGACGAAAATCTAGCGGATCTTGTCAGGAGACTCGCCAGCCTTTGGCCGCTGCCGCCGTCCACGGCCCGGGCCCTGGCGGGCCCGAATATAGTGCTTTATGACCGGCCCTAAGTTGCGCTTTGCCCGCGAGATGCGGCCCGACGGGGCTTGGCGGCAGGCTTCCGGGTGGGCTTTCGAGAAGCGGTGTTCACCAGTTTCGGGGTCTCCGCGCGACGGAAGGCGTGGCTGATCGGCAGGCGCCGATCGCGGCCAAAGGCCCGCGGGGTCACCTTGATTCCGGGGGGCGACTGGCGGCGCTTGTACTCGTTCCCGTCGACCATGCGGATGACCCGCTCGACGAGGTCCGGCAGGATCCCCTCACCGGCCAGGTCCTCGGGGGAGAGATCCTGCTCGACGTAGGCCTCGAGGATCGGGTCGAGGACCGCATAGGGCGGCAACGAGTCCTCGTCGCGCTGGTTCGGGCGCAGCTCGGCCGTGGGCGGCCGGGTCAGCGTCGACTCGGGGATCGGCGGGGTCTGCCCCGCGCGGATCGCCCGCTCGTTGCGCGTCCGCGACAGGGCGTAGACCACGGTCTTCGGCACGTCCTTGAGCACCGCGAAGCCGCCGGCGGTGTCGCCGTAGAGCGTGTTGTAGCCGACCGAGACCTCGCTCTTGTTCCCCGTGGTCAGCACCAGCCAGCCGAACTTGTTCGACAGCGCCATCAGGGTGTTGCCGCGGATGCGGGCCTGCAGGTTCTCCTCGGTCACGTCGGCCCGCCGACCCTTGAACACGCCGGCCAGCGCCTTGTCGTAGGCCTCGGCCACGTCGGCGATCGGCACGGTCAGGCAGCGGATCCCGAGGCGCTGCGCCAGGTCGGCCGCGTCCTCCTCGCTGCGCTGCGAGGTGAACTTCGACGGCATCGACACGCCGATCACGCGATCGGGCCCCAGCGCATCGACCGCGAGCGTGGCCGTCAGCGCCGAGTCGATGCCACCCGACAGGCCCAGCACGACCGAGTCGAAGCGATTCTTGAGGACGTAGTCCCCGAGCCCGAGCACGAGCGCCTCGTGGAGTTCGTGCGGCCCGTCGAGCTGGGGCGCGATGCCCGGCGTGATGGGCGGGCGACGCCGGGCAGCAGCCCCGTTGGCCGGGCCGCCCGCGGTCGCACGCGCGGGACGCGGCGGCAGCTCGATGCGCCGCACGGGCAGGAGGCCGTGATCCTCGCCGCGCCACGCGATGCCGTCGCGCCGCCGCGGATCGCGCAGCCGGGCGCGGAACACGGACTCGAGGTCGAGGTCGGCGACGATCAGGTCCTCCTCGAAGGCCCGCGCCCGGGCCAGCACCTCGCCGTGCTCGTCGAGGATGACCGAGCTGCCGTCGAACACGAGCTCGTCCTGGCCGCCCACCTGGTTGACGAACGCGACGCAGGCCACGTTGTCCGCCGCACGGGTGGCGAGCATGCGCTCGCGATCGCGTGTCTTGCCGCGGAAGTACGGCGACGAGGAGAGCACCAGCAGCAGCTCGGCCCCGCCCTCGCCGGCCTGGGCGACGGCGGGC
>JBKJNH010000322.1:0-8273 GCA_046596055.1 Candidatus Eiseniibacteriota bacterium
TGGAACTCGTGCCGGGCGAGGACCTGACCCGTCGCATCGACAGCGGCCCGCTGCCGCTCGAGGAGGCGCTCGGCATCGCGCTGCAGATGGCACGCGCACTCGAGACCGCGCACCTCAAGGGCATCATCCACCGCGATCTCAAGCCGGCGAACGTGCGGCTCACGCCCGACGGACAGGTCAAGGTGCTCGACTTCGGCCTCGCCAAGCCAACGGCGTCGGACGCGTCCTCCGCGTCGCAGGTCGATGCGCGCCTCAGCCAGTCGCCGACGATCGGTGCGGCGACCCAGGCGGGCCTCATCCTCGGGACGGCCGCCTACATGTCGCCCGAGCAGGCGCGCGGGCGCAGCGTCGATGCGCGCACGGACATCTTCTCCTTCGGGTGCGTCCTCTTCGAGATGCTGAGCGGAACGCGGATCTTCGACGGCGAGGACATCTCCGAGATTCTCGCCTCGGTCATCAAGGGCGACATCGCATGGGCGCGCCTGCCGGCCGACTTGCCCGCGCCCGTTCTTGCGCTGCTGAAGCGTTGTCTCGCGACGCGGGCCGACGAGCGCTACCAGGCGATCGGCGACGTGCGCTACGACCTCGCGCGATTCCTCGCCGATCCGGCGACGCTCGCGCCGGCGCCGGCCGTGAGCGCGGCGCCCGTGGTCCCCGCGCGCGCGAGACTCGTTCCGCTCGCTCTCGCCGCGCTCGGCCTGGTCGCCGCGGCGGTCTTCGCCGGGCTGTACTTCACCCGCCCGCAGCCGCATCGACAGACCGTGCGCTTCGAGCTCGAGCCGCCGGCTGGTGCGCGCAGCTTCCTGTGGCCGCGGCTCTCGCCCGACGGATCAAAGCTCGCGTACCTCGGCGCCGACTCGACGGCGGGCCGACGGATCTACATCCGGCCGATCGATGGGGAGACGGCGACGGCGCTCACGGGCACCGAGTCCGCTGGCCGGCCGTTCTGGTCGCCCGACGGGACGATGCTCGCGTTCATGGTCGGCGAGAAGCTGAAGAAGGTCGCGGCCACCGGCGGCCCCATCGTGCTCATCGCCGATGCGTCCGGCCGCTTCGACGGAAGCTGGGGCGCGGACGGGATGATCCTGCTCGACGGGGGCCCCGGAGACTCGCTCCTCGTCGTCTCCTCGACGGGCGGTGCCGTGAAGCCGGCCACGAGCCTCGATCGCACGCGGAGCGAGAACAGCCACGCCTGGCCGTCGTTCCTGCCCGATGGCAAGCGCTTCCTGTTCACCGCCGACACGGCGACCAGCCAGCTCGACCTGATCAAGCTCGGCCGCCTCGGCTCGTTCGAGACGACGGTCGTCGACAGCTGCGACTCCCGCGTCGAGTACGTCGCGCCCGGCTATCTCCTGTACGCGCGTTCGGCGACGCTGTTCGCGCGGCGCTTCGACCTGGCTTCGGGCAAGTGCAGTGGCGAGCCGTTCCCGATCGTCGAGAACCTCGGGAACCTGGCGAACAGCGGGGACTTCTCGGGCTCGCTCACCGGGTCCATCGCCTATCGCGCGCGATCCGCGGGTTCACAGGAGAGGATCGTCCTCGTCGACCGCGCAGGGAAGACGATCGAAGTGCTGACGCCGCCCGCGAACTACGCGTCGGTCGCGCCGTCGCCGGACGGGACGCGCATCGCGTTCGGGATGCGCGACGACACCTCCGGCAATCTCGACCTGTGGGTCAAGGACCTGCGCCGCGGGACGACGTCGCGGCTGACGTTCGATCCGGCCGACGACGACTGGCCCGTGTGGTCCCCGGACGGGACCGAGATCGCCTGGAGCTCGCCGCGCGACGGTCCGTTCCGGGTCTTCATCAAGCTCGCCAGTGGCGTCGGCGCCGAGCGCAAGGTCGCGGGCCAGCCGGTCGGACCGGCCGCGCCGTCGAGCTGGAATGGACCGCTCGGCCTGCTGTCGATCGTGTACACGGGAGCGACCGGGAGCTGGGATCTCCAGGCCCTTTCGGCGCGGGACAGCCTGCCGCCGGTGCCCATCGCCGAGTCCCCGCAGTTCTCGGAAATCCAGGGGCGCTTCTCGCCCGACGGCCGGTGGGTGGCCGTGCAGAGCGGCGAGTCGGGTCGGCCGCAGATCTACGTGCAGTCGTATCCCGTGCCTTCGAGTCGCTGGCAGGTCTCGACGACGGGCGGGGTGGATCCCGAATGGCGGGCCGACGGGCGCGAGCTGTTCTATCGCTCCTTGAACGACACCCTGATGGTCATTCCCATCACGCCGGGAGAGACGTTCGAGTGGGGAACTCCGCAGCCGCTCTTTGCCACCGGTGCGGTGATGGCGCAACTCGCGGTCCGGCAGTGGACGCCGTCGGCCGACGGACAGCGCTTCTACATCGTGCGGGAACAGAGCGTCGGCCGCCCGGCGCCGATCTCGGTCGTCGTGGATTGGGCGGGCGAGGTGGAGCGGCTCAAGAAGCGCTGACGTCCCGCACGCCTTGACTTGCCGCCGCCGCCCCCCTAAGATGCCGTCCGTGAGCCGCCCCCGGGCAGACCAGACGCGGGCGGCACAACACGTTACAGGCCTCGGGGATGTAGCTCAGTTGGTAGAGCGCGTCGTTCGCAACGACGAGGTCACCGGTTCGATCCCGGTCATCTCCACCACTTTTTCCGATCGCCCCGCCCGCGTCCCCACCGGCGACCGATCGGACCCGATGGGCCAGGCCTCGCGCGACCCGAACTTGTGAACCCCGCCAGGACCGGAAGGTAGCAACGGTAAGCAATCACTCGGGAGCGCCGCGGGTCACCTGGCCTTTTTTTCTTCCGCAACACCGTCAGCGTCCGTGCCGACCAGCGAAGGAACTCCGCCCGCCATGGAGCACCGCGCACTCGCCCTCGCGTATCGACCCCAGACCTTCGGGGACGTCGCGGGGCAGCGCCACGTCACCGACGTGTTGGCGAAGGCCGTCGAGCACGACCGGGTCGCCCACGCGTACCTGTTCTCCGGTCCGCGCGGCACGGGCAAGACGACGACCGCCCGCATCCTCGCCAAGACGCTCAACTGCCCCAACCGCAAGGGCGTCGAGCCGTGCAACACGTGCGACACGTGCCGCGACATCACCAACGGGGTCGCGCTCGACGTGGTCGAGATCGACGGCGCGTCGAATCGCGGCATCGCCGACATCCAGCAGCTGCGCGAAAAGGTGCGCTTCGCCGCCACCGGCGGGGGCTGGAAGGTCTACATCGTCGACGAGGTCCACCAGCTCTCGGCCGACGCGTTTGCCGCGCTGCTGAAGACCCTCGAGGAACCGCCGCCCAAGGTCTGCTTCATCTTCGCCACGACCGATCCGCTCAAGCTCCCCGACACGATCCGCTCGCGCTGCCAGCGCTACGAGATGGCGCGCGTGTCGGTGCGCCACATCGCCGATCGGCTCCTCGAGATCGCTCGCCTCGAAACGAAGGCAGGCCGCAAGATCGAGCTCGACGAGGCCGCCGCGCTCCTGATCGCGCGCAAGGCCGAGGGCGGGCTGCGCGACGCGGTCTCGGCGCTCGACCAGGTCGTCTCGACCGGCCGCACGGAGGTCGACGAGGCCACCGTCACCGAGATCCTGGGACTCGTCTCGCGCGAGACGTTCTTCGACCTCGCCGAGCCGATCCTGGGGCGCGATCCCGCCGCGACGCTGACGCAGCTCCACCGCGCCTACCGCGCCGGCTTCGATCCCAAGGACCTCGCCGACGGCCTGCTCGAGCACTTGCGAAACGTGCTCGTGCTCAAGGTCGACCCGGCCGCTCGCGACCTGCTCGCCGCCACGCCCGAGGAGTGCGCGCGCTACGTCACGCAGGGCGAGGGATGGTCGAGCGCGGACCTCCTGCGCCAGGTGCGCATCGTCACCGACGCGATCGGCATGATGCGCGAGTCGTCGCAGCCGCTCCTGCACTTCGAGTCGGCCGCGCTCGAGCTGGCACACATGGAGCCGGGGCGCACGCTCGCGGCGATCCTCGCGGAGCTGGAGCGGATCGAGGGTGGTGGGGGCTCGGGTGGCTCCGGCGGCGGGGGTGGGGGCGTTGCCGCGGTCCCCGTGGCCTCGCGCAATGCGGCCTCGCCTTCTGCTGCGGCGCCGCTGCGCGCGGCGGAGGCTGCTGCGCCGGCTCCTGCAGCGGCACCCGCTCCGATGGCGTCCACACCGCGCGCCGCGAGCCCGGCGTCGTCACCATCACCCGCCGCACGACCGACGGCCGCGGCCTCCCTTGCGGCACTCGACGCGCTGCGGCGCATCGGACCCGCGGCCCCGACGGCGTCTTCGGAGCCGCCGGCTGTGCAAGTGCCGGTGGCCCCCCTCCCGGCTGCGCCCGCCCCGGCTGCGCCGGTAGCTCTCCCGCTCGATCCCGACTTCGACGCCGCCTCGGCGTGGCCGGCCGTCATCGCGGCCGTCAGCGCGAAGAACCGCGTGCTCGGGCACTGTGTCGCCGACGTCCGCGTGCTGGGCGCCCACGACGGGACGCTCGTGCTCGAGATCGACTCCGCCCAGCGCGCCATGCTCGAGCACCGGGACAATCGCGCGCTCCTGCTCGGCGCCTGCGCCAGCGCGTACGGGCGTCGCCTCGATTACCGCGTGGTGATCGCGCCGAGCGTCGTGCGCGACGGCGGGCCGCCCGAGGATGACGCGCCGCCGCCGGAGGATCCGGGCTTCGACGGTGGGGGGCCTGCGAAGGGGCCGTCGTCGGCGGCGCGAGCCGTCGCGAACACGAAACCCTCCGGCGCTGCCGCTCCGGGACCTGGACCGGCAAAGCGCAAGCGGCCCGATGACCTGTCGCCGGGCGCGAAAAGCGCCATGGTATGGTTGGAAGGCGAAATTGTCGGGCCCGATCGCCCGACTCCCTGATCGAACCGCGCACCGCCGGAGAAGGGCGCCCCCATGAAGATGCCGGATCTCGCTGCGATGATGAAGCAGGCGCAGGCCATGCAGACGAAGATGAAGGAAGTCCAGGACGAGGTCGGCCAGAAGACGGTCGAGGCCTCGACCGGGGGCGGCACCGTGACCGTGACGGCCAACGGCAAGGGCGAGTTCCTGTCGCTCAAGATCGACCCCGCCCTGCTCAGTGATGGCGACGTCGAGATCCTCGAGGACCTGGTCCTCGCCGCGGTCAACGAGGCGCATCGCCGCGCCGAGGAGATGATGAAGGCCGCCCTCTCCCGCGTCGCCGGCCCGCTCGCCGGCGGCATGCCGTTCTGACCGGGGCCCGCGCGCCTCGATGTCCCTCTCCAGCCGCTTCCTCGAAAGTCTCATCGACGAGTTCGCGCGGCTCCCTTCCATCGGCCGAAAGACGGCGCAGCGCCTCGCCCTCCACATCCTGAAGAGCCCGCGCGAGGAAGCCGCCCGCCTGGCCGAGGCCCTCCTCCTGGTCAAGGACCGCGTCGGCTTCTGCACCCGCTGCGGCAATTACGCCGAGCAGGATCCCTGCCCCCTGTGTTCCGACGTGCGGCGCGACCACGGTCTCGTCTGCGTCGTCGAGCAGCCCGTCGACGTCCTGGCGCTCGAGCGCACGGAGTCCTTCCGCGGCGTCTACCACGTGCTCGGCGGCGCGCTGTCGCCGCTCGATGGCATCGGCCCCGAGGAGCTGCGCGTGCGCGAATTGCTGCGCCGGCTCGAGCCGGGCGGGGGCGCAGCGGGCGCGACTGGAGCGGGTGGAATCGAGGTCGCCGTGCGCGAGGTGATTCTTGCGACGAACCCCACGGTGAACGGCGAAGCGACGGCGCTCTACCTGCAGAAGTTGCTCACGCCGCTCGGCGTGCGTGTCACCCGCATCGCCCGCGGCGTGCCCGTCGGGTCCGACCTCGAGTACTCGGATCTCGTCACGCTCGCGCGCGCGCTCGAGGGTCGCAAGGAGATGGACTCCTAGTCCGCACCGTGATGGCCTCCGCCTCATCGTCGCAACCGACGCGATTTCATATGTTTCCGCTTGCAGCGTTCGCGACTGTTGCCTATAAACGAACAAGTCAGTTGATATCGCGCCTCCAGTGAGAGGCGTCGTGCTCCCGAACGGAGCAAGCCACCGCAGGGCCGCGGGGGAATCATGGCGAACTGGACGTTGTTCGAAGAGGACTTCCGGGCGGTCGATGCGGTGCTCACCGAGCTCCTGCGTCGCACGCATGCCCTGAGCGTCCATCTGATCGATCGTTCCGGCCAGCTCATCACCAGCGTCGGCGCGGAATCCGATTTCGACCTTCCGACCTTTGCCTCGCTCGCCGCCGCCGACGTCGCGGCCAACGCCGAGCTGGGCGCGCTCTTCGGCAAGCAGACGCTCGACACCGTCGTCTTCCTCGGTGAGCCCCGCTCCATGGCCTCGACCCTGGTCGCCGACCGCGTGATCCTGTGCGTCATCTTCGACAAGCACTCGACGCTGGGCCTCGTCCGCCTGCGCTCCAAGCGGGCGATGCGCGACCTGACGCCCGTCTTTGCGGGCCTGTTCGAGCGTCTTGGCCTCACCCCGCCGGCCGAAGTGCCCGCCACGGCGCTCGACCTGGGCGGCATCGATCCCGAGACGGCGTTCCGGCGCGAAGCCTCGCGTCGGGTCGACGAGCTCCTGGGCGGCGCCTTCGACATGCCGGATTTCGGCGACTCGGTGCGCGAGTAGCGCCCCCGGGAGAGATCGCTTGGCCGTCCTCAACGCCCGCGCCGGCACCCTCGGCCTGAAGATCGTCTACGTCGGCGCCGCCTACAGCGGCAAGACGACGAACCTCCAGCACCTCCATCGCACGCTTCCGCCCGACCGCCGCGGCCGCCTCACGAGCCTCGCCGGCGAGGGCGAACGCACGCTGTTCTTCGACTTCATGGCGTTCGAGCTGGGCGTGGTGGCCGGGCTCAAGACCCACTTCCATCTCTATACCGTGCCCGGCCAGCCCGAGCTCATGGCTTCGCGCCGCGCCGTGCTCCGCGGCGCCGACGCGCTCGTGTGCGTGGTCGACTCGCAGGCGTCACGCTTCGACGAGAACCGGCACGCGCTCGCCGACGTCGACGCCGCACTCGAGGCCCTGGGCCGCGAGCAGGCCGCGATCCCGCGCGTCTACCAGTTCAACAAGCGCGATCTGCCCGACGCCATGCCGCTGACCGAGCTCGACCGCCTCTTGAACCCCGGCCGCTGGCCCGCGTTCCCCGCCAAGGCCATCGAGGGCGACGGCGTGAAGGACTGCCTGCAGACCATCTTCAAGCTGGCGATCGCGCACATCGGCCGCGCGCGGGCGGGGGCAGCGGCTGCGCCGGGTGTCTCACCGGTGGCCGGCTCTCCCGTCGCGCCAGGCGCGACCGGTGCCTCCGGCGCCGAAGTTCGTCCCCGTTCGCCGTTGGCCGGCCCCGGCCGCCCTCCCTCGAAGCCGCGCCCGGCCACGCCGGTCGCGCGCCCCGCATGGACGCGCTCGCCCGTCTGATCGCGACGTTCTTCGGCGCGGGCAAGTTCCCGATCGCGCCGGCCACGTTCGCCAGCGCCATCGTCGCCGGGTTGTTGTACTGGATCGGGCCGGGCCCGGACGGTCGGTTCGGAAATCCGCTCGCCGAGGCGATCGTCATCCTCGCGCTCCTGCCCATCTCGATCGCGGCCGCGCATCGCGCCGAGCGGACGCTGGGCCACGACGCCTCGCCCATCGTCATCGACGAAGTCGTCGGGCAGATGATCGCCCTGTGGATGGTCCCGCGCTCGTGGACGTGGGTGCTCGCCGGCTTCCTGCTGTTCCGCCTGTTCGACATCTGGAAGCCGCTCGGCGCCAACGAGGCGCAGAACGCGCCCGGCGGATTCGGCATCGTCGCCGATGACGTGATCGCGGGGATCTACGCCTGCCTCGTGCTGCAGGCCGCCCTGTGGTGGGGCCCGTTCGGGCGATGAAAGGCGGTTCCCGCGACGCCTGGTTCCATCCCTTCGCGCCGTACCTGATCCCGCTCGCTCTCGCCCTCGCGGCGCGCATCGACATGGTCCGCGCGCTCCCGTTTGCCGCCGAGGACGCCTACATCACCTTCCGCTACGCCGATAACGCCGCCCGCGGGCTCGGCTTCGTCTACAACGCGGGCGAGCCCGTCATGGGCTACACCTCGCCGCTGTGGACCGCCTGGCTCGCCGCCGGCGCCGCGATCGGAGTCGACACGTTCACGTGGGCGCGCGCGTGGGGCATCGTGTTTTCGCTCGTCGCGCTGGTGCTGGTCGTCCGCACCCTCGATCGCGAGCCCGGCGTGGGTCGCGTGTCAGCGTGGGCGTTCGGGTTCTTTTTCGCGGTCTTCCCGCTGTTCACGGCGCACGCGGTGCTGGGAATGGAGACGAGCCTGTTCCTGTGCGCGCTCGCGGCGGC
>JBKJNH010000305.1:0-8010 GCA_046596055.1 Candidatus Eiseniibacteriota bacterium
GATCAAGCCACAGGAGATGCCCCTGCTTCCGCCCGACGGCGTCGTCCCCGTTTCCGGGCACGTCGACGACGGTCCGCGTGAGAACGTCGACAAGCTGGTGAACCCGGTCGTGGCCGACACGACGACGCTGCGCAAGGGCGCGATCGCCTACAACACGTACTGCACGCCCTGCCACGGCTCGAAGGGCGAGGGCAACGGCACGGTGGCGAAGCACCTGCCGATCCCGCCCGTCGATCTCACGCGCGCCGACCTCCAGGCCGGCCGCTCCGACGGCTCCATCTACTACACGATCCGGCACGGCAACGTGATCATGCCAGGCTACGCTCACGCGCTGACGCCTGAGGAGTCCTGGGACGTGGTCCACTACGTGCGGACGCTGCGAGCGCAATGAGCCATCCGATCCCTCACGCCGCCTTCGAACAGTCCGTCGCCCGGGTCGGTCAGGTCGACTTCAAGCGCGGCCGGCTGATTTGCTCCGCCCTTGTCCTCGTGGGCCTCGCCGCCTTCGTGTTCATGCTCTTCAACGGGCAGGTGAAGCAGGCCTGGCAGTCGTACCTGGTGAATCTCGTGTTCTTCCTCGGCATCGCCCAGGCCGGCATCGTGTGGGCCGCGATCGCTCGCACGACGCGGGCCACGAAGTGGGCGTCGAGCCTGGTTCGTTACGGCGAGGCGCTGTCGGCCTTCCTGCCGATCGGCTACGCGCTGGTCCTCATCTTCCTGTTCGCAGGCGGCGTGACGCTGTATCCGTGGGTGAAGGAGCCGGTGGCCGTCAAGGCCGCCTGGCTCAACTGGCCGTTCTTCGTCGCCCGCAATGCAATCCTGATGGGCGCGCTCGTGCTGATGTCGCGCCACCTGCTGGGCAAGTCGTTGCGTCCCGACCTGGGCGTGGCGAAGAACCTGGTGACCGGCAAGTGGAAGGACCTGTACGGCAAGCGCACCAACGGCTGGAAGGGCGACGCCGTCGAGGCGGCCACGGCGCAGAGGCAACTGCTGGACCAGTCGCCCTGGTTCATCGTGCTTTACTGCCTCGTCTACACGATCTGGGCGTTCGACGTCCTGATGTCACTCGACCCGCACTGGGTGAGCACGCTGTTCGGCGCGTTCATCTTCATGAGCACGCTCTACACCGGGCTGGCCGCGATGAGCCTGGCCGCTGTGTGGACGCGCGGTCCGCTGGGGCTCGACAAGGTCGTCTCGACCGAGCAGTTCCACACGCTGGGCAAGCTCCTGTTCTCGTTCGCGCTGTTCTGGGTCTACTCGTACTGGTCGCAGTTCCTGCCCATCTGGTATGCGAACCTGAGCGAGGAGACGCCGTACGTCGTGCTGCGCCTCAAGCCGCCGTTCATCTCGTGGGCGTGGATCATCTTCGCGTTTACCTTCGCGATCCCGTTCCTCGGGCTCATGAACTGGACGACCAAGCGCAATCCGATGCTGCACCAGGTGTTCGCCCTGATCGCCCTGATGGGCGTGTGGCTCGAGCGCAACCTGATCGTGCTGCCGAGCGTGAACCCGACGGCGTTCGACCTCTCGCTGCCCCAGCTCGGCGTGATGCTCGGCTTCCTCGGCGCGTTCCTGATCCCGTTCCTCAACTTCGCGACCCGCTACCCGATGCTGTCGTCGATCGGGATCCCGAGCGGAGCTCCGGAGGAGTGGGGTTCGCACTAGCGCCGCGAGCGCTCCCGGCTCCATCCTCGCTCCTTTGCACGCCCCGCCCGATGACATCGGGTGGGGCGTTCTGCTTTCGCCGCGGGGCATGCTCAAGCCGCTCGGATGGACCCGGGGAGCGCTGCGACCAGTGGGAGGGGAGGCCCGTGCGGGCCGTCGCCGCGGTTGTCGAAGCGCGCTACCGGATGCGGGTGGCCTGGAGCAGCAGCGCGGCAACCAGGAACGCGCGGAGCGACCAGGCGATCGTGCGCAGCCAGTTGGTGGTGACCAGGCGCGTGTGGATCGCGGGATCGAACCCCGCGGCGAGGCGGCCGTTGTCGGGGCCCTGCAGGAGCGCCGTGGAGAGCCAGATCACGACCAGGAGCGCAAGACCCCCGGCGAGCAGGGGGCGCGAGACGCCGAGTGGGGGACGGGCGACGAGCCACAGCGCGGTCGCAAGCTCGACGAGCATCGCCGGGCCGACGATCCACGTGATGCGATCGGCGTGCGCGGCGGCCATCGCGCCGAAGCGAGCGCGATCGGCGAACGCGAACAGCGGGTAGTGCACGAGCTGCACCATCCAGATCACGCCCGTCATGAACCAGGTGGCGGCGAGGTGAACGAGAAGCAGCCGAAGATCAGTGGTGGGCATCGCACTCGTTTCGGTTCAGGTCGGGAGGGAGCCCGTTGGGAACACGATCACTCCGGCCGGTGACTCACCGACCGTCATCCTTCGCGTGCTAGACTCCTCGCTTGCCGAGCCGGGATGGCGAAATGGCAGACGCAGCGGACTTAAAATCCGCTGGCCGCAAGGCCGTGCAGGTTCGAGTCCTGCTCCCGGCACACGGACTCGCAAGGCGAGTCCACCTTTGTCGACCGAGCCGGCAGATTCCACATTCGTCCTCCACCGCGTCGGTCGCTTCACATCCGCACGAAACGCCCGAGCAGGATCGCCATCGTCAGGCCCACGGCGCCGACGACGACCGCGCCGGCCAATCCTACGGCGAACGGCTTGAGGCCCACGCCCTTGAAGACTGCGAAGCTGGTGTTGAGTCCGACGGCGGCCATCGCCGTTCCCAGCAGCCAGCGCGCGCCGACCGTATCCCCCAACTGCGACGCAAGCGCGCTCCACGCCGGGCGGTCCCAGAAGCCCCAGGCTCGTCCGCCCGCGTCGAGCATGCCGTCGCCGATCGAGCGTACGATCGCCATCGCGACGAATCCCAGGATGAACGCGGGCACGTAGGAGCGCCAGGAGGGGGCCTTCGATCCCGCGGGTGTGCCGTGCGCGGTGCTGCGCGCATGCTGCCAGGCGAGGTAGGGAATCACCGCGGCGAGGAACAGGTTGCGTGTCAACTTGGTCACGGTCGCGACCCGGAGGACGGCGTCGTCGTCGAACACCTGCTTGTAGGTGAGCGCGGCGCCGATCACCTGCGACGTGTCGTGGATCGCAGTGCCCAGGAACAGCCCGATCGTCGCGGAGTCGTGCAACAGCGCGTGTGCCAGGTACGGGTAGGCGAGCATGCCGAACAGGCCGAACGCCACGACGTTCGCGACGGCGTAGGCGACCTCGCGCTCGTCGGCCTCGATCGTCGGGGCGACGGAGACGATCGCGGTCACGCCGCAGATGCTCGTGCCCGCGGCGATCAGGGTGCCCAGGCGCGGCGGCAGGCCAAGTCGCCGATTGAGCCACGGGATGAAGGCGAGCCCGGCGGCGATCGCGGCGACGACGACGGGGATGCCGGCCAGTCCCAGCCGCAGCATCTCGAACAGGCTGAGCTTGATCCCGACGAGCACGATGCCCGCGCGCAGCACGGTCGTGGTGCAGAACTTGAGGCCCGGGACGAGAGTCGGGGGCAGCGGGAACAGGTTGCGCAGCAGGAGGCCGAGCAGGATCGCAACCGGAACGCCCGAGATGGGACTTGCTCCGGCCGGAAGTCCGCGTGCGGCGAGCAGGGCGTGGCCCAGGGCTTCCGCCACCGCGAAACCGAACAGCATGACGGCGACGGCCGCGAGCAGGCCGGGGACGATCTTCACTCGATGCGTTCGATGACGTACCAGCCGAACGAGCTGTTCGTCGAATCCCAGGGCGCGAGGCCGATCGAGTCCGGGACGAGCGAGAAGGCGCAGTCGCCGAAGGCCTTCGCCAGCGTGTTCCGCTGGTACTCGCCCAGCCGGAGCATCACCCCGTAGTTTGCGGCGTAGACCGTGTCCTGCGACGGGCTGTCCGAGTACGTCTCGGTGAGGTCGACGAAGTCCTCGCCGCCGACGGCGCGGGTGTAGACCTCGTTTGCGAGGACCTCGGCCTCGTCTTTCGAGCGGGTGATGATCACGCCGGGGACCGAGCCCTTGAACCCGATCAGGATGTAGCGCACGGCGATGTGCTGCGGATCCTGCGGCGGGGGATTGACGACGCCGTCCTCGCCGCAACCCGCGGCGAAGGTCAGCGCAAGGGCGAGTGTCGCGAGCCATGCGGCGGAGCGGGTGCCGAGTCCCTTCATCGAAGACCTCCCTGGGGGCGGAGCGCGGCGCCGATAATCACGGGACCGGTAGGATATCATGGCCTGCATGACCTCATCTCCCGACGACATCGATCGTGCCGTCACCATCCTTCGTGCCGGCGGGCTCGTTGCGCTGCCCACCGAGACCGTGTACGGCCTCGCCGGGGACGCGTCGAACGAGATCGCGGTGCGTCGCGTCTTCGCGGTCAAGGGACGCCCGGCGTCGCATCCCGTGATCGTGCACGTGGCCGGGGTGGCGGCGCTGGACGCGTGGGCGCGGGATGTCCCCGACGGCGCTCGACGGCTGGCTGCGGCGTTCTGGCCCGGGCCCCTCACGCTCGTTCTGCCGCGTTCCGCGCGGGCGCTCGACGTCGTCACCGGCGGGCAGGACACCGTCGCCCTCCGGGCGCCCGATCATCCGCTGGCGCTCGCGGTGCTGAACGCCTTCGGGGGCGGGCTCGCTGCGCCGTCGGCAAATCGCTTCGGCCACGTCAGCCCGACGACCGCGGAACACGTGCGCGCCGACCTCGGGGACGACGTCGACCTGGTGCTCGACGGGGGACCGTGCACGATCGGCGTCGAGTCGACGATCGTCGACCTGGCGAGCGATTCGGCGGTGCCGACGATCCTGCGCAGCGGCGCGATCACGGCGGGAGACCTCGAGCGGGTCCTCGGCATGGCCGTGCGGCCGGGCAGCGACGCGGCGGGTGCGTCCGGCGGGGTCCGCGCCCCGGGAATGCTCGCGGCACACTATGCGCCACGCGCCGGGGTGGAACTGGTGAGCGCGGGGGATGCTGCAGGACGGGCCGAGGTGCTCATGGCGTCCGGGCGGCGCGTGCTGCTGATCGCCCCGGCCGACGTGCCGGCGCCCTCCCTCGACGCGGTGCAGCGGCTCGATGCGCCGGTTGATCCGGCCGACTTCGCCCGCGTGCTGTATGCACTCCTGCGCGAGGCCGACGTGCGTGGCGCCGCGATCGTCCTGGTCGTTCCGCCCCCCGAGTCGGGTCTGGGCATTGCCGTGCGCGACCGGCTGCGACGGGCTTCGGCAGGGCGGGGCTAGCGTCGGAGGCAGTCCTGCGGCACAATGCGCCGCATGTCCCTTCAGGAATGGATCGGCCTCGCCCTGCGTTGGGTCCACCTCATCGCCGGAATCGCCTGGATCGGGAGCTCCTTCTATTTCATCTGGCTCGACCAGCACCTCGAGCGCGTTCTCGCGCGCCCGGTCGGGGAGCCCGATCCCGACCCCGAGCTCGAAGGCTCCCTGTGGATGGTGCACTCGGGCGGGTTCTACCGCGTCGAGCGGCGGAAGATCGGGCCCGGCGGCATGCCGAAGACGCTCCACTGGTTCAAGTGGGAGGCGGCGATCACGTGGCTCTCGGGCGCGGCGCTGCTGGGTGCGATCTACTACTCGACGCGCGGCCTCTACCTGACCGATCCCGCCGTGTCGGGCCTGTCGCCGCGTGCGGCGATGGCGCTGGGTCTGTCGGTCCTGATCGGCGGCTGGTTCGTGTACGACGCGTTGTGGGACCGGGCCGGTGAGCGTCGGCGTGGCGTGGCCACGGCGGTGTCGCTCGTGCTGCTCGTCGCGGTGGTGATCGTGCTCACGCGCACGCTGTCGGGGCGTGCGGCGTTCGTGCACGTGGGTGCGCTCCTCGGCTCGATCATGGTGGCCAACGTGTGGGCGCGCATCCTTCCCGCGCAGAGCGCCATGATCAAGGCGACCGAGGAGGGACGGACGCCCGACTGGTCGAACGCCGAGAAGGCCAAGCTGCGCTCGGTCCACAACAGCTACATGACCTTCCCGGTGCTGTTCGTCATGTTTTCGAACCACTATCCGGGGACATACGACGCGCCGGATCGGGCCGTCATCCTCCTGTTGCTGATCGCCATCGGCATGGGTGCGCGACACCTGATGATCGGCCATGGCCGCGGACGATTTGCCTGGGGCGTTCCCATGGCCGCCGCGGCGGTCGGGCTGGCGCTCCTGACCGCGCCGGCGCGGCTCGAAAGCCAAATCGACGACGCGACCCGCGCCGCGCTGGCCGGCGAGGGGCCCGCGCCGACGTTCGCCGAGGTGCAGGCCGTGATGCTGTCGCGCTGCGTCGCCTGTCACGCGACCGTCCCGCGCATCGCGTCGTTCGGCGCGGCGCCGGGCGGGGTGAACCTCGAGAGCGGGGAGCAGGTCGTGCGCTGGTCTTCCCGCATTCGAGAGCGCGTCGTGACCACGCAGACGATGCCGCTGGGCAACATGACGGCCATGACCGCCGAGGAGCGCCTGTTGATCGCGCGCTGGATCGGCCATGGAGCGACGGACAAGTGATCGGCGACAGCCCCACCCGCACCGACGGCGCGGCCAAGGTCACCGGTCGCGCGCTCTACATCGACGACGTGCCGTTTGCCGGGGTGCTCCACGGGAAGACGATCCGCACGACCGTCCCGCGCGGGCGCCTGCGTGGCGTGCGCTTCCTGCCGGGCGTGCCGTGGGACGAGTTCGTGGTCGTCACCGCCGCCGACATCCCGGGGCGGAACGTCGTCGTCCTGATCGAGTACGACCAGCCGTACCTGGCGCACGACGTCATCCGCCACGCGGCCGAGCCGGTCGTCCTGATCGCGCATGCCGACAAGGGAATGGTCGAGAAGGCGGCGACCCTGGTGGCGCTCGACATCGACCCGCTGCCGGCCGTCTTCGGCATCGACGACAGCGTGGCGGCCGCCGCGTCGGGAGACGCGCAGCACGCCGACGACAACGTGTTCAAGCGCTACCACGTGGCACGCGGCGATGCGGCGGTGGGGCTGGCCCGGGCCGAGGTCGTGGTCGAAGGAACCTACGAGACGGGCGCGCAGGAGCAGCTCTACATCGAGACGCAAGGCGTCGTCGCGGTTGCCTCGCCCGAGAAGGGCGTGACCGTGTGGGGTTCGCTGCAATGCCCCTACTACGTGCACAAGGCGCTCGGCCCGGTGCTGGGCTTGCCGCCCGAGAAGGTGCGCGTGATCCAGACCGTGACGGGCGGCGGGTTCGGCGGCAAGGAGGAGTACCCGAACGTCATCGCCGGGCACGCGGCACTCCTGTCGTGGAAGGCCGGCGGGCGCCCGGTGAAGCTGATCTACGACCGGCTCGAGGACATGTGGGCGACGACGAAGCGGCACCCCAGTCGCACCACGATCCGCGCCGGTTTCACCCGCGACGGGGACCTGACCGCGCTGCACGTCGCCGTCGACCTCGACGGGGGAGCGTACGTCACGCTCACGCCGGTCGTCCTGTCGCGCGGCACGCTGCATGCCGGCGGGGCGTACGCCTGCGACGACGTCACCATCGAGGCGCGCGCCGTGCTCACCAACGCGCCGCCGTACGGTGCGTTCCGCGGCTTCGGTGCGCCGCAGACGATCTTCGCCATCGAGATGCACATGGAGCGCGCCGCCCGCGTTCTCGGGATCGATCCGCTCGACCTGCGCCGGCGCAACTTCCTCGGCGTCGGCGACACCCTGCCGACCGGACAGACGCTCACTGAAGATCCGGGGCTCGCGGCGATGCTCGACGAGGCGCTTGCCGCGCTCGGGCCGGCCGCGGCGACGACGCCGGGCGGGCCGCTGCGCGGCCGCGGGGTGGCCACGTTCTTCCACGGCTCGGGCTTCACGGGCAGCGGCGAGGTGAAGCTCGCCTCGCGGGCGGCGCTCGAGATCGCGGACGACGGGCACATCCGGGTGCTCGCCGCGTCGACGGACATCGGGCAGGGGACGAACACCGTGTTCACACAGATCATCGCGGAACGCCTTCAACTTCCGTACTCGGCGATCGAAGTCGTTCCACCCGACACCGACCTCGTGCCGGACAGCGGGCCGACGGTCGCCTCGCGCACGTCGATGGTCG
>JBKJNH010000239.1:0-3376 GCA_046596055.1 Candidatus Eiseniibacteriota bacterium
ACGACGGTGGGCACGTTCCTGCTCATCGAACCGAGCGCGCGCATCGCGGGGATGGGCAACGCGGGCGTGTCCATAGGCTCGGGGATCGAGGCGGCGTACTACAACCCCGCGGCGATCGGCCGGCTCGACGAACACGAGTTCGCGCTCTCGCACGCGGAGTGGTTCGCCGGCATCGACTACAACCACGTCGCCGCGGCGTTCCCGATCGGCGGCGCCGGCGCGCTCGTCGGCAGCGTGACGCAGCTTGGCTCGGGCGATATCGACGTGCGCACGGTGGGCCAGCCGCTCGGCACCGGCGAGCGCTTCAACGTGATGGACCTTGCGATCGGGCTGGGCTGGGGCCGGAGGATCACGGACCGCTTCACGGTCGGCGCCCAGGTCTCGTGGCTCCAGGAGCGGATCTGGAACAGCACGATGTCGACCGGCGTGTTCCACCTGGGGACCCTGTACCGGCTGAACGAGGATGGGATCGAGCTGGGCGCCAGCTTCTCGAACCTGGGCGTCGGAGGGTCGTTCTCGGGCCGCGACCTCGGTGTGACCTACGACCAGGATCCCGACGCCAACGGCGACAACCCCGCCCTGCCCGCCGAGGTCTTCACCGAGGAGCACTCGGTGCCCGTGCTGCTGCGCTTCGGGGCGAGCATTCCCGTGCGGATCGACCCGCGAAACCAGCTCCGCTTCGCCATCGACGCCCTCCACCCCAGCGACAACAGCGAGAGCGTGAACCTCGGGGGGGAGTACGCTTACAAGGAACTGTTCGCCGTGCGGGCCGGCTGGCAGAACCTGTTCAAGGAGGACGCCGAGGGCGGCCTCACGCTGGGCGCCGGGGTGAGCGGCGACCTGAACAACGCGCTGGGATTTCGCTTCGACTACGCCTTCGCGGATATGGGGCGCCTGGAAGCGGCGCACCGCATGACGCTCGGCCTCGAGTTCTGATCGTGACGAAGGAGGAGACATCCATGGGCCATGCATCCAGCAACCACCCGGACGCCGCGCGCCGGCGCGGATTCGGTTTCGCCGCCGCCGTCCTGGCGACCATCGCCGCGCTGGCGTTTCCTGACGCCCGCCCGGCGCAGGCGATCACGACCGAAGCGCTGCTCGACACCGTGCAGCACGCCGGCGTCATGTACTTCTGGAACGAGGCCAACCCGGCGAACGGGATGGTCAAGGACCGCGACACGGGCGGTTCGGTCTCGAGCATTGCCGCGACTGGCTTCGGCCTGTCGGCGCTGTGCATCGGCGTCGATCACGGCTGGCTCGATCGCGCGGCGGTGCGCTCGCGAGTCCTCACGACGCTCAACACGTTCTGGACCGGACCGCAGGGCACGGCCGTGAACGGGATGATCGGGTACAAGGGCCTCTACTACCACTGGCTCGACATGAACACCGCGACGCGCACGTGGGACGCGGAGCTGTCGACGATCGACACGGCGCTGCTCATGGCCGGGATCATCGACGCGCGGCACTACTTCACAGGATCCGACCCGGAAGAGGTGCAGATCCGGGCCCTCGCGGACTCGATCTACCTGCGCTGCAACTGGGAGTTCATGCGCAATTTCAGCAACGGGATCAAGATGGGATGGAAGCCGGGGGGTGGGGGGTTCGGGGGATTCGGTCCCTGGGTTGGCTACAACGAGGCGATGATCCTGTACATTCTCGCGCTCGGTTCACCCACGCACCCGATTCCCGCATCGCAGTGGACCACGTGGACCAGCACCTACTCCTGGCAGACACGCTACGGCTACACCAACATCAATTTCCCGCCGCTGTTCGGGCATCAATACTCGCACTGCTGGGTCGACTTCCGCGGGCTCCAGGACGTTTTCACGTTCAGCAAGGGGATCACCTACTTCGAGAACTCGCGCCGGGCGACGCTCGCGCAGCGCGCGTACTGCATCGCCAACCCGAGCAACTGGGTCGCGTACTCCGACAGCCTGTGGGGGCTCACCGCCTCCGACGATCCGTTCGGCTACGCGGCGCACGGCGCGCCGCCGCCCTGGAGCGAGAACGGGACGATCACGCCGACGGCGGGGATCTCGTCGCTTCCATTCGCGCCCGAGGTCGTCGTGCCGCTGATGCACAACCTGTGGGACAACTGGCGCGGCACGCTGTGGGGCCCGTATGGCTTCACCGACGCGTTCAACCCCACACAGAGCTGGGTCGGACAGGACGTGCTCGGCATCGATCAGGGCCCCATCGTGATGATGATCGAGAACTACCGGAACGAAGCCGTGTGGCGGCGCATCAGCCAGAACGAGTGGATCGCCAACGGCCTCACGCGCGCCGGCTTCACGCCGGTGACGACGGACGTCGGCGACGACGCGCCGATCGCGGGCGCGCCCGCGATCCAGCTGCGTGCGGTCGAGCCGACGCCGTTCCGCGAGCGCACGGTCGTACGCTTTCGCCTGGCGGCAGCCGGACGCGTGCGCGCCGACCTGATCGACGCGCGCGGGCGCATCGTGATGGAGGTCGCCGACGGCGTTCGTGCCGCCGGGGAGCAGGCGTTGCCGGTCGACGGCTCGCGCCTGGCGCCCGGCTTCTATCATCTGCGCCTGACGACCGGGGAGTCCGCGGTGGTGGCGCGTCTCGTGAAGGTGCGATGAGCGTCGTTCCCGATCCCGTCCCGTCCGTGCTGGGCGAGGCGCCGCCTGCGGCGCCGCGCGATGCCGCGCGCCCGGTCGCCGCGCTCCTGTCGAACGGCGCTTACTCGGCGCTCGTGACCGCGACCGGAACCGGGCTGTCGACGTTCGGCGCTCATGCGCTCACGCGCTGGACCGGGGATCCCGTCGTCGATGCCGACGGCTTCCTCGTCTGGATCGCGGAACGCTCGCGCGAGGCCCTGTGGTCGATCGCGACCGCGCCGTGTGCCCCGCGCACCGGCCCCGTTCGCACGCGGTTCGGTTCGGGCGCGGTCGAGTTCGTGCGCACCGAGCACGAGATCGAGGCACGGCTGGCGATCGCCGTCCATCCCACGCTACCGCTCGAGATCCGCCGCGTCACGCTGTCGCACGACGGCCCGCTCGCCCGCACGATCGAGGTCGCCGCGGCGCTCGAGGTCGTGCTGCACGATCGCACCGCCGACGCCTCGCACCCGGCGTTCTCGCGGCTCTTCGTCCAGACGGAATGGTCGGCGGAGGATGGCGCGCTGCTGGCGCGGCGTCGCCCGCGTGGCGCCGGCGAGACGTTCCCGTGGATGGGCCTCGCGGTGCTCGAGGACCGCGCCGTCGAGTTCGAGAGCGATCGCGCCCGCTTCCTGGGCCGCGTTCCGGATCGCTCGCGTCCGCTTGGCCTGTGGTCCGCGGATGCGTGGACGTCGACGGTCGGCAACGTGCTCGATCCCGTGCTGGCCCTCCGCGCGACCCGGACGGTCGAGGCG